>DATLJF010000189.1:0-8319 GCA_035539015.1 Stenotrophomonas sp. | reverse complement strand
ATACCGCATTGAAATCCACTTCCGGTCCGGTCCAGCCTGCCAGCACGCGGCGAATCATGCCCGACTCGATGAACGGCTTGGCCATCACATCGCCGGTCAGCATCAAGCCTTCGCCGCACAGGAGCGCGCCGTTCAACGCGGAAGGATCGTTGGCGACCATCAGCGGGTTGACGGCGAAATCGCGCAGTTCGGCGCCGTCGGTCAGTGACCAATAGAAGCGATTGTTGCTGACGGTGTTGGTGCGGCTCTTGCGCATCGCCAAGGTGCGGTGGAACTGCAACTCGTCCGGGTGCAGCGGCTCGCCATAGCGCTCGATGTAGGCCGGGCTGGCGAACACCTGCGTGCGCAGGCTGCCGAGTTTGCGCGCGACCAGGTTCGAATCCGGTAGCGAGCCCACGCGCAACGCGAGATCGGCTTCACCGGCGATCAGGTCCAGCTTCTCGTTGCCCAGGTGCATGTCCAGCTGGATTTCCGGATACAGCGCATGGAACTCGCCCAGCAGCGGCGCGATCCAGGTGATGCCGATGGAATAGGGCACGGTGAAGCGCAACCAACCACGCGGGCCAGACTGCAACTGGCCTACCGCGCTCTCTGCTTCTTCCAGTTCGCGCGCGATGCGCTGGCAATGTTCGTGATACACCGAACCGGCCTCGGTCAGGCCGATGCGGCGCGTGGTCCGGTGCAGCAGGCGCGCGCCCAGGCGCTGCTCCAGTTCTTGTACCTTGCGGCTGACCGTGGTCTTGGGCAGGCCGAGCGCGTTGGCGGCGGCGATGAAGCTGCCTTGCTCGACCACCTTGACGAAGATCAGGGTCTCGTTGAGATCGCGGGTCATGCGGGAATCTCCTGAGGGGGAGGGAGAGACGGCCGGGGGTAGGTGACGATTAGACCGTGACCGGGACGATTATTCCCCTAAATCCGGACTAATCAAGTGCGGGTTCGGGGCGTAACTTGGCGCCATTCCAGATTCCCCCCGAGGTGCACCATGTGGCTGCGTCGCCTGTTCGGCTTGCCGCCTTCCCGCAAGCAAGCGCTCGAAACCGCGTTCGACCCGGTCGAGCTCAACGTTAATGCGCGTGGATTGCCGGCTTTTCGCGAATTCACTCCGCCCCCGCAACGACAGGGAGGCGGCAGCCTGCGCCTGGCCGCGCGCCGACTGGACCGCTACGGCGGCATCCGGATTGTTCCGATTTCAGGAGTGAAAATCCCATGAGCGGGATGCTCCAGCCTGAGGTGCTGGTGCTCGGCGGAACCGGCACGGTGGGCGGCGGCGTGGTTGCCGCGCTGCTGGAAGCCGGTAGCCGAGTGCTGGCGGTCGGCCGCAGCGGCGAGCGCCTAAAGGCGTTGCGCCGCCGCTTCGCCGATGCGCCCGGGCTGGAAACGTTGGTCGGTTCGGTCGCCGATGACCAGAGCGCCGAAGCGCTGGCCGCGGCCATCGCCGAGCGCGAACGACCGTTGGCCGCGGTCGTCGCCAGCCTCGGCAGCCCGTTGACCAGTGGTCGCTTGATCGACCGCCCCGCGTCGGCGCTGTTACGCCGCCTGCAACGTGATCTATTGCCGCACCTGGCCGCCGCGCGCCAACTGTTGCCTCTGCTCGCTGACCTGGGCGGCCGTTACGTGTTGGTCGGCAGCCCGTGCGCGCTGCGTCCGTGGGCTGGCCACGGCGAGACGTCGGTCACCGCCTCGGCCACGCGGATGCTGGCCCAGGTGCTGCACGAAGAAGCCCAGCCGCTGGGCGTACGCGTGCAACTGCTGTCGGTCGAACAACCGGTGTGCAACCCCGCGCGCAAGGCCGAGGCCTGCAGCGAGTGGTTCAGCCCACTGGCAGTTGGCCGCTGCGCGGTGTCGTTGCTGGCCGGCCGCGGTCAGCCGGGGCAGGTGATCGTCAACGCCGACAAGAAATTCGCTTCGCTACCGGTCGCAGGACAGCTGGCCGGTGTTCCTCTCCCACTTTCCCTCCAAGAGGTTTCCTCCCCATGACTACGAACGCCACCCCGTTCTCGTCGCTGCGCACTTCCTTGACCTCGCACCCGTTGCGCAACCTGCTGGCCGCTGCGGTGTTGGCCGCAGTGCTGGCCGGCTGCGGCTCGCAGGCCGCTGAACAGGGCGCGCCGCCGCCGCCGGCGGTCGGTGCCGCCCCGGTGCTGGTCAAGCAGGTTTCGCAGTGGGACGAGTTCACCGGCCGCATCGAGCCGGTGGAAAGCGTCGAGCTGCGCCCGCGCGTGTCCGGCTACATCGATAAGGTCAACTACGCCGAAGGCCAGGAAGTGAAGAAGGGCGACGTCCTTTTCACCATCGACGACCGCAGCTACAAGGCCGAACTGGATCGCGCCCAGGCCGCCCTGGCCCGTGCCCGCAGCCAGGCCGAGTTGAACCGTAGCGAGGCCTCGCGCGCGCGCAAGCTGGCCGACCAGCAAGCGATTTCCACCGAAACCTGGGAGCAGCGCAAGGCCGCCGCCGACCAGGCCTCCGCCGACGTACTCGCCGCCGAGGCGGCGGTCACCACCGCCCGCCTCAACCTCGACTGGACGCGCGTGCGCGCCCCGATCGACGGCCGCGCCGGGCGGGCCCTGGTCACCGCCGGCAACCTGGTCAGCGCCGGCGATGCCGCCAGCGTGCTGACCACGGTGGTCTCGCTGGACAAGGTCTTCGTCTACTTCGATGCCGATGAGGCGACCTTCCTGCGCTACGGCCACATGGCCCGCAGCGGCGAACGCCCGAGCGAGCGCGACGGCAGCCTGCCGGTGCGCATCGGCCTGGTGGGCGAGGACGGCTACCCGCACAGCGGTCGCGTCGATTTCCTCGACAACCAGATCGCCGCCACCACCGGCACCATCCGCGTGCGCGCGGTGCTCGACAACGCCGAGCGCAACTTCACCCCGGGCCTGTACGCCCGCGTGCAATTGCTCGGCAGCGGCGAGTTCAAGGCGGTGCTGGTGGACGACAAGGCCATCCTCACCGACCAGGACCGCAAGTACGTCTACGTGGTCGACAAGGACGGCAAGGCGCAGCGCCGCGATGTCCAGCTCGGCCGCACCGCCGAGGGCCTGCGCATCGTCAGCGACGGCCTGGCCGCCGGCGACCGGGTGATCATCGATGGCGTGCAGAAGATCTTCATGCCCGGCATGCCGGTCGACGCCAAGGCGATCTCGATGGTGCCGACGCCGCCCGCGGCAGCCAACAAGACCGCGATGAACTGACCGGCACTACCGCGGTAGGCGTCTCCACGCGCCGGCCCCCCAATGGGGCCGGCGTTGGGCCGGCACTGCCCGGATCCCCGATCCGATGCCGGCCATACCACCCAAGGAACTTTCCCCATGGACTTTTCAAGATTCTTCATCGACCGGCCGATCTTCGCCGCGGTGCTGTCGATCATTATTTTCGCCGCCGGCCTGATCGCCATCCCGATGCTGCCGATCGGCGAGTACCCCGATGTCGTGCCGCCTTCGGTGGTGGTGCGCACGGTCTACCCAGGCGCCAACCCCAAGGTCATCGCCGAGACCGTCGCCACGCCCCTGGAAGAGGCGATCAACGGCGTAGAGAACATGATGTACATCAAGTCGGTCGCCGGTTCGGACGGCGTCCTGCAGATGACCATCACCTTCCGCCCCGGTACTGACCCGGACGACGCCGCGGTGAAGGTACAGAACCGCGTCGCCCAGGCGCAGGCGCGCCTGCCCGAGGACGTGCGCCGCCAGGGCGTGTCGACGCAGAAGCAGTCGCCGACCTTCCTGATGGTCGTGCACCTGACTTCGCCCAAGGGCAAGTACGACACCCTGTACCTGCGCAACTACGCGCGCCTGCACGTCAAGGATTCGCTGGCGCGCATCTCCGGCGTGGGCGATGCCCAGGTGTTCGGCGGTGGCGACTACGCCATGCGTGCCTGGCTCGATCCCGAGCGCGTGGCTTCGCGCGGGCTGACCGCCAGCGACGTGGTGGCGGCGATGCGCGAGCAGAACGTGCAGGTCTCGGCCGGCCAGCTTGGCGCCGAGCCCATGCCCAGCAGCAAGTTCCTGACCTTGATCAATGCCCAGGGCCGCCTGCGGACCGAAAAGGAATTCGGCGACATCATCCTCAAGACCGGCAGCGACGGCCAGATCGTGCGGCTGTCCGATGTCGCACGCCTGGAGCTGGGCGCTGGCGACTACACCTTGCGCTCGCAGCTGGATGGCAAGAACGCGGTCGGCATCGGCATTTTCCAGGCGCCGGGCGCCAATGCCCTGGAGATCCGCGACAAAGTCATTGCGCAGATGGATGAGCTGACCCAGCGCTTCCCCGACGACGTCAAGTACGAGGCGGTGTATGACACCACCATCTTCGTGCGCGACTCGATCAGCGCGGTGGTCCACACCCTGCTCGAAGCCATCCTGCTGGTGGTGCTGGTGGTGATCCTGTTCCTGCAGACCTGGCGTGCTTCGATCATCCCGTTGATCGCGGTGCCGGTCTCGGTGGTGGGTACCTTCGGCGCGCTGTACTTGCTTGGGTTCTCGATCAACACCTTGACCTTGTTCGGCCTGGTGCTGGCGATTGGTATTGTTGTTGACGACGCGATCGTGGTGGTGGAAAACGTCGAGCGCAACATCGAGGAGGGCCTGACGCCGCTGGCGGCCGCCCACCAGGCGATGCGCGAGGTGTCCGGGCCGATCATCGCCATTGCCCTGGTGCTGTGCGCGGTGTTCGTGCCGATGGCGTTCCTGTCCGGCGTCACCGGCCAGTTCTACAAGCAGTTCGCCGTGACCATCGCGATCTCCACGGTGATCTCGGCGATCAACTCGCTGACCCTGTCGCCGGCCCTGGCCGCGCGCCTGCTGCGCTCGCATGATGCACCGAAGGATGCGCCGTCGCGGGTGATCGACCGCCTGTTCGGCTGGGTGTTCCGTCCGTTCAACCGCTTCTTCAAGAGCAGCTCGGAGCGTTACCAGGGTGCGGTCTCGCGCATCCTCGGCCGCCGCGGCATGGTGTTCGCGGTCTACGTGGTCTTGCTGCTGGTCACCGGCGTGATGTTCAAGGCGGTGCCGGGCGGCTTCATCCCGACCCAGGACAAGATGTACCTGATCGCCGGCGTCAAGCTGCCTGAAGGTGCCTCGATCGAGCGCACCGACGCGCTGCTGCGCAAGGTCACCGACATCGCCATGCATACCGATGGCGTGGCCCATGCCATCGCCTTCCCGGGCCTCAACGCACTGCAGTTCACCAACACGCCCAACACCGGCGTGGTGTTCCTGCCGCTCAAGCCGTTCTCCGAGCGTCATCGTTCGGCGCTGGAAATCAATGCCGAGATCAACCAGAAGATCTCCGGGCTGGGCGAGGGCCTGACGTTCTCGTTCATGCCGCCGCCGATCCTCGGCCTGGGCAACGGTAACGGCTACCAGCTGTTCATCGAGGACCGTGGCAACCTCGGCTATGGCGCGCTGCAGAATGCGGTCAACACGATGCAGGGTGCGATCGCGCAGACGCCGGGCATGGCCTATCCGATCGGTACCTACCAGGCCAACGTGCCCCAGCTCGATGCCGAGGTGGACCGTGCCAAGGCCAAGGCGCAGGGCGTGTCGCTGACCGAACTGTTCGATACCCTGCAGACCTACCTGGGCTCGGCCTACGTCAACGACTTCAACCAGTTTGGCCGTACCTGGCAGGTGATTGCCCAGGCCGATGCGCCGTTCCGCGAGAGCGTGGAGGATATTTCCCGCCTGCGCACGCGCAACGACAGAGGCGAGATGGTGCCGATCGGCTCGATGGTGACGATCAAGCAGACCTACGGCCCCGACCCGGTGCTGCGCTACAACGGCTACCCGGCGGCCGACCTGGCTGGCGAGGCCGATGCACGGATGCTGTCTTCGACCGAAGCGATGCACAAGGTCGAGGAGCTGGCCAAGCAGGTGTTGCCCAATGGCATGAACATCGAGTGGACCGACCTGAGCTACCAGCAGTCGACCCAGGGCAAGGCCGCGCTGGTGGTGTTCCCGCTGGCGGTGTTGCTGGCCTTCCTGGTGCTGGCCGCGTTGTACGAAAGCTGGACGCTGCCGCTGGCGGTGATCCTGATCGTGCCGATGACGCTGCTGTCCGCCCTGTTCGGCGTGTGGCTCACCGGTGGCGACAACAACGTGTTCGTGCAGGTGGGTCTGGTCGTGCTGATGGGCCTGGCGTGCAAGAACGCGATCCTGATCGTCGAATTTGCCCGTGAACTGGAATTGCGCGGCAAGGGTATCGTCGAGTCGGCGCTGGAAGCGTGCCGCCTGCGTCTGCGCCCGATCGTGATGACCTCGATCGCGTTCATCGCCGGCACCGTGCCGCTGGTGTTCTCGCATGGCGCAGGCGCCGAAGTGCGCTCGGCCACGGGTATCACGGTGTTTGCCGGCATGCTGGGCGTCACCTTGTTCGGCCTGTTCCTGACCCCGGTGTTCTACGTCGCCCTGCGCAAGCTGGCCGGGCGCCCGCTGGTCTCGCATGCGCCCGAAGAAGGCCATGCGCACGTCCAGCACGTCTGATTCCTCGTTACCCCACAAGGACAACCCATGAATAGCTCACAGAAGATCGCCCTGGTCACCGGCGCCACGCGTGGCATCGGCCTGGAGACCGTGCGTCAGCTGGCCGAGGCCGGCGTGTACACGCTGCTGGCCGGACGCAACGGCGAGCGCGCCCAGGCCGCCGCTTCGGAACTGAAGGCCCAGGGCTTGCCGGTCGATGCGATCGCCCTGGATGTCACTGACGGCAAGAGCATCGCCTCGGCCGTGGCCGAAGTGCGCGAGCGCCACGGCCGCCTCGACATCCTGGTCAACAACGCCGGCATCCTGCTCGACGAGTTCGGTCGCGCGCCGTCCGAGCAGACCCTGGACACCTGGCGCAAGACCTTCGACACCAACCTGTTCGCGGTGATCGCGGTGACCCAGGCGTTCCTGCCGCTGCTGAAGGCGGCGCCGGCCGGGCGCATCGTCAACGTGTCGAGCATTCTCGGCTCGATCGCGCTACACACCGACCCTGCCTCACCGATCTACGATTTCAAGGTGCCGGCCTACAACGTCTCCAAGAGCGCAGTGAATGCGTGGACGGTGCAGTTGGCCTACGAGCTTCGCGACACCCCGCTCAAGGTCAACACCATCCACCCTGGCTACGTGAAGACCGACATGAACGCGGGCGAGGGCGAGATCGAAATCGCGGAAGGCGCGCGCACCAGCGTGGCGTTGGCGCTGATTGGCGCCGACGGTCCCAACGGCAGCTTCAGCCATCTTGGAGAAACCTTGCCATGGTGATCAGGCAGGCATTGACCGCGGCTATCGCCGCGGTCGTCCTGGCCGGTTGTGCGGTCGGCCCGGACTACAAGGCCAGCCCTGCGCCCAGCGTGGTATTGCAGGGCGCACAGGACCCGGCCTTCAGCGCCGAGTCGCCGGTCGGGCAGTGGTGGGGCCAGTTCGACGATCCGGTGCTGGAAGGTTTGGTGCGTGATGCGTTGGTCGCCAACCATGACCTGCGCATTGCCATGGCGCGGGTCAAGGAGGCCCGTGCGGTGTTCGTCGAGCAGCGCCTGGACCAGGCACCGCACGTCACTGCCGGCGGCGACTACGACCGCCGCAAGCAGCCGGACTTGACGACCGCCGAGGGCGACCGGGTTCTCAGCGAAAGCTACAGCCTGGGCTTCGATGCGCGTTGGGAGCTGGACCTGTTCGGGCGCCAGCGTCGTGCCGCCGAAGCGGCGCGTGCCGACCTCGGTGCGCAACAGGCCGGCCTGGCCGACACGCAGGTGACGGTGGCGGCGGAAGTGGCGCGCAACTACTTCGAGTTGCGCGGCGTGCAGAAGCGCATCGAGGTGGCCCAGCACACCCTGGTGAACCTGCGCGACACCCAGCAACTGACGCAGACGCGTTGGCAGCTGGGTGCCGGCAGCGAGCTGGATGTGCAAAGCAGTCGCGCGCGCTTGAAGGCGATCGAAGCCGACATCCCGCTACTGGAAGTAGCGCAGGCACAGTACCGTCATCGCCTGGCAGTGCTGGTGGGGCGCCAGCCCAATGCGCTGGACGCACTGTTGGTGCCGCAGGCAACGCCGGCATTTGCACGTGCCTTGCCGTTGGGCGATACCGCCGAGCTGCTACGCCAGCGGCCGGATGTACGCCGGGCCGAGCGCGAGCTGGCAGCGTCGACCGCACGGGTAGGCGTGGCCACGGCCGATCTGTTTCCGCGCATCAGCCTGACCGGCTTTGTCGGTTTCCTGTCCGGTGACGCCGGCTCGTTGACCAACAGTGCCAGCAAGGCATGGTCGGTGACGCCGTCGATCAGCTGGGCAGCGTTCGACTTCGGCACGGTCAAGGCACGCTTGCGCGCGAGCCA
>DATLJF010000188.1:0-2378 GCA_035539015.1 Stenotrophomonas sp. | reverse complement strand
GCCGCAGCGATCGGCTTCAAGTCACGCGCGGCGCAGATCGTGCAGCGCGACGGGAAGAAAACCGACTGGAATGACCTGCACCTGCGCGCCCTGGCGTCCGATGACCCGAAACAGTGGGACACCGACCTGGCCGAAGCCAGGTACCAGGGCGACCTGCTTACCGCCCGGTCAGCCGTGGACAAAGGCCTGCTCATGTTCGAGCACGACGGCCGCAACGACTTCTGGCTGGAGTATCGCTCGCGCCTGTACTGGTTCGACTTCGACGTGCAGCGCTTCGAGAAGCTGCGCAAGGAGAAGCTCGGTGACCTGGAGGTCGATGCCGACGACGAGCTGGAAGCCGAGGAGCTGAGGAAGATCAAGCGCGCCGCCTGTTCGGTGCAGAAGATCGCCAACTGCTACCCCGAGGCGCTGTACTTCCAACGCCAGGAAACCACCGACGAGAGCTGGTACTACTTCCGCGTCGATTTTCCGCACGACGGGCCCAGCGTAAAGGGCACCTTTACCGGCGGCCACGTTTCCAGTGCTTCGGAGTTCAAGAAGCGCCTGATCTCCCTGGCGGCAGGCGCCATGTTCACCGGCACCGGCCACCAGCTCGATCGCCTGATCGAGGAGCAGACCGAGGCGATCAAGACCGTCGATGCCATCGACTTCGTCGGCTACAGCAGGGAACACCGCGCCTACCTGCTGGGCGATATCGCCGTGCGCGACGGCGAGTTGGTCACGGCCAACGAGGAGGACTACTTCGAGTTCGACAAGTTGCGCCTGAAGACCACGCAGAAGTCCATCCGGCTGGACATTCAGCGCGATGCCGAGGCCTTCCGCACCGACTGGCTTCCCTGGCTGTGGCAGTGCTTCGGCACGCACGGCATGGTCGCCATGACGTTCTGGTTCGGGTCGCTGTTCGCAGAGCAGATCCGCACCGCCCACAAGAGCTTTCCGTTCCTGGAGGCGACCGGCGAGGCCGGCGCCGGCAAGACCACCTTGCTCACCTTCCTGTGGAAGCTGCTGGGCCGCTCGGACTACGAAGGCTTTGACCCCGCCAAGTCCTCCAAGGCTGGCCGCGCCCGCGCCATGGGCCAGGTGTCCGGCATGCCGGTCGTGTTGCTGGAAGCTGATCGCAGCGAGCCGGACAAGGCGCACGCCAAGACGTTCGAGTGGGACGAGCTGAAGGACTTCTTCGGCGGCGGCACGCTGGCCACGCGCGGCGTGCGCAATGGTGGCAATGAGACCTATGAGCCGCCCTTCCGCGGAACCATCGTCATCAGCCAGAACGCGGCCGTGGACGCCTCCGAGGCGATCCTGACCCGTATCGTTAAGCTGCACTTCAAGCGCCCGCACGTCACCGCTGAGAGCCGCATCGCGGCCGACAATCTCAACGCCCTGCAGGTGGAAGAGGTCAGCCATTTCCTGGTGCGGGCGGTCCGCCAGGAGCGCGCCATCCTCGACACCTTCGCCGAGCGGGTGAAGCTGTTCGAGGCCAAGCTTCGAGCGCAGCCTGACCTGCGCTTGGAACGTGTCATCAAGAACCACGCGCAGATGCTGGCGCTGTTCGACTGCCTGCGCCTTGTCATCACGATTCCCGATGACATGGTCGAGAAGACCCGCCTTGCGTTGCTGGATGCGGCCATGGAGCGGCAGAAAGCCATCAGCGCTGATCACGTCCTGGTCAATGAGTTCTGGGAAGCCTTCGAGTACATGGAGGCGACCGGCGCTGGCAAGCCCGTGGTCAACCACAGCCGCGATCCACAGAGGATCGCCATCAACCTCAACCACTTCGCGGCACGCGCGGCGAACTACGGTCAGAACGTCCCCGACCTGAAGATCCTCCGCTCCCTGCTGGTGGATTCCCGCCGCCACAAGCTGATTTCGGCCAACACCGCCGTCAACAGCGCGGTCCTCACCGACGGCTACGGCAGCAGTGGCCAGACCGTCAAATGCTGGGTGTTCGCCAAGTGAGCGCGCCCGATTTCTTTCAAGCGGGCCCGGCGGGCGGTGTTGACGCACCGCCCCAAGGCCTTTCATCCACGCGACTGGAGAGTCACATGCAACAGCAACTGCAAGCAGCCACCCCTGCAGGTCCGCAGATTCCGGGCACCGGTCCCGGCGCGGAGGCTAACACGCCCGCCGTGGCGGGCTACGAGCGCGCCATGAGCGAGTGCTCGGCCACCATCACGATGCACGTCACCCACGACGCCGTGATCGTTGCCGCGGTGCTCAACATGGGCCAGCACCGCGGCGCAAGCCAGCGCTGGGAGCGCCGGCGCGGCAGCGGCCAGGGATGGCGGCTGGTCGAGGGCCCCCGCCTCTGGACCGATGAAGAAGAGCGCATCAGTCCCGAATTGTCCGACTTCATGGAGGGTGTGAGTTTCCCGTTCGCC
>DATLJF010000187.1:0-15933 GCA_035539015.1 Stenotrophomonas sp. | reverse complement strand
TGCTGTTGACGTCTGGCTACCCCCGCGACATGGCCGCACAGAGCAGCGTCGCGCGAGGCACGACCATCCTGCCCAAGCCGTTTACCCGCGCCGACCTGTCCGCGGCGATCCGCAAGACCCTCGACACCTCTGGCGTCGAGGAGCCAGAGGGCCCGGTGCACGCATCAGGGTGATTCGGCGCGCACTGCACCGGGCTGTTCCGCACGCCCGACCACCAGCCGCACCTCGACCCGGCGATTGGGCAACAGGCACTCCAGCAGCGCCCCGCGCGGCTTGACCCCGGCGCACTGCTGCACCTGCTGGCCGTCGCCTCGGTAGCTGTAGCTGATCTTCTCGGCTGCCACGTCCTTGCCGAGCAGGCGTGCGCGCACGGTCCTGGCGCGGCGCTCGGACAGGCCCTGGTTGTAGTCGTGGCCGCGCCCGTCCATGCGATCGGCGTGGCCGACCAGCTCGACCCGCTGCAGCGTGAGCCCTTCCTCGGCGAGGCGTGCGAAGGCGCGATCCAGGCTTTCCAATGAGTAGGTCCGGATGTCGGCATCACCGTCACGGTCGAACTCAAACAGCACGTTGGCCACCAGCACCGTCGGTTCGGCGGGTGCTGCAGCCGCGGCCGGCACTGCAACCGCGCATTGGCGCGCCTGCGCCTCGGCGTCGTTGAGCAGGTCCTCGGCGATCTGGATGTACGGCTTGGCGTGGCGCCACTGCTGCTGGTTGAACTCATTGCCGGCATGCACCAGCTCGACTTCGCCGCAGGCGGCCGCTTGCTGCGCGCAGCTGAAGCCGGCGCTGCCCTGCAACGCACGCAAGCGCTGCCAAAGGTCGTCGCGCAGGTAGCGGGCGTCGTTGACCAGGGGCGTGTCGGTCGGTATCGGCGTGCTGCCCTGCTCCATCAATACCACCAGCTTCTCCGATTCACCCAGCGCAGCCTGCGGGAAATTGCTGCGGTCGTTGCGGGTGTACTCGTGGAAGGAGACGTCGAGCCAGCACTGGGCCTTGGACAAGGCGTAGTCGCGCAGCGGGCGGCCGCGGTCGTTGAGGCCGCGGATGCGGTCCTGCACGACCTGGTAGCCCTGCAGGTCGGCGGCGATCGCCTCGTCGCTGATACGTTGCGGCGGCGGTGTCAGGCGCGTCTGTGCCTGAGCGCTGCCGGCCGCGCTGGCCAGGGCGAAAACGATGCTGCAGATCAGGGCCGATCGGGTGTTGCAATAGATGGTCATCAGTCAATCCTCAGCGCACCGGGTCGCGGTAACGGACCGGGTCCGGACGGAACAGGTCTTCGTCGAATTTGAAGCGCAGCCGCAGGAAGAAGCCCCGCTGCGTGTACTCATAGCCGGACAGGTCGCGGTCACCGTCGAAGCCGGACCCGTTGTAGCCGGCCGACAACCACAGGTTCTGCCGCAGCAGGCGGCCCACTTCCAGGCCGTAGCCATACTGGTTGCCGCCGTCCTGGCCACGAAAACTCGCCGCCAGCACGCCGATGTCCCAGTTTTCGGTGATGTCGTAGACAATCCGGGCGGAGACCAGCACCGCGCGGAAGCGGCTGTCCACGCGCCCGCCGTCGGCATAGGCGAAGCGGTCCTGCTGCCACTTGCCAGCCACGCGCCCGGTCAGCCACCACGGCCGCGACGGATGCCAGTCGGCGTGGGTGGAGACGATGTGCGCGCGGGTGCGGATGTCCTGGCTGCTGCCATCCACCGCCTGGCCATCGACCAGCATCAAACCGCTCTCGTCGCGTTCGAGCTTGTACTCGTAGCGGGCCAACGCGTTGACCCGGTTGGTGTCGGTATCGCGATAGGCCAGGCCGAGCTGGAAGCGGTTCTGCAGCACGTCGCCGCGCGCGGCGTAGTCGGTGGACAACAGGTAGTTGCGGCCCAGCAGGGTCCAGTCACGGCTGAGCTTGCGCGCCAGCATCAACTGCACCAGCGTGGTATCGAAGGCCTCATCGGTCTCGGTCTCGGCAACGTCGCCGCTGATCCGGTGTTCCAGCCGCACCGCCCCGCGCCACAGCGGGTTGACGCCGTAGTCCAGTGCCAGCGCCAGCCCGGTGGCATCGCCGGTGTTGCCGTCATAGACCTTGACGTGCTCGGCCGAACTGCTCAGGCGCACCCCTTCGGCGATATCCCAGTTGTTGCGGATACCCGAGGCAGCCTGCACATCGCGGCCGCTGATGGCATCGCGCAGGCGGTACTCGGAGAACGCCTGGGTGTCGCGCACGTAGCTGCTGTCCACGCCAAACACCAGGGCATCGGCCTGGCGGTCGGTCGTGGTGATGCCGTAGGCACTGGTCAGGCCGGTCTGGCGTTCGTAGCGGCCGTACAGGCGGCTGCGTTCGAACGCCTGGTAGTCGATGCCTGCGGCGACCCGGTGGCGATCCTCGCCCGACACGCTCTGTTCGTACTCGGCGCCGAGCGTCAGCTTCTCGCTCATGCGATAGCCAGCGCCCAGGCGGGCACTGTCCGACTCCAGGCGCGTGCCGACCGGCAAGTCGCTGGCAGTACCGGTGATGGCACTGCTGGAGCCAATCACCGGCAGCCCGGTCAGCGGGTCCAGCGGTTGCTGGCCGTAGCCCAGCGCGCCACCGCCGGCGCCGGTGGCGAAGCCGCCGGTCAACCCGCCCGCATTGCCATAGCCCAGCGGCGTGCTCCAGGGCGAATAGGCGCCGACGGTTTCACGGATCGCGCGCAACCCCGCATCCAGGGTGAGCTTGTCGGTGGCGTCCACGCGCACGCCGGCGCCGCCGGCATTGCGCTCGCCGCCCTCGGGGTTGCGGTCTTCGCTGCGCAGGCCTTCCAGGTACAGGTCCCAGCGCGGATCGAGGTGGTATTCGAGGTTGAGGTTGTATTCGCCGCGCCCGCCATACAGCGGCGAGGCGGGGTTGTTGAAGCCCGGATCGGTACGTCCTGCGAACAGGTTGGCGTCGATGCGTTCGCCGTCATGGCCGAACTCCACCCGCCAGGCATCACCCTCGACTTCGCCGGTCAGGTCCTGCAAGCCGGGCGTGGCGACCTGGTTGATCGAGTTGGTGTTGATATCGCTCTGGGTGCGGGCGAACTCCACCGCCAGTGCGGTGTTCTCGCCAAAGCGATACCCGGCATTGGCACTGCCCATCCGGAAGGCAGCGAACGGGTTGCGGTCTTCGACCACGGCTCCGCCTACTTCCAGCGCATCGGTGACCCGCAACTGGCCGTCGGCGCCGTATACCCAGAAGGTCTCGGTGCCCTGGTCCAGTTCGTAGGTGATGCGCAGCGAGACCGGATTGAGGTTGCTGTCGAAGGTCGGCAGGAACTGATTGAGCAGGATGCGCCCGGAGAACGGCTCGAAGCTGTAATCCACCAGGCGTGCCAGCGGTTGCACCGAGACGATGCGCGAGGGCTGGTTGCGGTCGCGAACCACGACTTCGACCCGCTCGCTGCCCTCCAGCACCGCGCTGTTGCGCAAGGCATAAGGCCCGCTGCCCTGGCTGGCGAACTCCTCGATCACCTGCCGCAACGAATCCTGGATGGCGAACACGTTGGAGCGCAGGCGTGCGTTCTCGTAGTGCCAGCCCAGTCCGGTCGCGGTGCGGTTATAGGTGCCCAGGCTGCGCTGCGGCAGCGTGCCGCGGCTGCCGATCCCGGTTGCGGTGGCGAGGGTGTCGCCGGTCTGGAAATCGCCGTACAGCAGATAGCTGCGCTGGTTGTCCACGCGCACATACAACCGTTCGGCCGAACGCGCATCGAAACCGCGCAGCGAAGCATCGCCATAGACCGGGTAGAACTCCTCCGGCTGGATATCGCGCAGCAGGCGGCCGCGCACTTCCTTGTCCGAATCGTAGGCGGCGGTGAGCAGGTACTCGCCCTTGATCCGGCCCTTGACGAAGAACGCGGTGCGCGCCGCGGCATTGGCCTTGCCGTGATTGAACTGCTTTTCCCAACGGCGGATGTCGCGCTCGAACACGTCGTCGTGGTCGACCGGCGCGATCAGGCCACTGTTGTCGCGGCGGCCGAAATTGATCACGCCCTCGACCAGGCCGGTGGCGATCATCTCGCGCATTTCCGGCACGAAACCGATCGTGCCTTCGGCGCTGAGACCGTTGGCTGTCACGCGCAACAGCACATCCTGCGGCTGATCCGGGGCGAGCAGGTCGAACTGCGCCACGCCATCGTTCACCGCCAGCTGCACACCGGGCATCACCTTGTCGGCATCTGCCGCGCCCGGGCCCAGTTCATCGGTACGCGAACCCGGCAGCAAGATACGGCCGCCACTGTTTTCCAGCGTCGCGAAGGTGGTGCCGGCAGCGGGTGCACCGTTGCCATCGAACACACGCACGGTGACGTGCACCGGGGTCTGGCCATCGGCGGGCACGCCGTCGCGGTCAACTTCGACCACGACCTGCGCCTGGTCGGTATGGTTGGCCGCCGCAACGGTGCGCACGTCCGCCTCGATGCTGGCCGGGCTGCGTGGATATAGCGCCGTTGGCTCGCCGAGCACCGGCGTGAAGCGGCTGCTGCCGACGTTCTGTTGCGCCATCGCCGGCAAGGCAGCGAGCGCGCACGCCAGCAGGGTCAGCCGCGGCGCGCGGCGGTTCACGGGCCGGCTCATGGCTGCACCTCCGGGTTAGCAGGCGCAGCGGGCGTTGGCAACGCCCGTGGCTTGACGATGACCGGCGACTGCGCCGCCGTGTCGGTGGCTTGTTGCGGCGCACGCGCCGGCTTGCTGCTGAAGCGCAGTGGCGCCTGCGCGTTCTCACGCTCAGGTGCGCGCACCTCGCCCTGGGTGCGGCGCGCCTTGACCTGCTCCAGCACCGGGTTGGCGCAGCTGCCCTCGATGAAATCGGCGCGATGCAGCTCGCCGTTCTTGAGATCGATGAACAAGCTGTCGGCATCGCCCAGGTTGCGGTTGCTGCTGGTGGTCAGGCGCGCACCGTTCGGCAGCGTGCTGGCATCGACCTTCAGCGTGTGGCTTTGCGCCGGCAGGCCGCAGTAGCTGTACTTGCCTTCCGAATCGCTGATCAGCCAGGTGCCGTCCTCGAAGTACAGGCGCACGCCGGGAATACCGATTTCCTCGGCGTCCTGCACATGGTTGGCGTTGCAATCCACGAACACCTTGCCCAGCACACAGCCTTCGCTGGCGAACACACCTCCGGTCACTCGCACGCGGTACTGCGCCTGGTTCGACGGCAGCGAGCCGGAACGCGGCGCCAGCGAGACCGGATCGATGCAACCGCCGGCGATCGAGCAACCGTGCGCCTGGGCGCGGTTGATGCCATCGCCCTGCTGCGCGCCCACGCCGATCCGCACCCGGTAGGTCAGTGCAATCTGCTGGCCGACCTGGATCGGCCCGGTGCTGAAGCCCAGGGTGGGCCCGGGCTTGCCCAGGGGCTCGGCCACGGCCGCGCCGTTGGCCCGCGCGGTGCCTTCGATGTAGGTGAAGCCGCGCGGCAAACGGTCGACCACGTTGACCGTCTGCAACGCACTGCCGGCGGTCTGGCGAATGGTGATGGTGTACTGCACGGTGTCGCCGATTTCCGCGCTCTGGCGATCGCCGGTCTTGGTGATCGCCAGGCCGGTGTCGACCGCGGTATCCAGCGGTACGTGGTTGTGCACGATGTTGGCCACCGCCGAGCCCGCGAACAGGCTCAGGTAGTACGCGGTGGCCGGGCCGACCGCGCCGCTGGGTGCGTGCGCATCGGGTTGTACATCGATGCGCCCACCCGCTTGCGCCGGCGGCGACAGCGGCTGCGACTGCGCCGGGATCAGGGTCGAGGTGAAGCGGTAGCCGCCGGGCGGGGTCACGCTGAGCGTGAACTCGCACCGTGCCGGCGCCGCCGGGCCGAACAGGAACTGGTAGGCGCCGTCGGTGCCAACCGTCATCGACACCGCATTGCCCTCGACGCGGTAACCGCCGCTGCTGGCGTTGAGCAGGCTGCTGGCCGGATCGAAACCAGCACACACCCCGGCCGGCGACAGGGTGACGATCGAACCGGGCACCGGTTCGCGCGTCACCGCGTCGTAGACCACGCCGCTGGGATCGACCGGCAGGCTCTGCTGCGGCAGGTTCTCGCCGGCCTTGAGCACGACTTCCAGCTGGCTGATACCACCGTCACTGCTGGCGCACGAGCTGGTATTGCCGCTGGCGATCGCGGCATCGGCGGCGCAGCTGGCCACCGCGCCGGCGGCGGTCTCGCCGCTGACCGGCCAACCCCACACCACGCCGGAGCCGGCATGGCGGAAGCGCAGCTGCCATTTCTTGCCCGGCACCACATCGCCGATGCGGTAGCTGCCGTCAGCCGCGGTGGTGACGCTACGCGCCACCTGGCCGTTGGCCGGATCCACCAGTTCCACCGTCCACGCCGACAGGCGCTGGTCGGCACCGTCGAGCACGCGCACCTGCTCGCCGCTTTCCAGCCACACCGTGCCGGAAACCGACGCGGCCAGCTGTACCTGCGTGGGCAGGCGGCAGGCGTTCTGGGTGATCGCCGGATCGCAACTTTGCAGCTGCGTCACGTCGCCCTCGAACGCACCGCGTTCGGCCGGCGTCGGCGCACGATTCGGGTTCTCGCCGCCGCCTTCAACCAGCACGGCGTTATTGATCGGCTCAGCCGTGGCCGCGGCCACGCTGACGTGCACCGGCACCTGGATGGCATCGGCCAGGGTCGCGCCGGCCGCTACCACGGCCTCGTTGCGGCAGCTGAAGCGCGACTGGCCGCTGGCGCCGGTACAGACCCAGCCATTGCCGACGGGCGCACCGGCCAGCACCACGCCGTTGGGCAGGCGCTCGTTGACCACGTACGGGCCGCGGCTCGGCTGCTGGCCGACGTTGCGCACGCGGATGACATAGGCGGCATCGTTGTTGACGGTGAACTTCTCCAGCGTGGCGCTCTTGCTGACCACCATGTCCGGCGAATCGCCGATCTCGCCAAAGTTGTTCTCCAGCGACTGGCCGCCGATCGGCAGCGCGATCGCGCTGATCGCCGAGGGCAATACTTCGCGCGCGCTGGCCGTGCCGACTTGGGCCCCGCCGATGTTGCCGGCGCTGGTGATGCCGTTGAGCGTGCTCGGCGGCTGGTCCGGTTCGGTGACGACGTAGGTGCCCGGGCGCAAGCCATCGAAGCGATAGTTGCCCTGTGCGTCGGTGGTGATCGTCGCGCTCACCGGCTGGCCGAGATCGTCGCTGCCGCTGAGCACGATGCGGACCCCGGCGATACCGGCTTCGCTGGCTTCCGCCAGGCCGTTGTCGTTGTTGTCGCCGTACACCCGGCCGGCAATGCCGCCGGCGGGCAGCTCGCCGAAGTTGTGGTTTTCGGCATTCTGGTTGACGCCGAGCACGATCGCGGCGATAGCCGAAGGCGTGGTCCCGACCGCGGTTGCAGTGCCGCCCAGGGTGCCGGCCACGGTGCGGCCGTTGCGCGTATTGGCCGGCTGCTGCGGCTCGCTCACCGTGTAGGTGCCCGGGGGCAGTTCACCGAAGGCATAGCGGCCATCGGCATCGGTCACGGTGTCGCGCGTGACCGGGTTGCCCTGGGCATCGGTGCCCTGCAGTTGCACGCTCACCCCGGCGATGCCGGTCTCGTCGCTGCCGACGACGCCGTCGTCGTTGCGGTCCAGCCACACCCGCCCGCTGACGCCGCTATTGAGCGGAATCTCGCCGAACAGGTTGGCGGTCGATGCGCTGCCCGGTTGCAGCAACGCAATACCGGTGATGGCACTGGGTACCGTGGCCACCGGCGTGGCCGTGCCCATGGATGCACCGGCGGCCTGGCCCGGCGTGGTGATGCCGTTGCTGGTGCCCGCCGGCTGCTGCGGCTCGACCAGGCGGTAGTTGCCCGGACGCAGCCCTTCGAAAGCGAAGTGGCCCTGGGCATCGCTGCGTACGTCCACCTGCACGTTCGCGCCAGTGTCATCGGTGCCGTGCAATTCCATCGCCACGTTGGCGATGCCGGTCTCCTGCGCGCCAGATTGCGCGCCATCGTTGTCGGCGTCGAAGAACACCGTGCCGGCCACCGAGACCGGCAGGATCTCGGCAAAGTCATTGTCGATCGAAGCCTTGCCGGCGGGCAGCACGATCGCGCTGATCACGCTGGGCGTGCTGGCCACGGCCGAGGCAGTGCCGCTGCTGGCGCCATCGATGGTGCCGGCGCGGGTGACACCATTGAGCGTGGTTACGCCGCCCACCACGGGCTGTGCGGCCTGCTCGCTCACGCTGTAGCTGCCGGCCGGCAGGTCGGCGAAGCGATAGGCGCCGTTGGCATCGGTGATCGCCGCTGCCACCGGCTGGCCGAGCGCATCGCGGCTACCGGCAGGCAGTTGCAGCGTTACCCCGGCGATGGCGGGTTCACCGGCATCGCGCACGCCATTGTTGTTGGCATCCAGGAACACCGTGCCCGACAAGCGCCCGGCGAGTTCGCCGAAATCATTGCCGCTGGAGCCGGTCAGCGGCAGGTTGCTGACGCTGATGCTGTCGGTGGGGTGCTCGCGACCCTCGGCCAGGCCGACCGGTTGGGTTTCCTCGATCCGGTAATCCTGCCCCGAGACCGCGCCACCGTAGCTGTAGTCGCCATTCGCATCGGTGGTGACTTGCGCGCTACTGTCGTCGGGCGTGCCGAACACGCCGTCCACGCCAGCACCGACGATCGTCAGGCTTACGCCCGGCAGGCCGGCGTCGCCGCCGTTGTCGTCGCCGTCATCGTTGCGGTCCAGGTACACCTTGCCGCTGATGACGGCGTTGGCAAGCTCGCCAAAGTCGTAGCCGCTCGCATCCTGGCCCGCATTGATCGCGATCGCCGACACCTGGTTGGCGATGCTGGCATCGCCGGCGCTGGCGGCATTACCGACGACGTGCTTGCCATCGATGTAGCCGGCCGGCTGGACCTGGGTGACGGTGTAGGCGCTGCCGGCCAGCGGTGGCAACAGATTGTCGAAGCGGTAGTGGCCGGCGGCGTCGGTCTGCACGCTCAGGTTGACTGCATTGCCGAGACTGTCGGTGCCGATCAGGGTCAGGGTCGCGCCGGCGATCGGACGCTCGCCGCTGTCGAAGGCGCCGTTGTTGTTGCTGGCAGCATTGCTGGAGAAGTCTTCGAACACGCTGCCGGCCAGCGAGCCGAGCTTCTCGCCGAAGTCGTGGTACTGCGATCCGGTCGCGGGCAGCGCGTTGATCTGGACCGTGCCGGAGGCGTTCTCGGTCGCGTTGCCGTAGCCGTCCGGCTGGGTCTCGGTGATGCGGTAGGCCTGGCCAACCACCAGCGTATCGAAGTGATACTCACCAGTGGCATCGGTCTGCACCGACTGCGGCGCCGAGTCGTCGGCATTGCCGAACACCCCGTCGGCACCGGCGCCGGTCAGGGTCAGCGTGACTCCCTGCAAGCCGCCGTTCGGCTGCGAGTGCACGTTGCCGGCATCGGCACCATCGAAAGCGCCATTGCCGTTGCGGTCCAGGTACACGCGGCCGCGGATGCCGGCCACAGCGTCTTCGCCGAAATCGAAGCCGGTGCCGTCCACGCCCGCGCCCAGGTCGATCTGGCTGATGCGGTCGGTGCTGGCCGCGTCGCCCGCTTGCGCGCTTCCAACGGTGCAGCCGCTCGCGCAAGCTGCGCCACCGATCGAGCCGGCCGTCACTGCGGTCGAACGATTGCGGTAGCCACCGGCCGGCAGCGGCTGGCGCAGCGTGTACACGACCAGCGGATCGAGGTTGTCGAAGCGATAGCTGCCGTCGGCCGCAGTGGTGGTGGTCGCCACCACACTGCCGGTGGTCGCATCGAGCAGCTCGACGGTAGCGCCGGCAATGGCGCCATCGCTGCCGGCGTCGCGGCGATCATTGAAGTTGCTGTCTATGTAGACATGGCCCGACAGCGAGGGCTGGCGCACCTCGGGGAAGTCGTAGCGCAGGGCGCTGGTGTTGGCGACCAGCGGCACAGCGGTGTAGCGCGAATCCGGGTTACCGGCGGCATAGGTGCCTCCCAGCGAAGGCGCGTTGGCACCGGCGCTCGGCGGGTCGACCGGGCCATTGCGCAAGCCGGTCGGTTGGGTCTGGGTCACGCTGTAGCCGCTGGCGTCGGCCGGCGACAGGTCCTGGAACGAATAGCTGCCGTCCGCCGCAGTGGTGGTGCTGCGATTGACGCTGTTGCCGTAGGCGTCGGTGCCGCTCAGGACGATGGTCACGCCAGCGATACCGGGCTCGCCGGCCTGGCGCACGCCGCCATTGGCACCGCTGCGATCGCGGTCCTCGAATACGCGGCCGCCCAGGCTGGCGCGGGTCACCAGGATCGGTACGGTGGCGCTGTTGTTGCCGTTGTTGCGATCGATCTGTTCGGTGGCGACGGTAGCGGTGTTGTTGATCGCCGCCGCACCCGGCCAGGTATCCCAGCGCACCGGGACCACGATGCGGACCTTGCCGCCGACGGTGACGTCGCCCAGGCGGCAGGTCAGCGCCGCGCCCGCTTGCGTGCAGCTGCCGCTGCCGTTGGGCACTTCGCCGCCGCCACCCGGCGGCAGCGGACCCTTCTTCTGCCAGCTCACCGGACCGGTGACCAACAGGCCGGCCGGCAAGCTATCGGTGATCACCGTGCCGGTGCCATTGAGCGGGCTGCTGCCGCTGCGGTCGCGCGAAAGGCTGGCGCCAGGACCGTTGTTGATGCCGTCGATGACATAGAAGAACGGCTGCCGCAGCGACACGCCCTCCACGTTCGGGGCCACGGCCACGTCCGGATCGGCGTCCGGCGCGGTAGTGACCACGTGCTTGCTCACGCCCATGTCCGAAGCGGCGCGAATGGTCGTGTCCTGGGTGGCTTCGTCGTTGGCGCTGTTGCTATCGGCTTCGGCCGAGCTGGCCTGGGCCACGTTGAGTACGGTATCGCCGGCTGCGCCTGGCGGCGTGTCGTAGCGGTAGCGCAGGAACAAGGTGCTGGTCTGGCCGGAAGCGACCACGCCGGCGACGTTGGTGCCGAAGCCGATACCGGGCATCAGGCAGTCGAGCACCAGCGGCGCACCGACGGTCGGGTTGCTGCCGCTAACGATCGAGCACGCGGCGGGGGAAAACGGCCCGGCGGTAGAACTCGATGCACCGACGAAGACCACCGTGCGCCCCGCCGGCGGAGTGAAGGTATCGCGCAGCCGCACGTTGGTGGCCACCGACGGGCCGTTGTTGCGGATCGTCACCTGGTAGGTGATCAGGTTGGCAGCCGCGTTGACCGCGTCGAAGCCAAGCGGATCGACGCCACCGGAGAAACCGGTGTCGATCTTGTTGGTGATCAGGTCGACCTGGCCGCTTTCAAACGGCAGCTGCGCGCTCTTGCTGTCGTCGGCGGTGTTGCTGTTGAAGTCGTAGGTGTTGCCATCGACATCGGTGCCGGCGGTGGCATCACCCTGGCCGTCGCCATCGAGGTCGATGACGAAGTCGGCGAGGTTGTCGAACTGGCGCCCGGTATTGGCGGCGTTGACGTTCGGACGGATGACTACCTGCAGGGTTTCGGTCTGCTGGTTGGCCAGGTTCGGCAGCGCGGGACACACCACACTCACCTGGGCCGGCGCGCCGGTGGTGTTGGCGTACGAATTGCCGCCGGCGGTAGCGGTGACGGTCACGCCGGCACCCGCGGTGGCGGTACAGGTGCGAGTCCCGGCGCCGGTGCGTTGCGCCGATATCAGCACGAAGCCGGAATCATTGGCCGGCAGCGTGAACACGTCGCGCAGGATCACGCCCGGTACCGAGGACGGGCCGTCGTTGACGTAGGACATCACGTAGGTGGTGTTGACGCCGGCGCGCCCGGGCGTGCCCGAGGCGATGGTCTTGGCGCTGGTGACCACGTTGGCCACGCGCGCGATGCGGATCCAGTCCGAGGCCTGGTTGTTGCTGCCGTTGAGCTCGCCTACCGAACCGGCCACGGCGGCGTTGATGCCGACCCCTGCGGTGTTGCAATACGCACCGGTGACGGTGCTGCCGCCGCAATTGGTGCTGCCTTGCGAATAGCTGTCGAACAGGGCGCGCCTGACCTGGATGACAATCTGCACGCTTTGCTGGTTGGCCAGCGCGGTCGTGCCCGAGCTGCACGCCACCGAGGCGCCGTTGATGCTGCATTGCCAACCGGCCGGGGTGGTGGTCACGCTGAGCTGGGTACGGCCGGACACGAAGCCCGGCACCGTGTCGTTGACGACGACGCCGGTGGTGGCGTCCGGCCCGTCGTTGGTCACCGTGAGGGTGTAGGTCAGCGTGTCCTGGTTGGCGGCCAGCACGTTGTCGGCGGCGCCAGGGCCGTTGGTCTGCTTGCTGATGACCAGATCGGCGCGTTCGTCGGTGGTGCGGGTGCCGGCACCCGAGCAGTCGTTGGCGGGCTCCGGGTCGCGGTTGATGCCGTTGTCGGTGAGCGGTTCGATCGAACTGCCCGAACCACCAGTGCAGGCGTTGTTGAGCAGGCTCGCCGCCGACGAGCGTGCGCGGGTGAGCAGTTGCAACCGCGGCGCCGTCGCGCCAACGGCGAGCGGGAACGCGCTGGCGCCGAGGTCGCAGGTCACGTGTTGTGGCGTGCCCGGGCTGTAGAGCACGTCAACCGCGCAGGTCCATGCGCCACTGGCGAACGACACGCCGGGCTGCGCCACGCTGCCGTCGTTCTGCAGCAACTCTTCGCCACTGGCCAGTGCGTCGACCACCTGGACCTGGCCGGTAGCTGCGCGCGGGCCGAGATTGCGCACATCGATATTGCTGGTCATGCGGCTGTCGAGGTCGCTGCCGATGCCGTTCCACACCGGCACCAACGCCGGGGTCTTGCTCTTCTGCAACGACAGGTCGGCACCGTCGGCCAGCACGGTGAAGGTGGTGCTGCCGGTGTTGTCCACCAGATTAGGATCGGGCGTATCGGCGCTGGCGGTGGCGCTATTGGTCACGTTGCCGCTGCTGTTGGTACCCGCTGCAGGCACCACGCTGGTGATGGTGAAATTGGCGACCCCGCCCACCGCCAGGCTGCCGCTGAGGGCGCAGGTGCGGGTGGTATCGGCGTTGCTGTTGGTGCACGTCCAGCCGGCAGGCGCAGTGCCGCCGGTCGCCAGGAAGCCGGTGGGCAGGTTGTCGACGAAACGCGGGTTCAATGCCGCGCTCGGACCCTGGTTGCGGACCTGCACGTTGAAGGTCACCGGCTGGCCGGAGATGGCCGGCGCCGGGGTCGCGGTCTTGGTCAGGCCCAGGTCGGCGCCAGCGGTAATGGTGGTGGTCACCGTGCCGGTGTTGTTGTCCGGCAAAGGATCCGGGGTGGTACCGGCCTGCACGCGCGCGGTGTTGACCACGTTGCCGCTGCCGGCCGTCACGCGCGCGCGAAAACTGAAGCTGCTGTTGCCGCCCGACGCCACTGCGGCGGCGTGGGTGGCCGTCATTGTCGCGGGATTGAAGGTCCAGCCACTGCCGCTGAAGCTGTTGGCCACGTACTGCACCGCGGCCGGCAGATCATCGACGACGTTGAAGCCGGCCGAGGCACTCGGCCCGGCGTTGCGCACGGTGATGGTGTAGGTGATTTCGGCACCGGCCACGACCGGATCGGGAGTGGCGATCTTCTCGATGCTCAGGTCGCCGGCCGAATCCAGGGTCGTAGCCTCTGTCCGGCGGTTGTTGGCGGCATTGGTGTCGCTGACGAAAAACGGATCGGCATCGGTAATCGTGCTGATCTGGGCGTTGCCGGCCGGAAGGGCGCTCTCGAAGCCGATGGCTCCGCGAATCTGCATCGTGCCGGGCGCGATGCCGACGGTAGAGATGGGCAACTGGAAAGTCGCCGCGCCGTCGGGATCGGTGAAGGTACCGACCAGCGTGCCGATGCGGCATTCCACGCGACGCACATTGGTGGCCGAGACGCTGCAGAAGCTCGGCAGCGGTGCGGCAGCCAGTGCGCCGGCCGGCAGGTCGAAGATCGCCACTGCGTTGGCCACGGTGTCGGCGGCACTGTTTTCGACCGTGACGCTGTAGACGACGTTGCTGCCGGCGGGTGTTGGGTCGTAGCCGGTGTCGGAAAGATTGGTGATCTGCAGGTCCGCGGCGAACGCGAGCACGGGCGCAGAGAGAACCGCGGCAAGCACGATCCGCCACCATGGGCGTGCGCTGCAAGTGGCGCTGCGTGGGTGAATCGTGCGCGCACGCGCCCGCTCGGAGGCCTCGCGGCCACCGCGTTTCAGATCGGTCATCACTGGTCTTCCCCTGTCGCGATAAACGGACCCGCAGCCCCGACGCCCGCGCGTGGATCGCGGGCGTCGCCGATGGCCGGGTTCGAGTTGCGCTTCGATCTGCGACGAACGTCACGTGCGAAGAGCGGCGCGGATTCTGCGCACTCGCCCACGGTTCGTCAATACCGTTGGCTCACCGTTTCTCACGTTTGCGCACGTGCGAGAACGCGCCGTCGGTGAAAGTATTTGCGTTGCAGCGCTTTGCACGCATCGTCAAAAAATTGGCAGCTGCTAAATCATTAACCTTCGGCCACGCTGATCACGCGCCGAGTGCATGCAAGGCGTCTTCTTTGCGCACGCGCCCCACGCAACGTGCTGGGCCACGCGCATGTGGTGACTAGTCAATGACTGACGCATCGCGTCAGTTTCGTGCGCGTTGCGCTATGCGCTCTCGGCCAGCAGATAACCTGTGCCGCGCACTGCGCGCAGCGGCAACTTGCGGCCGCACACCGATTCGACTCGCGCGCGCAAGCGATGCACCAGCACTTCCAGCCGATGCGGATCGAAGGCCGTCGAGGCCTTGGGCGAGATCGCCGCGATCAGTGCCGCGCGCGAGACCGGCTCGCCGCGCCGCGCGAACAGTTCCACCAGCACCGCACGCTCGGGGGCGCTGAGCGATAGTGCACGCGCATCGGGCGCGTGCAACGTCCAGGCATCGGCACTCAGCTGCCATTGGCCGAGCGCGTTCGCAGCCGTCGGCGCGGGCGCGTCCATCGGCACCGGTGGTTCCAATCGCCGCCACACACTGGCCAACGCGGCGGTCAACAGCGGCATGTCCAACGGCTTTACCAGGTACAGGTCCGCGCCCTGCAACAGGCCCCGGGCCATGTCGGTGCCGGCCGCCCTGCCGGTCAGCATGACGATGCCTACCTGCGGTGCCGCGGCGCGCAGATGCGCCGCCACTGCATAACCGTCTTCCCCAGGCAGGCCGACATCGAGCACGACCAGATCGAAAGCGTGCGCCAGCAGTTGCCGATACAAGGCTTCGGCGCTGGGCAATGCCTGGGCGCGGGCGCCGACCAGATGCAGTTCGTCGACGATCAACGTCGCCAGTTCGGCATCATCCTCGACCACGGCCACGCGCAGGCCATGCAGCGACACTTCACTCATGCACGATCGTCGATCAGCGCCGGCTCGCCGCGCGTGTAGGCGCCGCTGCGCGGGAACTCCAGCAAGAAACTGGCGCCGCGGGTGACGCCCTCTTCGATCCCGATGCGTGCTCCGTGGCGCTCCATCAGGCCCTGGGCCATGGCCAGGCCGAGGCCGGCATTGCCGCCTGGCTTGGTACTGAAGAACGCCTCGAAGACCCGGGCGCGCAGCGCCTCGGCAATCCCGGGGCCATCGTCCCGACAACGCAGTTGCACCACGTCACCCTGCTGCCGCGCACTGAGTTCGACCACCCCACCGGTGCCCAGCGCCTCGTCGGCATTGCCTACCAGGTTGAGCAGGATCAGCTCCAGCTGTTGGCGATCGAAATCCACCCACAGGCCGTCGGCCACATCGACCTGCAACTGGATCTGCGGCTTCAGGGTTTGCCGCAGCAAGGGCCGCAGCGAAGCCACCAGGGTGGCGAGGTCGAGCGTTTCGACCTGGCTGTCGTCGGGCCGGCTGAAGTTGAGCAGCTTGCTGCTGATGGCCGCCGCACGACTGGCTGCAGAATCGATGCCGTCAAGCGCGGCCGCTTGTGTTTGCGCATCGTCGGCGCGGCGCGCCTTGCGCACGTAGCCGGAGACCAGGCTGAGCAGATGGTTGAAATCGTGGT
>DATLJF010000186.1:0-18294 GCA_035539015.1 Stenotrophomonas sp. | reverse complement strand
GAGATGAACGACCTGTCCCGCCAAGCGACCCGCCTGGAAGCGATCGGAGGCCGCTACGACCCGTGGCTGCTCGGCGCCGCCGTGGCGCTGGCCTCGCTTGGCGTGGTGATGGTCGCCTCCAGCTCGATCGAACTGGCGGCCAGCCCGTTCTACTACCTCACCCGGCACCTGCTGTTCCTGGGTGTCGGCATCGGCCTGGCGTTCTGGGCCATGCGCACCGAGTTGAAGAACGTCGAGCTGCACAACCAGATGCTGTTGCTGGCCTGCTTCGCGCTATTGGCGGTGGTGTTCGTGCCGGGGCTGGGCAGCAGCGTCAACGGCGCGCGGCGCTGGATTAACCTGGGGGTGTCGAAGTTCCAGACCGTCGAAGCGGTCAAGGTGCTCTACATCATCTGGTTGGCGAGTTACCTGGTGCGCTTCCGCGATGAGGTCAACGCCACCTGGCAGGCCATGCTCAAGCCGGTGTTCGTGGTCGGCCTGCTGGTCGGCCTGCTGCTGCTGCAGCCGGACTTCGGCTCCTCGATGCTGCTGCTGAGCGTGACCGCCTGCATGCTGGTGCTGGGTGGTGCGCAGATCAAGCGGATCATCTTGCCGATCCTGTTGCTGCTGCCGGCGCTGGTGGCCCTGGTGATCCTGGAGCCGTACCGCATGCGGCGCGTCACCTCGTTCATGGATCCGTGGGCCGACCAGCTCGGCTCCGGTTACCAGTTGTCCAATGCGTTGATGGCGATCGGCCGCGGCGAGTGGTTCGGCGTCGGCCTGGGCGGCTCGGTGCAGAAGCTCAACTACCTGCCGGAGTCGCACACCGACTTCATCTTCTCGGTGATTGCCGAGGAACTGGGCTTTGTCGGCGTGTGCCTGGTGGTGGCGCTGTATGCGCTGCTGGTGGGCCGGGCGTTCTGGCTGGGCATGCGCTGTATCGAGATGAAGCGCCACTTCTCTGGCTATATCGCCTTCGGCATCGGCTTGTGGATCGCGATGCAGAGTTTCGTCTCCATTGGCGTGAACCTGGGCATCCTGCCGACCAAGGGCTTGACCTTGCCGCTGATTTCCTCGGGCGGCTCGTCGGTGCTGATGACCTGCGTGGCGATGGGTGTGTTGCTGCGCGTGTCCTACGAGACCGACCGCGCCGAACGCCTGCGCACCAAGCTGGCGCCCGGCGCCCAGGTGGCCGGTGGCGCCGCGGCAGCGGCAGCGGAAGCCGCGCCGGCCGAGGGTGCGCCGGTGGTGGCTTCCGCACCGTTCTCGGCCTCGTCGTTGGTGGCTGCCACGCAGGCGCTGCGCGGCACCAGCCGGATGCAGCCGCGGGTCGAGCCGACCTTGGGGAGGATCGCGTGAGCGCAGGCGGTTCCCATGCCCACAGCGAACGCCCGGTCATGATTTTGGCTGGCGGCACCGGCGGCCACATCTTCCCCGGCCTGGCCGTGGCCAAGGTGCTGCGTGCGCGCGGCGTGCCGGTGACCTGGCTGGGCGCGGACGGCGCCATGGAAACGCGTTTGGTGCCGCAGCACGACATTGCGATCGACACGCTGGCGATCAGCGGCCTGCGCGGCAAGGGCAAGCTGGCCCTGCTCGGCGCACCGGTGCGAGTACTGCGCGCGATCCGGGCCGCCGGCTTCGTCCTGCGCGAGCGCAAGCCGCGCGCGGTCGTCAGTTTCGGCGGCTTTGCCGCCGGTCCCGGTGGCCTGGCGGCACGGCTGATGCAGTTGCCGCTGCTGGTGCACGAACAGAATCGCGCGCCGGGCATGACCAACAAGGTGCTCTCGCGTTTCGCCCGCCGCGTGTTGACTGGTTTCCCGGGCAGCTTCGCCGGCGAGGAAGCGGTCGGCAACCCGGTGCGTGCCGAAATCGCCGCCGTGGCAGCGCCGGCCGAGCGCTTTGCCGGGCGCAGCGGCAGCCTGCGCCTGCTGGTGCTCGGCGGCAGCCAGGGCGCGCGCGTGCTCAACAATGCGGTGCCCCATGCGCTGGCCGCGCTTGGACATCCGGACGTGGAAGTCCGCCACCAGTGCGGCGAGAAGCTGCGCGCCGAAGCCGAGGCCGCCTATGCGCAGGCCGGCGTGCGCGCCAGCGTTGAGCCCTTCATCGCTGACATGGCCGGCGCGTATGCGTGGGCCGACCTGGTGGTGTGCCGCGCCGGCGCCTCGACCCTGGCCGAGCTGTGCGCGGTCGGCGTGGGCAGCGTGCTGGTGCCGTTCGCCGCCGCCGTGGACGACCACCAGACCCGTAACGCCGAATACCTAGTCCAGGCCGGTGCCGCCGTGCTGCTCAAGCAGGACGACGCCCTGGCCGAACACCTGCAGCCGGTGCTGCGCGACCTGCTGGCCGACCCGGCGCGCCGCCTGGCGATGGCCCAGGCCGCGCGCGGCCTGGCCAAACCCGATGCAGCCGAACGCATCGCCGACATCATTCTCGAGGAAGCCGTATGAAGTGGGTAACCGCGATGCGCCACGCCGCGCTCGCACAGGCAGGGCGCGCATGATCCGCCGCCTGCAGGACAGCCAGGATCTGGTGCGCGCGTTCCCGCGCGTGCACTTCGTCGGTATCGGCGGCACCGGCATGAGCGGCATCGCCGAGGTGATGCTGACGCTGGGCTACGAAGTGTCCGGCTCGGACAACGCCGACAACGCCGCTACCCGGCGCCTGGCCAAGCTCGGCGCGCGGGTGATGCGCGGGCACTCGGCAGCCAACGTGCTCGGCACCGATTGCGTCGTGGTTTCCAGCGCCATCCGCGAAGACAACCCCGAGCTGATGGAAGCGCGCAGCCAGCGCATTCCGATCATGCCGCGCGCGGCCATGCTGGCCGAGCTGATGCGCTTCCGCCGGGGTATCGCGGTGGCCGGCACGCACGGCAAGACCACCACCACCAGCCTGGCCGCGGCGGTGCTGAGCGAAGGCGGGCTGGACCCGACCTTCGTGATCGGCGGGCAGCTGCTGGCCGCCGGCGCCAACGCCAAGCTCGGCGGCGGCCAATGGTTGGTGGCCGAGGCCGACGAGAGCGATGGCAGCTTCCTGCGCCTGAACCCGCTGGTGGCGGTAATCACCAACATCGATGCCGACCATCTGGAGAACTACGGCAACGATTTCGCGCGGGTGCAGGCAGCGTTTGCCGAGTTCCTGCAGCGCCTGCCGTTCTACGGCCTGGCGTTGCTGTGCATCGATGACCCGGAAGTGGCGGCATTGGCGGCCAAGACCCCGCGCCACGTGATGACCTATGGCCTCAGCGCGCACGCCGACGTACGCGCCGAAGACGTGGTGCAGGACGGCCCGCGCATGCGCTTCACCCTGCGCCTGCCCGAAGGCAGCACCACGCCGGTGACGCTGGCCCTGCCGGGTCGCCACAACGTGCTCAATGCCCTGGCCGCCGCGGCCATCGGCTGGCAGCTCGGCGTGGCGCCGGAGACCATCGGACGCGCGTTGGAAAATTTCGCTGGCATTGGCCGTCGCTTCAACGATCTTGGCGAAGTGACCACCGCCAGTGGCGCGCGCGTGCGCCTGGTCGACGATTACGGCCACCATCCGCGCGAGCTCGAAGCGGTGTTCGCCGCGGCGCGTGGCGGCTGGCCGGACAAGCGCCTGGTCGTGGCGTTCCAGCCACACCGCTATAGCCGCACCCGTGATCAGTTCGACGCCTTCGCGGCGGTGCTGAGCACGGTCGATGCGCTGGTGCTGAGCGAGGTCTACCCGGCCGGCGAAGCGCCGATCCCCGGTGCCGATGCGCGTTCACTGGCGCGCGCCATCCGTGCGCGCGGCCGCAGCGAGCCGGTGGTGGTCGGGCAGGTGGCGCAGCTGGGCGAGGTACTGCCGGATGTGCTGCAGGATGGCGACTTGCTGCTGATGATGGGCGCCGGCGATATCGGCTATGTCGCCCAGCACATCGCTACCGATGGCTTCCGCAGCGAGGTGAAGGCATGAGCACCCTGGCCGCCCGTCGTCACGAAGATCCGTCGGTGTTCGGCCGCGTCGCGGTGCTGCTTGGCGGCACCTCGAGCGAGCGCGAAGTGTCGCTGGATTCGGGCCGCAACGTGTTGGAGGCGCTGCGCAGCCGCGGCATCGATGCGCAGCCAGTCGATGGCATTCCGGCCCTGGCGCAGGCGCTGGTCGACAAGTGCTTCGATCGCGTGTTCAACGTGCTGCACGGCCACAACGGCGGCGGCGAAGACGGCATCGTCCAGGGCCTGATGGACGCTTTTGGCGTGCCCTACACCGGCTCGGACGTGCTCGGCTCGGCCCTGTCGATGGACAAGATCCGCACCAAGCAGGTGTGGCTGTCGCTGGGCCTGCCGACGCCACGCTACGCGCGGCTTGCGCCGGGCAGCGACATTCATGGCGCCGCCCGCGCGCTGGGCCTGCCGGTGATCGTCAAGCCGGCCAACGAAGGTTCCAGCGTTGGGGTCAGCCGGGTGTTCGAAGACGCCCAGCTGGACGAGGCGGTGGCACTGGCCGCGCGCTACCCGGGCGAGCTGCTGATGGAGCAGCTGGTCGAAGGCGACGAGCTGACCGTGGCGATCCTCGGCGAGCAGGCGCTGCCGTCGATCCGCATCGTGCCCAAGGGGCAGTGGTACGACTACAACGCCAAGTACATTGCAGAGGACACCCAGTACCTGTGCCCGGGACTGGAAGGCGAGGCCGAAGCGGAAATCCAGCGCATCGCGCTGGCCGCGTTCCAGGCCGCTGGCTGCCACGGTTGGGGCCGGGTCGATGTGATGCGCGACCGTGCCAGTGGCGCCTTCTACCTGCTGGAGGTCAACACCGCGCCGGGCATGACCAGCCACTCGCTGGTGCCCAAGGCCGCGCGCCAACTCGGCGTCGAGTTCGACGAACTGTGCTGGCGGATCCTGGAGCAGACGCTGTGAAGCGAACCGGACATGGCTGGCAGGCAACGATGCGGGGCGCGCTGGCGCCGGCCGCCGCGTGCGCCAGCGCCTGCCATGTCCTCGACACGGCGGCGGAGGCGCAGGCATGAACGCCGCTCTGCGCATCCTCGCCTGGCTACTCGCAGTTGCGCTGGTCGCGCTGCCGGTCGTGGCCGTGCTCAACGGCTGGGTTGGCGCCGAACGCTGGCCGCTCAGCAAGCTGCGGGTGACCGGCGACTTCAAGCGGGTGCCGGCTGAGCAATTGCAGGCTGTGGTGCTGCCTTATGCGCGTTCGGGCTTCTTCGCGGTCAAGCTCAAGAATGCCCAGGACGCGATCGAGCGCCTGCCGTGGGTGGAGAGCGCGCAGGTGCGCAAGCAGTGGCCGGACGTGCTGGAAGTGCGCGTGGTCGAGCACCAGCCGTTCGCGCGTTGGGGCGAAAACCGCATGCTGTCCGAGCAAGGCCGGCTGTTCGCGATCCCGCCGGGCCTGCGCAACCTGGAGTTGCCGCAGCTCAACGGCCCTGACAGCAAGACCCGCGAAGTGGTCGCGCTCTACAACGAATCGCGCGCGCTGTTCGCGCCGACCGGCCTGGACGTCAAGCGCCTGGAAATGGATGCGCGCGGCAGCTGGTCGCTGGGCCTGAGCAACGGCGTGGCAGTGATCGTCGGCCGCGACGATGCGCGCGCGCGCCTGCAGCGCTTCGCCCGGGTCCTGCCGCAACTGCTTGATCCGCAGCAGCCGCTGGCGCGCGCCGATCTTCGCTACACCAACGGATTCACGATCGAACGGCAACCCGCGGCCAAGGTCGCCGGCGCACCGCAAGCCAGCGCCTATCCGAATCCCCCATTCCGTATCCCGGCAGTAAGCACATGAATCGCAAGGGCGACAAATCTCTCATCGTCGGACTCGACATCGGCACCTCGAAAGTGGTGGCGCTGGTCGGCGAGTATTCGCCGGGCAACCCGATCGAAGTCATCGGCATCGGTTCGCATGAATCGCGCGGGCTCAAGCGCGGCGTCGTGGTGGACATCGAATCGACGGTGCAATCGATCCAGCGCGCAGTCGAGGAGGCCGAGCTGATGGCCGGCTGCGAAATCCGCTCGGTCTACGCCTCGATCTCCGGCAACCACGTGCAGTGCAAGAATTCCCCCGGGATCGTGCCGATTCGCGATGGCGAGGTCACCTGGGGCGACCTGGAGCGCGTGCTCGACGCCGCCAAGGCGGTCGCCATTCCGGCCGACCAGCGCATCCTGCACGCGATCCCGCGCGAGTACGTGCTGGACGATTCGCAGGAAGGCATCCGCAATCCGGTCGGCATGACCGGCGTGCGCCTGGAAGTGCACGCGCACCTGGTGGTGTGCGCGCAGTCGGCGGCGGCCAACATCAGCAAGTGCGTGCAGAAGTGCGGCCTGCAGGTTGACGATCTGGTGCTGTCTTCGCTGGCCTCCAGCGTGGCGGTGCTGACTGCCGACGAGCGCGAGCTGGGCGTGGTGCTGGTGGATATCGGCGCCGGCACCACCGACCTGGCGGTCTACGTGCAGGGCGCGATCTGCCACACCGCTTCGCTGCCGATCGCCGGCGACCACGTCACCAACGACATCGCGCACATGCTGCGCACGCCGACGCCGGAAGCCGAACAGATCAAGGTGCGCTACGCCTGCGCACTGGCGCAGCTGGCCACGGCCGAAGAAAGCATCCAGGTGCCCTCGGTGGGTGACCGCCCGCCGCGACGCATGCCGCGCGCTTCGCTGGCGCAGGCAGTGCAGGGCCGCTACGAGGAAATCTTCGAAATGGTGCAGGCCGAACTGCGCCGCTCCGGCTTCGAGGAACTGGTGCGCGCCGGCATGGTGCTCACCGGCGGTGCTTCGAAGATGGAAGGCGTGGTCGAACTGGCCGAGGAAATGCTGCAGATGCCGGTGCGCGTAGGCATTCCGCAGCACGTCACCGGCCTGGGTGAAGTGGTGGGCAACCCGGTGCATGCCACCGGCGTGGGCCTGCTGCTGATGGGCAGCCAGATCGAGCATCCGCGGCGGCCGTCGATTCCGACCGGGCGCGCGGGCAGCTTCTTCAACAAGCTCAAGAATTGGTATCGCGGCGAGTTTTGAAAGCCGCGGGCACGGCAGGACGCAGTTTGCAGGGCAGCAACGAAAGAGCAGGGCACGCAGTAGTCAAACCAGAAGAGAACGCCGGCGAAGGGCATCCGCCCGGGTCACGGCTCCACAAAAAAGAGGACATGGACATGGCACATTTTGAACTGATCGAGAAGATGGCACCGAACGCGGTCATCAAGGTTGTCGGCGTGGGCGGCGGCGGCGGCAACGCGGTGGCGCACATGGTCAACAGCAGCGTGGACGGGGTGGAGTTCATCACCGCCAACACCGACTCGCAGGCAATCAAGAATTGCGGCGCCAAGCTGCAGCTGCAGCTCGGTACCAACGTGACCAAGGGCCTTGGCGCTGGCGCCAATCCGGAAGTCGGCCGCCAGGCCGCGCTGGAAGACCGCGAGCGCATCATGGACGCCCTGCAGGGTGCGGACATGGTCTTCATCACCGCGGGCATGGGCGGCGGCACCGGTACCGGCGCCGCGCCGGTGGTGGCGCAGCTGGCCAAGGAGATGGGCATCCTCACCGTGGCGGTGGTCACCAAGCCGTTCCCGTTCGAAGGCCGCCGCCGCATGCAGGTGGCGCTCAAGGGCATCGAGGAGCTGAGCCAGCACTGCGACTCGCTGATCACCATCCCGAACGAGAAGCTGATCACCGTGCTGGGCCGCAACGCCACCATGATCCAGGCCTTCCGCGCCGCCAATGACGTGCTGCAGGGCGCGGTGCAGGGCATCGCCGACCTGATCGTGCGGCCGGGCCTGATCAACGTCGACTTTGCCGACGTGCGCACCGTGATGTCGGAAATGGGCCTGGCCATGATGGGCACCGGTTCGGCGCGCGGCGACGACCGTGCCCAGGCCGCGGCCGAGTCGGCGATCCAGAACCCGCTGCTGGACGACGTCAACCTGGCCGGCGCCAACGGCATCCTGGTCAACATCACTGCTGGCCCGGACTTCACCATGTCCGAGTTCGACGAGATCGGCCGCACCATCGAGGGCTTTGCCTCCGAGGACGCCACCGTCGTGGTCGGCACCGTGCTCGACCCCGACATGCAGGACGAGGTCCGCGTGACCGTGGTCGCTACCGGCCTGAACCGCGCGGTCGCCCGCTCGGCGCAGCGCCCGGACCAGCGCGCGCCGATCAAGCTGGTGCGCAATGCCACCACCGGGATGCCGGAGTTCGGCGATTTCGAGCAGGGCCAGGACGCGGTGTCCAAGTCGGTGGGCGGTTCGATGGGCCTGGGCCTGCGCCGCGCCAGCAGCGAGGCGGCCTCGGCGTCGGCCTCTTCGCCGGCCGCAGCGGAACTGCCGAGCGACTACCTGGACATCCCGGCGTTCCTGCGCCGCCAGGCCGACTGAGCCGCTGGCGGCGGCTGGCCGCCGCCAACGCGAGGTCGTGTAAAGGGTTTTACCGGCGCGGCGCGCCGTTGCCGGGCACGTAGCGGTTGACGTGCCGACAACGGAACGCAGTGTCGGCGGCCGCGGGCTTGCCCTCCCGCGGGCCGACGCCATGTCCTTTTCTGCCGGGTCGGTGTGCCCGACCCGGCAGGTTTTGGCCCCTGGGCACGGGAATGTGTCAGGCGTGAAAATCGCCGATGCGACAGTTTTGTTAAGCTTCGCCACCGCTTTGCCGCTTGCCGGTTCAGCTCCCGTCTGCGTTTGTCATTCAGACTTCATCACCATGACCCAACAACGCACGCTCAAGAACACGATCCGCGCCACCGGCGTCGGCCTGCACAGTGGCGACAAGGTCTACATGACCTTGCGACCTGCGCCGGTCAACCACGGCATCGTGTTCCGTCGCGTCGACATGGAACCGGTGGTGGAAGTCCCGGCCGATGCCGAGCTGGTCACCGAGACCACGCTGTGCACCGGGCTGACCCGCAACGGCGCCAAGATACAAACGGTCGAACACCTGATGTCGGCGATGGCCGGCCTGGGCGTGGACAACGCGATCGTCGAGCTGTCCTCGGCCGAGCTGCCGATCATGGACGGTTCTTCGGGCCCGTTCGTGTTCCTGCTGCAATCGGCTGGGATCGTCGAGCAGGACGCAGCCAAGCGCTTTATCCGGATCACTGCGCCGGTGGAAGTGCGCGAGGGTGACAAGGTCGCCCGTTTCACGCCCTACGACGGCTACAAGCTGGGCTTCACCATCGAGTTCGACCACCCGATGATCCCGGCCAAGCAGTCGCGCGCCGAGCTGGATTTCTCCACCGCCGCGTACATCAAGGAAATTTCGCGCGCCCGGACCTTCGGCTTCATGCGCGACCTGGAGTACATGCGCGAGCGCAATCTGGGCCTCGGCGGTTCGATGGACAACGCGATCGTCCTGGACGAGTTCCGCGTGCTCAATGACGACGGCCTGCGCTACACCGACGAATTCGTCCGCCACAAGATCCTCGATGCGGTCGGCGACCTGTACCTGGCCGGCGGCCCGATCCTCGGCGCCTACGAAGGTTTCAAGTCCGGTCACGCACTCAATAACAAGCTGGTGCGGGCCCTGCTGGCGCAGCAGGAAGCTTGGGAATGGGTCAGTTTCCCGGCCGGTACGGCCCAGCCACCGGTGGCCTACGGCACCCCGGCCTACGCCTGAGCGACCCCGTCAGGGGATTCCCCACCCGCCGGCTCCCTTTGTGGGGGCCGGGTCGGGGTCATGTCATGGAACTGTGAACTCACCCCGAGTCCGTTCCTGAATTTAACGCTTATTTAATCTTTCCCTAACTAACGCCTGAGCCGCGGCCGCTAGGATGCGTTCGGTCGCGTACTGTTTTCTTCTCAAGTTCTTCACGCGCGGCGACCGGCGGAGTGCCGGTCCGGACATCATCGACGTGGTTTGGATTCGATGTCCTGCAGGGACGCCAGCGCTTCGCGCAGACCCTTGTGCGTGGCGGCTGACACCGGTTTCGACTGCTCCGGGTTCTTCGGCATTGGGGAATGCAACGAAGTGGTAGTGGTCTTGGGGGTCACCCGCGTGACCTTCAGCCCGACGGAACGGGCCGCAACGAGGAGCTGCTGTTCGGCCAGCCGAAGCTTGGCGTGCCAGACCGGCGAATCGACGAGAAAAACGAGCTGCTCATCCTTCACATTGGCAAGTCGGCAGTGGCCGGCAAGTGAAGCGGGCAGATGGGGGCGCAACTGCCTGTCCAGCGCATCGAGCCATAAGGCTCGGCGCAAGGGGTTGCCGGTCTTCTCCGCCAGCGCGGCCTCGATGGCCTGCTGCGGGACGGAAGGGCCGCGTGCGCTGGATGAGGACTTGGACATGAAGACTCACATATGGCTTTCAAAAAGATCGTAATCAAATCACGTGAAACCCGAGGCCAACGATTGGCCCGCCAGATCCGAGGATTTGCCGAGGATCGGCCGATGACCGTGCTGGGCGTGGTACTGGGGACGGGCCTGGCGCTCGGCTTCGGTGCCAGTGCCGGACTAGGGATGGTGAATGATGCGCGCCTGCAGGCCAAGGTGGAATCGCAGCAGGCCGAGCTGGCCAAGGTCCAGCGCGAATCGCAGGCGCAGGTCAACGCGCTGGCGGCCCGGCTGGGCGAGCTGCAGGCCCAGGCCACCCGGCTCAATGCGCTGGGCGAACGCCTGACCCAGATGGGCCAGTTGCAGGACGGCGAGTTCGATTTCAACGAACCGGTCGGCGTCGGTGGCGGCGATGAGCCGGCCCAGGACATGCCGATCGGCGACTTCAAGGAGGATCTAGGGCAACTCGAACAGCAGTTCTCCGCCTCCGGCCAACAGCTCAACGTCCTCGCGTCGTTGATGTTCGACCACCAGCTTGAGCAGAACTCCGTGCCGTCGCGGATGCCGATCCGCAACACCTACATCACCTCCGGCTTCGGCGGTCGCGCCGATCCGTTCAACGGCGGTGCCGGCAACCACAAGGGCATCGACTTCCACGCCAGCGTGGGCGACCCGGTGATGGCGGTGGCCGACGGCGTGGTCAGCTATGCCGGCGTGCGCGGGGGCTACGGCAACGTGGTCGAGGTGGATCACGGCAATGGCTACGTCACCCGCTATGCGCACAACTCGCGCCTGACGGTGAAGGCCGGCGAGCTGGTGCGGGCTGGAGAGCAGGTCGCCAAGGCCGGTTCCACTGGCCGTTCGACCGGTGCCCACGTCCACTTCGAGGTCTGGAAGGACGGTCGCGTGATGAATCCGCGCAAGTTCCTGGGCGACAGCAACACCCCGGTGGGGCGTACCGGACGCGGCTGAGGCCGCTTGGCGCAGGGGCTTGCGTTCGCCAGCCCCCGCCCCAAGCTACAATGGGCATTGCCATCGACAGGGCGCTTTGCGCCCTGTTGCGTTTGCGGCAGTCGTCGGGGAGCCGGCGTCGGTCGAAGCGATCCTCCTTTTCGGCGCATCTTCTCGGCGCATTCAACCGGTTTCTTCAATGATCAACAGTCTGCTTACCCGCGTATTCGGTAGTCGCAACGAACGCCTCCTGCGCCAGCTCAGCCGCATCGTGGTCAAGATCAATGCGCTCGAGCCGGACATGGAGAAGCTCTCCGACGCGCAACTGCAGGCCAAGACCCCGGAGTTCAAGCAGCGCATCGCCGCCGGCGAGCCGCTGGACAAGGTGTTGCCGGAAGCCTTCGCGGTGTGCCGCGAGGCTTCGCGCCGCGTACTGGGCATGCGCCACTACGACGTGCAGCTGATCGGCGGCATGGTGCTGCACCTGGGCAAGATCGCCGAGATGCGTACCGGCGAGGGCAAGACCCTGGTGGCGACGCTGCCGGTGTACCTCAATGCGCTGGAAGGCGAAGGCGTGCACGTGGTCACCGTGAACGACTACCTGGCCCGCCGCGATGCCGCGCAGATGGGCCGGCTGTACAACTGGCTGGGCCTGAGCGTGGGCGTGGTCTATCCGGGCATGCCGCACAGCGACAAGCACGCCGCCTATGCCAGCGACATCACCTACGGCACCAACAACGAATTCGGCTTCGACTACCTGCGCGACAACATGGCGCTGTCCAAGGCCGACCGTTACCAGCGCGGCCTGCACTACGCCATCGTCGACGAAGTCGACTCGATCCTGATCGACGAAGCGCGCACCCCGCTGATCATCTCCGGCCCGGCAGACGAGTCGCCGGAGCTGTATATCCGCGTCAACCGCATCGTGCCGCAGCTGACCAAGCAGGAAAACGAAGAAGCCGAAGGCGACTTCTGGGTCGACGAGAAGGGCAAGCAGGTGCACCTGTCCGAGGCGGGCATGGAGCACGCCGAGGAACTGCTGCGCCGCGCCGGCATCCTGACCGAGGAAGAGGGCCTGTACGCCGCGCAGAACCTCAGCGTCGTCCACCACCTCAATGCCGCACTGCGGGCGCACGCGCTGTTCCAGCGCGATGTCGACTACATCGTGCGCGATGGCGAAGTGGTCATCGTCGATGAGTTCACCGGGCGTACCCTGGCTGGCCGGCGCTGGTCCGATGGCCTGCACCAGGCGGTGGAAGCGAAGGAAGGCGTGCCGGTCCAGCGCGAGAACCAGACCCTGGCGAGCATCACCTTCCAGAACCTGTTCCGCATGTACAAGAAGCTGTCCGGCATGACCGGTACGGCCGATACCGAAGCCTACGAGTTCCAGAGCATCTACGGCCTGGAAGTGGTGGTGATCCCGACCAACAAGCCGACCGTGCGCAAGGACCACCCCGACCAGGTGTTCCTCAACCGCCAGGGCAAGTTCAACGCGGTGCTGGCCGACATCCAGGACTGCAACAAGCGCGGCCAGCCGGTGCTGGTGGGTACGACCTCGATCGAGACTTCGGAGATGCTCTCCGAGCACCTCAGCAAGGCCGGTGTGCCGCACGAAGTGCTCAATGCCAAGCAGCACGAGCGCGAAGCGACCATCGTCGCCAACGCCGGCCGCCCGGGTGCGGTGACCATTGCCACCAACATGGCCGGTCGCGGTACCGATATCGTGCTCGGCGGCTCGCTGGAGACCGAACTGCAGGGGCTGGGCGAGGACGCCGGCGAAGACCAGCGCTTCCGCGTCAAGACCGAATGGCAGCGCCGCCACGACGCAGTGAAGGCCGCCGGCGGCCTGCACATCGTCGGCACCGAACGCCACGAGTCGCGCCGCATCGACAACCAGCTGCGCGGCCGTTCCGGCCGCCAGGGCGACCCGGGCTCCTCGCGCTTCTACCTGTCGCTCGAAGACAACCTGATGCGCATCTTCGCCTCGGACTGGGTGCAGAAGGCCATGCGCCTGATGGGCATGAAGGAAGACGACGTCATCGAAGACCGCCTGGTCAGCCGGCAGATCGAGAAGGCGCAGCGCAAGGTCGAGGCGCACAACTTCGATATCCGCAAGAACCTGCTCGACTTCGACGACGTCAACAACGACCAGCGCAAGGTGATCTACGCCCAGCGCGACGAGTTGCTGGACGCCGACTCGGTGAAGGACAACGTCGACGGCATCCGCAACGACGTGGTCTACGACCTGGTGGCGCGCTTCGTGCCGCCGAACTCGGTGGACGACCAGTGGGACCTGCCGGGCCTGGAAGCCACCCTGCGTGGCGAGCTGGGCGTGGAAGTGGACCTGGTCGACTTCGCCAAGGGCCAGGAAGAACTGGACGCCGAGCAGATCGCCGAAAAGGTGCAGACGGCGGTGGAAGCGCACTTCGACGCCAAGCAGGCGGCCGTTGGCGCCGAAACCATGCGCGCGCTGGAAAAGCACGTGATGCTGACCGTGCTCGACCAGGGCTGGAAAGAGCACCTGGCGAAGATGGATTACCTGCGCCAGGGCATCTACCTGCGCGGCTATGCACAGAAGCAGCCGAAGCAGGAATACAAGAAGGAAGCCTTCGAGCTGTTCTCGGAGATGCTGGAAAGCGTCAAGCGCGACGTCGTCAACCTGCTGGCACGCGTGCACATCCGCAGCGAGGAAGAAGTGGCCGCGCTTGAGGCACAGGAGCGGCAGCAGGCCGAAGCGCGTCTTCGCCAGTCGCAATTCCAGCACCAGGAAGCCGGCGGCTACGGCACCGAGGACGAAGTTGCCGCGCTGCAAGGCGGTGCCCAGGCAGCGGTGGCGCAATCCGTGCGCGAGGCGCCGAAGGTCGGGCGCAATGACCCGTGCCCGTGCGGGAGTGGGAAGAAGTTCAAGCATTGTCACGGTCAACTCAGCTGAGCTGAGTTGACCGTGCGCAGCCCGCGACGCGGGCTGCGCTCCCCAAGTCCGCGAAGCGGACTTGGGGCCCCTACGGTCCTTGCTTCCAATCCCCTGCGGCTGCCGCCGCGCCCGCCTTACTAAGGGGGCTGTTGCTCCAGATGGGTATGGGTAAATGCTGGGGTCACTGTAGGAGGGGCTTCAGCCCCGACGAGCGAAGCCGCCAACCGTCGGATGGCGGTCGGGGCTGAAGCCCCTCCTACACCGGCCGCTTTCATGCGGGCGATTGCTCTGCTGTGCTTCTGCCCCGACCGTGCACGGCTGGGCTGGGGATAGCCTGCGGGGTTTTCTGACCCTTTCAGGTTGCTGCTGGCTCTTGATCGGCGGCCCGGGCGCACGGCAAAGTCGGGGTATGTCCGATTCTTTGCGATCCATCCATGTTGTGGCCGGCGTCATCCGTGATGCGCGCGGCCGCATTCTGCTGACCCGCCGTACTGAGTCGCGGGATATGCCGGGCCTTTGGGAATTCCCGGGCGGCAAGCGCGAGCCGGGCGAGAGCTCGGTCGCGGCGCTGGTGCGCGAGCTGCACGAGGAGCTCGGCATCGAGGCCGAGGTCGGCGATTGGTTGATGGAGGTGCCGCAGCGCTATCCGGACAAACGCCTGCGGCTGGAGGTGCGCCAGGTCACGGCCTGGAAGGGCCAGGCGCGCGGTCGCGAGGGGCAGGCGCTGACGTGGGTGGCGCCCGATCGCCTACAGCGCTATTCGATGCCGCCGGCCGATGTGCCGGTGGTCGCGGCGTTGCGCCAGCCCGATCGCTACTTGGTGACCCCCGAGCCGGTCGACGCCGAGGCCTGGTTGCAACAATTGGGGCAGGCGCTCGACGATGGCGTGCGCCGGGTGCACTTGCGGGCGCGCTATTGCGAGGCCGGACGCTGGCGTGCGCTGCTCGATGCGGTACGCGAGCGTTATGGCCGCCGCGATGTGGAATGGCTGCTCAATCGCGATATCGCGCTGGCGCGGGCGTTGGGCTTTGGCGTGCACCTGGGCTCGGAGCAGTTGCCGGCGCTGGCCGAGCGTCCATTGCCGGCCGCCGTGCCGCTGGCCGCCTCCTGCCACGACGCCGAAGACCTGCGCCATGCGCAGCGCTTGGGGTGCGATTTCGCGGTGCTCGGTCCGGTCATGCCGACGGCCTCGCATCCGGGGGAAGGGACCTTGGGCTGGGCCGGCTTCGAACGCCTGCGCGAGGCGGTGTCGCTGCCGCTGTACGCCATCGGCGGGTTGGCTGCCGAAGATATCGAGGTGGCCCGCCGGCATGGAGCGCAAGGTATCGCCGCGATCCGCGCGCTATGGCCGGCCGAGGTCGTGGCCGGCTAGAAGCTTACCCAGAAGCAGTTGTACTGCCGGCGCAGGCGCAACACGGTGCGCGAGGGCGTGCTGCCATTGGCAAGCACTTGTTCCAGGCGCAAGCCCCAGGGCCGCGGCCGCGAGAGCGGGGCGTTGCCGGTGGCATCGCTCACCGCCGCTGCGGCGCTGTTGTCCGGCGGGGTGTAGCTCGGTGGCGGGTTGGCGCCGGCCAGGGCAGGGTCGGGCGCCGGGACTGGCACGTAGGGCTCGGCCGGCTCCTCCGGATACATCGGCGCGATGTCCAGCAGGGGGCGTTCGGCGATCGCTTCCAGTTGCGAGAGCACCCGGTTGGCGGTCGTATCCGATACCTCGCCCCACAGGTACAGGCTCGAGAGCCGGTTCACATCGTGCGTTTCCACCGCTGTGCGCAGCAGGCCCACCAGTTCGCTGAGCCGGCGCGGACAGCCATAGCGGTACAGACCGGTCTCGCCGTCGCGAAGCGCCGGGGGCGGCATTCGCGAGGTGGCATCGAGATCTTCGCAGCGACGGTCGCTGAAGACCGCCTGGCCATTGGCGCCAATACAGCGGTGCACGTCCGACTGCGCGTGTGCCGGCAGCGCGGGCAGTATGCCGAGCAGGCACAACAGCAACAGGGAAGCGAGCAGGCGTGGCGGCATCACCCCAGCGTAGCGGGCAAATGCCGCCACCGCCATTCGCGCGCTCAACGCGCCAGGCGCTGCAATACCTGCTGGGTCGGCTTGGCCAAGTTGAGCGTGTAGAAGTGCAGCGAAGGCGCACCACCGGCGATCAGGCGTTCGCACAGGCCGGCAACGATATCGGCACCGAACTCGCGCACGGCCTCGGCATCGTCGCCGTAGGCCTGCATGCGCTTGCTGATCCAACGCGGGATCTCCGCGCCGCATTGTTCGGAGAAGCGTCGCAGCTGCGAGAAGTTGGAGATCGGCATGATGCCCGGCACGATCGGAATCTCCACGCCAAGCTTGCGCACCGCCTCGACGAAGGAGAAATACGCGTCGGCGTTGTAGAAGTACTGGGTGATGGCGCCATCGGCCCCGGCGTCGACCTTGGCCTTGAAGTGCTGCAGGTCGAGCAATGCGTCGCTGGCTTGCGGATGGGTTTCCGGATAGGCGCCGACCTCGATGTGGAAGGCGTCGCCGTGCTCGCTGCGGATGAATTCGATCAGCTCGGCGGCATAGCGCAAGTCGCCAGGATGGCCCATGCCCGAGGGCAGGTCGCCGCGTAGCGCGACAATGCGGCGGCACCCCAGCGCGCGGTACAGCTTGAGCAGTTCGCGGATTTCCTCGCGGCTGCCGCCAACACAGGACAGGTGCGGCGCGGCGTCGAACCCGTGGTGCTGGTTGAGATGGCGCACCGTTTCGGAGGTGTAGCTCAGGGTCGAGCCACCGGCGCCGAACGTGCACGACACATACTCCGGACCATGGGCGGACAGGCGCGCGGCCGTGCGATCAAGCTGGCTGCGCTGTTCATCGGTCTTGGGCGGGTAGAACTCGAAGCTGATCGGCGTCATGGGCAGGAGCATGCGAGGGTGCGCCCGCATTGTATCTCTTCATCGCGATGGATGCATAGTTGTATCGGCGACGCAGTCACACGCCTCCTGCGTTGCTGCAGCGCACGCCAGCCGTGGTCGCAGTGCATGCCATCATCGCCCGGCCGCGTGCCGGGCTGGCGCGCTTGCCGGGAGGAGCCCCACGCGAATGAAGCCGATCAACTTGCTTGCCGCCGCTGCCCTGGCGCTGTCGCTACTGCCAGCCGCCGCCCTGTCCGCGAAGGATTTCCTGCGTGCCGACGGGACGCGGATCGTCGATGCCGAGGGCGGCCCGGTGATCCTGCGCGGCATGGGGCTGGGCGGCTGGATGCTGCAGGAGGGCTACATGCTCGAACTGCCGCAGTTCGGCACCCAGCGCGTCATCCGCCAGCACATCGAGCAGTTGGTCGGGCCACAGAAGACCCGCGCGTTCTACACCGCCTGGCTGGACAACCACACCACCAAGGCCGATGTCGATGCGATGGCGCGCTGGGGCTTCAACTCGATCCGGCTGCCGATGCACTACGCCCTCTACACCTTGCCCGTGGAACAGGAGCCGGTGAAAGGCCAGCAGACCTGGCTGGAAGACGGCTTCCGCCGCACCGACGAATTGCTGGCCTGGGCCAAGGCCAATGACCTGTACCTGATCCTGGACCTGCATGCGGCGCCGGGTGGGCAGGGCAACGACAACAACATCTCCGATCGCGATCCCCGGCAATCCTCCTTATGGGACGACCCGGCCAAGCAGGAGAAGATGATCGCGCTATGGCGGCGCCTGGCCGAGCGCTACAAGGACGAGCCGTACATCGGCGCCTACGACCTCATCAACGAGCCGAACTGGGGCTACGCCGATCGCAGCGACAAGCACGGTTGCAAGGAGACCGGCAACGCGCCGCTGCGCGACCTGCTGGTACGCACCACCGCGGCGATCCGCGAGGTCGACACGCGGCATATGCTCATCGTTGAAGGCAATTGCTGGGGTAACAACTACCAGGGCGTGTTCGAGCAGGGAGTGTGGGACAAGAATATCGTGGTGAGCTTCCACAAGTACTGGGATGCGACCACGCCAGACACGCTGAGCAAGGTCCTTGCCCTGCGTGACAAGCATCAAGTGCCACTATGGCTGGGCGAAAGCGGCGAGAATTCCAACGATTGGTTCGCACGCGCGATCCAGCTCGTCGAAAGCGAAGGCATCGGCTGGTCATGGTGGCCACTGAAGAAGATTCGCTACAACAACCCGCTGCAGATCGTGCCCAACCCTGGCTACCAGCGACTGCTCGATTACTGGGCGGGCAAGGGGCCCAAGCCATCGCAAGCAG
>DATLJF010000185.1:0-2929 GCA_035539015.1 Stenotrophomonas sp. | reverse complement strand
GCCGAGGTAGCTGCCCCAGGAATGGCCGAGCACGAAAATCTTGTCCTTGCCGAACTCGTGGCGTAGCCAGGCCACCATTTCTTCCGCGTCGGCCACCATGCGCTCGCGCGTCATCGTCGCGCCGACCTTGGCCGGGTCATTGGCCAGATAGGTCTTGCCAGCACCGCGCTGGTCCCACTGCACCACGGTGAAGTATTCCTCCCAGCCACGCTGGAAATACCAGCTGGTCGGCATCGATACCCAGCCCGGGCCGCCATGCAGCATCAGCAGTACCGGGTTGCGCTTGTCGCTGCCACGGATGGAGATCCATTGGTCGATGCCGCCGATGCGCACCTTCTCCAGGCGCTCCACGCCGTTGTCCGCCACTACGCGGCGCATGTTGGCGACGATCTCGGTCGCCTCCTGGCGATTCTGCGGTTTTGCGGCGGCAAAGGCGCCAAAGCCCATGGAGAAAGAGAACCCGAACACAAGACCGGCAATCACCCACTTCATCGACGACGTCACTCCATGGCATTGGCAGGGCGGCGATTGTGTCATGCGGGCCCGTGCGAAAACCCACCCTTGCGTACGGAGGCAGCGTCCGCTTTGGCAGCCACGCGTATGGAAACGTGCGCCTTCTCGCATTCGGCACGCCGTTCGTCGCAGACCCAGCACGTTTTTATTGCCAGTAGATGAAATCCCTGTTACTCATTTGTGCGCCGCAGCAAAAACGCATCGAGCGGCCGCACGTCGCAATCGGGAGACCTAGCGCAAGACCACTACGACATTCCTATCCTTGGGAGACGCACGCATGGGCAAGCCAGTACCTCCGTACTTACGAGTTCCGAAAGCGAAATTGGCGTCTGCAGTGAGTTGGACCCTGGCCGTTGCTTTGGCCAACAGCCAGGCCGGCATCGCGCGAGCAGCCGAGCCGGAAGCGGCGCCGCCAGGCGCCACTGGGTCACCCACCACCCTGGAAACTGTGTCCGTCCTCGGCAGCCGCGGGCAGCCGCGTTCAGTCGCTTCATCGGCGGTGCCGATCGACATCATTACCGGCGAGGAGTTCCGCAACCAGGGCGCCACCGACGTCCTCGACCAGCTGCGCGTGCTGGTGCCTTCGTTCAACGTCAGCACCATTCCCATCGACGATGCCGCCAGTTTGATCCGGCCGGCAAACCTGCGCGGCTTGCCGCCGGACAACACGCTGGTGCTGGTCAACGGCAAGCGCTTCCATCGCTCGGCGGTGATTACCTTCCTCGGCCATGGCCTGTCGGATGGCTCGCAAGGGCCGGATTTGTCGGTGTTTCCGTCGCTGGCACTGGACCAGGTCGAAGTCCTGCGCGATGGCGCCGCCGCGCAATACGGATCGGACGCGATCGCCGGGGTGATCAACTTCAACCTCAAGCGCCTGGACCATGGCGGTACCGCAGAAGTGTTCGCCGGCCAGTACTACCAGGGCGATGGCCTGACCACGCAGTACTCGGCGCAGATCGGCCTGCCATTGACCGCGAACGGTTTTGCGACGTTGACCGCCGAGTGGCGCGAAGCCGACGATACCTCGCGCAGCGTGCAGCGGGGCGATGCGGCCGCCGCTACGGCCGCCGGCTATCCCGGCGTGCATGACCCGGCGCAGATCTGGGGCTCGCCGAAGGTCAAGGACGACCTGAAGTTCGTCGCCAACCTCGGCATGACCTTCGAGAACGTGGAGGCGTATCTGTTCGGCAACTATGCCAAGCGCCGAGTCGATGGCGGTTTCTATTTTCGCGACCCGACCTCGCGCTCAGGCGTGTACAGCAACGATGGTGGCGAGTCCCTGTTGATCGGCGATCTCACCGGCGCCGGCGGCTGCCCCTCCATCGCCCTGCGCGATGCCGGTGGCGGGCTGTTGCCGTATGACGCGGTCAGTGCCGCGGTCGGTGCGATGCCGGCCAACTGCTACACCTTCCTGTCGATGTTCCCCGGCGGCTTTACCCCACGCTTCGGTGGTGATCTCGAAGACACCTCGGTGGTGGCCGGCATCAAGGGAATATGGGGCGACGGTTGGCATTGGGACCTGAGCGGCACGTACGGCCGCAACGATATCGACTTCTTCATCTACAACACGGTCAATGCTTCGCTCGGCCCCGACCAACCGGCGGGCCTGCGCTTCGCCCCCGGCGGCAACCGCCAGACCGAGACCGGCTTCAACTTCGATGTCGGCAAGGACGTGGAGACCAGCTTCCTGGCGCAGCCGCTGCGCCTGAGTGCCGGTGCCGAATGGCGCAAGGAGGAGTTCCAGGTCGCTGCCGGCGATGCCGCCTCCACTGCCATCGGGCCGCTGACCGACCAGGGCTTCGCCTTGGGTTCCAACGGCTTCAACGGCTTCAATGCGCGTACGGCCGGCACCTTCGATCGCAAGAACTGGGCCGTGTACGTGGACCTGGAAGGGCAGGTCACCGAGCAGTTGCTGCTTGCCGCGGCGGTGCGCCATGAGGACTACGACGACTTTGGCAGCACCACCAAGGGCAAGCTCACCGGCCGCTTCGATTTCACCCCGGCCTTCGCCGTCCGCGGCGCGATCAGCACCGGCTTCCGCGCGCCTACGCCTGGGCAATCGAACGTCAGCCAGATCACCACCGCGTTCCAGGGCACCGGCCTGGTCGACATCGCTACGCTGCCACCCACCAACCCGATTGCCGAACTCAAGGGCGCACGGCCGCTGACCCCGGAAGAGTCGCGCAATTATTCGCTGGGCCTGGTCTGGAACCAGGACCAGTGGCTGGTCACGTTGGATGCCTACCGCATCAAGGTGGAAGACCGCATCGCGCTCAGCACCAGTTTCGACATCACCGACGCCGAACGCGCTGCGCTGGTAGCAGCGGGCAATCCGGAAGCGGCCTCGATCTCGCAGGTCACCTATTTCGGCAACGCCTTCGATACCACCACCAGTGGCATCGACCTGGTGGCCAGC
>DATLJF010000184.1:0-3752 GCA_035539015.1 Stenotrophomonas sp. | reverse complement strand
CGATGAAGTCGGCGCCGGACAACCCCTCCTGCAACCGCAACACGCGCAGGGCGAGCCGCCGCAGCCGATTGATATCCATGGCGCCGGTGATGATCTCGGAGAATGTCGCCAGCCCCTCCTGGGTCCGCGTGGTGCGCGGGGCACCCACGCCGAGGCAGCGCAGCCAAGGCTGGCGCTTTCCATTCAACAACGTTGCCGAGTGGATAAACGCCTCGTGCTCGACCAGCTGATCCAGATCCAGTTCCGAGAACATGGCGTCGGCCCGAATGCGGATGACCTTGCTCCCGGCCGCCGCCTTGGACGCAAGCGCTGCATCCAGCACCACCTGCACCGGGTCATCGGTAAAGAACGGATCGATCCGCGCCCGCAGCCGCACGGCAAAGTCAGTCGCATGGATGTCGTAGGGCACCTGTGGCACATACCGCGAGTCGATCAACTGGTCGGTAATGGCCAGCATGCTGTCGGCCGCCTGCAGCGTGGTCGTCTCCTGCGAGCGGTATTTCGTTGAAGGATGGCCGTAGAGCAGCATCGAGCATTCGGTGAACCTGGGCGTGCCGACGCTGGCAAGCATCTCGGCCGCGATGCGGTAGCTCCACGCGGTTTTGTACAGCCAGTCGCCAATGGGATGGCCGCGGTCGAGCTTGCGCATGATCTCGTCCAGCGCCGCCATCGTCGCGGCGTGATCGACCGGCTGCGACGGTGGCGCCGGCATTTCCGGTTTGCCCGCGCGCCAGCTGTCGAGAAAGCGCGCCTCCATCTCCACCGGCCAGGCCAAGGCGCCGAGCACCCGAATCTTGCTGCCGAGCTTGGCGATCCTGGCGTCGAGTTCGAGCAGGGGCCCCAGGGTGGGGTTCGCCATCACGGGATCCATCGAGGATGAATCGGCAACCTGCATGAGACCACCCTCCCGCGAGCTCTCGGGGGCCAAGCCTCGCACCGCCGCAGCCGCGATTCAATAGACCCTTGGCCTCACCCTGTGGCAGTTCGCTGCGGGGCGGGCCGGGCACGGGACTATGCGATCGCCGAAAGCAGGTCCACCTGCCGCTCGACCAGCAGCGGCACGATGCGCCCTGCCACGATCGCCCGGTAGTGCGCCGACTCGCGATGCGCGGCGATGGCTTGCGCATCGCGGTAGCGCTCGATCAGCACCAGGGTGTTCGGCGCTTCCGCACTCTGCAGGATCTCGTAGCCCAGGCAGCCGGGTTCCAGCAGTGTCTGCCGCTGCAGATCGGGCAGCAAGGCCAGCACTTCGGCCAGCGATGCTGCGGCCATCGTCCACCGGGCGATCACGACGATGGGGTTGGGCGTGCGGCTCATGCCACTTTCTCCAGGGCTTGCACCAGGGCCTCGGCCAGCGGGCCGGCGGAGGCCGGGTTCTGGCCTGTGATCAGCCGGCCGTCCACCACTACGTGCGGCTGCCAGTCCGGACCGGCCGAGTAATGTGCGCCTTCGCCGCGCAGCGCGGTCTCAAGGTCGAATGGCACATCGGCGCGGGCATAGCCGTCTTCTTCGGCGGTCGAGAACGAGGTCAGCTGGCGGCCACGCACCAGCGGCGTGCCATCGTCCAGCTGGATGCCCAGCAAGGCAGAAGGGCCATGACATACCGCGGCCACGATCATCCCGGCGTCCCAGGCCCGCTTGAGCAGCGCCTGGACTTCGCTGTTGCCGGTGATATCGACCATTGGGCCAAGCCCGCCGGGGACGAACACCGCGTCGTAGTCGAGCACTTCCACCTCGGACAACCTCCGGCTGCGGGCCATGCGGCGGATGGCCATGCTCTGGCGGAAGGACAGCTGCGCGGCATCGGAGGCGTCGTAGCCATCCTCGGGCGCGGCGCCGCCCAAGGGCGAGGCGTACTCGATGGCGATGCCGGCTTGGTCGAGCACCTGGAAGGGGTGGGCGACTTCGGGGAAGAAATAGCCGGTGGACCGATGCTGGGGCCCAATCTCATTGGCGTTTGTCAGAACAAACAGGACATGCTTGACACTCATGGCGCTCTCCTTGGGTTGTCATGTGCCCGTAGCGGGCTGGTAGACAAACGATAGGAGGGCGGCGCAGGCCACGGTAGACAGCGCCGCCGTTACGCATTGTAAAATGGGATAAGACAAATATCGGGGGTGACATGGCGCTGCTCGACGAACTACGGGCCATGGCGATCTTTGCCACGGTGGTGCGCCGCGGCAGCTTCGCCGCCGCCGCGCGCGAACTTTCGCTGACGCGCGCGGTGGTCAGTCACCACGTCGGCGCACTGGAAGCCCGGCTGGGCGTGCCCTTGGCCCACCGCAGCACGCGCAGTTTCAGCCTGACCCCGGCGGGCGAAGCGTTCCGTGTGCACTGCGAGCGCCTGCTCGACGAGGCGTCCGACGGACTTCGCGGCATGGAGCTGCTGCGCGCCGAACCCCAGGGTGAAGTGCGACTGACCTGCTCGCATCACTTCGGCAACAAACGCATCCTGCCCGCGCTGCTCGCCTTCCGGCGCCGCTATCCATCCATTCGCCTGCACATCGCGATGGGCGATGCGAACGTGGATCTGGTGCAGCAGGGTGTCGATCTTGCAGTCCGTGCCGGGCCATTGCCCGACTCGAACCTGTTCGCACGCCCGCTCGTGCACGAGGCGACGCTGCTATGCGCCTCGCCGGCGTATCTGAAGCGTCATGGCACGCCTACCACGGTCGAAGAACTCAAGCAGCACCGCTGGGTGATCTATCCGCCGAGCCAGCGACACACGCAGATCCAGATCGGCGGTGAGCGGATCGACATTCCGGTGCAGGGCGACATCGTCACCGACAGCGCGGTCTCGCGGCTTGCATTCGTGCTGGCGGGCGAGGGCGTCGCGCGCCTGCCGGCGTACGACGCCACCGCGCCGCTGGCGTCGGGCGAGTTGGTCCGGGTATTGCCACAGGCAGAGACCGCAGCGCTGGACATCTACCTGGTGCATTCGAGAAAGATCGGGCCGAGTGCGAAGCTGCTGCGCGACTTCCTGCTGGAGACTGCGCAGGAGAATGGTGGGTAGTCCCTGCAGCTGATTTCGGGGACCCTTGCCTTCTGGATTACACCCTCACTACCAAGGACGACCCATGACCGACCCGTACAACTCCTCCGCCATCCGCCCGAACACTGCCGCGCTCACCGATGCCATGGTCACCACCGCGCTGGAGCTCCCTGGCTACCGCATCACGCGGAATATCGGTCTGGTGCGCGGCATCACCGTGCGCTCGCGTTCGATCATCGGCAACTTCTTCGGCGGGCTGCAGACCATCCTGGGCGGCAACATCACGATCTACACCGAGCTGTGCGAGCAGGCGCGGCAGGAAACCTATCGCGACATGGTGCAGCACGCGCGGCTGCTGGGCGCCAACGCGATCATTGCGGTGCGCTATGACGCTACCGAATTGATGGCCGGGCTTACCGAGGTGCTGTGCTATGGCACGGCGGTGATGGCCGAGCCGCACAACCGCTGATCCATCATCGCGTTAGCGCGCGCAGGCGATGCATTTCACTGCGGATGCATCGTATGCAAAACGCGAGGCGTCCGCTGTGGATCTCGCGTGCGAGCACACGCTCGTCCACAGTCACGAATATGACGCGCGGAGGCTAAAAGCAGCCACATTCCTTCACGATCGCTACACCGCGCAGCGCACATCCTGCAGTGGTGAACTACGATGCTCCCAACAGTACGAAGATCGCTCCCGCCGAAGGCCGGCTCGGAATCTTGATGCCTGGTCTCGGTGCTGTTGCCACCACGTTCATTG
>DATLJF010000183.1:0-11698 GCA_035539015.1 Stenotrophomonas sp. | reverse complement strand
GATGTTCTTGGTGGTTGCGTCCTGCTGGACCAAACCTACGGTGCCGCTGTTGAGCTGGTCGCCCAGTCGGGTGATGGCCGTGCTGTTGTTGGTGATACCCGTCGTGTTGCGGGTGGTGCGGCCATCAATATTGCTGATTGCATCGCCCACGTTGTTCACCGGCTTGCCGTCGACCGTATAGGTCGGGGCACTGACCGTGCCATCGGGGTTGACCTTGGAGCCGCCACCCAGGCTATCGGCTACCGACTTGCTCGTGCCAAACAGCTGCGAGCCGTTCACGGCCTCGACAGAGGTCTCATTGACCGTGCCCTTGGCAATGCTGGTCAGCACGCGGTCGCCTTCGCTACCGGCGAAGGAAACCTGCTTGCCATCCTTGTCCTTGGCTACCGTAATGTTCTTGGTGGTCGCGTCCTGCTGGACCAAGCCTACGGTGCCGCTGTTGAGCTGGTCGCCTAGTCGGGTGATGGCGGTGGTATTGTTGGTGGTGCGACCATCGATGTTGCTGACCGCATCACCGACGTTGTTCACCGGCTTGCCGTCAACCGTATAGGTCGGGGCACTGACCGTGCCATCGGGGTTGACCTTGGATCCGCCACCCAGGCTATCGGCTACGGACTTGCTCGTGCCAAACAGCTGCGAGCCATTGACGGCCTCGACCGAGGTTTCGTTGACCGCGCCCTTGGCCACGCTGGTCAGCTTGCGATCCCCCTCGGCACCGGCAAAGGACACCTGCTTGCCGGCCTTATCCTTGGCTACGGTGATGTTCTTGCTGGTGGCATCCTGCTGCACCAACCCGATCGAGCCATTGTTGATCTGGTCGCCTAGTGTGGTCACGCGTTGGTCCACCTGGGTGACACGCCCGTCGACGTTCGTCAATGCATCGCCGACTGTATTCGCGCTTTTGCCACCCACGTTGTAGGTCGGTGCCGAAAGCGCGCCAGTGGACGCGTCATAGGTCGAGCCACCGCCCAGCCGGGTGGCCACGTCCCCGCCGAGGCGATCGACGGCGCTGTCTACGGCGGTCACTGCTGCGTTGGTCGCATTGAGCTGGCTGCCGTTGACCGCGTCGGTGCTGGAGGCACTGACGCGCCCGGCCGCAAGGTTAGTAAGCGTGCGCTCGGCACCTGTGCTGCCGATGCTGACGGTGCTCGCCGGAGCGGTCCCTGCGTAGCCGTGGGTGGTGCCCGCAATTGTGCCGGACGCAGTGGCGACTGCAGCGGCGGTGGTCGAGGACGCGCCCAGTGCCACGGCGCCCGCTTGGCCAGCGACGGCATCGGCGCCGAGGGCCAGTGCAGCGGTGGCGGCGCTGCTCGAGCGCGCGCCTACCGCGACGCTATTCGCTGCTGCGGCGTTAGCGCCCTGCGCGCGATTATTGGCATCGGCACCGCCGCCGATGGCAACACTGCCTGGCCCTCGCGCTTGGCTCCATGACCCCAGCGCGGTGGAGTTCGTGCCCTGCGCCACAGCGTCCATACCAACGGCAGTCGCACGCGTCTGAGCAGATGCGGCAAATCCGATGGCCACGGCGGCGTCGCCAAGCGCTTTACTGAAGGGGCCCATTACCTGCACACCACCATGGCGGTCGCCTGACGCATTACAACCGAGGACGTTACTCCACGTCCCACTCCCATCCACAGGCGCAGCCCCAGCAGGGTAATTCAATCCGTCTGGCCCTACGCCGCTGCCGCCGGTGCACGCAGGCGCGGAATAGGTGGCTGCCGCAGCAGACAGCGGCAGCGCCAACGCCGCAGCGAGCGGCAAGACTCTCCAATTGCAAACAGAGCGGCCAGCGCCAGCCACATGGCACCGCGCAAGCTCAGAAGTCACTACCAACGAACCGAGAGTTCGATTCCACACCAAACGATAGATCTTATTCACGACACGCGCCCAAGGATTGAGATCGGCGCGTATGTTCGGGATCTGGCGCTAGCCAGAATATGCGAAATTTCTCATGTCACAGACGATCAATGAGATCGGCCTCCCCTATCGGCGAATTGGCCAAAGGGAAACGTGTGAAATGGAAGCGCTTTAGCCTGCAGAAGATGTCAGTACTACTGACAATGTCAGCGGGCTGACATCTCGACGGCCCGCACAGAAAAGCTGCGCGGGCCCGCAACCCAGACCTCAGCGAACGCTACCGTTATCTTCCTGCAGCTCTTTCTTGAACGGCACATCCGGCGGTGGGCGCGCCTGCGCGGGCTGCTCGTTCATGTTCGGATCGGTCAGTCCACAACCGCCGCCGAATTGCAGCAGCGACACCACGCATTTGATGCGCGTGCTGCTGCCCGGCACCGGAATCTCGACCTCCTTGACGCCGTTACGCACCCACTCGGCCAGCAGCGAGGCGCTCGGCAACCAGTACTGGTCGAAGGAGGTCGGCGTGTAGTCGTACGGCGGGCGCTTCAACCAGGTGCCGGAACTGGCAATGCGCTCGCGACTCCAGCCGTCGTTGTCGCCACCCGGTGCGCCACGTGCGGCGGCGGCGCCCTGGCCCTCGGCCGGCACGCGCAAGCTGCCATCGCGATCGTACAGGCCGCTGCCTTGTGTTCCCGCCGCACCGGCGTCGCCAGCCTGGTTACGCTGGCCCACGCTCCAATCATCGCCGCGCGCAGCAGTGTCCCAGCCGCCGCTGCGGTCGGCGGCGCGTGGCCCGCTGCCGCCGGTGGCAGCCGCATTGCCAGCCGGTCGATCGCCTGCACGATTGCCGTTGCCAGTACGCCCGGCCTGCGCCGCGGCGGTGCCGGAGGTGGCAGCGGCGTTCGGCGCATTGCCTGCGGCGGGTTGCACCGCTGGCGCGGCGCCACGCTCGGCGGCGCCACCGGCGACCGCCGTGGTTGAAGGTGAAGTGGCTGCGGCCGCGGGCGCGGTCTCGGCGGGCTCATCCGCTACGCCCGGTAGTTCCACCTGCCGAACCTGCAGTTCGGGCGCGCGCAGCTGTGGCGCCGTGACTTCGGGGGTGCGCGGTTGCGGCACGGTGATCTGCGGCGTTTCCACCGCGACGATTTCGCGTTCGCGCACCAGCGGCGTCGGCCCGCCGATGCTGGGAACGTCGATTTCGCGGGTGCGCGAGGTGGCGATCTGCGGCCGTTCGGCGACCACCACCTGGCGCTCGCGTACCTGCACGGGCGGCGGCGTCACTTCGCGCGGCGACGGCACCGCCAGCTCTACCGGCTGCGGCGGCGGCAACACGAAATCGGTGGTGGTGATGGGGGTTTCGGTGACTTGCAATGGCCTGTCGGCGATCACCGGCTCAGGCAACCGCGGCGTCGGCAAGGTCATCGGCGGGGCGGTGACTGGCTCGCTACTGGGCGTGCTGTCGCTGGCCGCGGCGCTGGCCACGGCCGGGGTCGGCGGTGGTGGCGCCGCTGCTGCCGGCGCGGTGCTTGAACGCGCGGCCGCTTGCGCACGGCGCGTGGTGCGCGCGGCAGTGGCCTGCTGCGCCGGCGCGGGTGAGGCTGCGCCACCCGCGTCGGGCTCACCCGCGCCGCCACCGGTTTGGTCCGGGGAACCACGACCGATCATTTCCAGCTTCACCCGCCCTGCCTCGCCGCTGTCCTCGCGCGGCTGCGCAAGGCGCACGACCGCCACCCACAGCAGCAACAGGAAAAAGCCGAGATGGATCAGCAGGCTCGCCAGCACGGCGAGCCAGTGGTACGGCGTTTCGTCGCGCGGTCGCGGCTCCCACTGTTGCCACCACAATCTACGGAACGCCTGCCAGGCGCTCAGGCGCGGCAATATCCCACGCGAAGCCGGAAGTGGCCGCGCCGCCATTGCATCGCTCAGGTCGCGCGAGGGATAGGCCACGGTAGTGACCATGTCGCGCGTGCGCACCCAATGGCCCCAGGCAAACGGCAAGCCACTGCGGCGATCGAGCAAGGGGCCCACCGGCTTGCGCGCCAGCAGGGCCTGGATGAGGTCGGCGGCTTTCGTCACCGGCGCGACGGGGTCAGGCCGCGTCGCGCGGAATGTACGGGGCGTCGCCGGTCGTATGATCCGTGGCGTCGCGCACCGCGGTCACGCCGGGTACCCGGCCCATCAGGGTCTTCTCGATCCCCTGCTTCAAGGTCACGTCGGCCATGCCGCAGCCGTGGCAGCCCCCCCCGAAGCGCAACAGCACCAGGCCATCGGCGGACACTTCCTGCACCGATACCCGGCCGCCGTGCGAGGCCAGCTGCGGATTGATTTCGTTCTCGACCACCCAACGCACGCGCTCGACCAGCGAAGCCGCATCACCGGGCGCTTCGCCCTTGATCTTCGGCGCCTTGATGGTGAGTTGCTGGTTGCCGGTGGCCGCGGTGATGTAGTCGATCTCGGCGCCATCGAGCCACTGCACGCTGTCAGCGGCGATGTAGAGGGTGAAGCCATCGCAGTCCACCGCCCACTCGTCGCCGGCCAGGTCGGCCGGCTCGGCGAACTCCAGGCGCGCGTCGGCGCGCGCGGTGCCTGCGTCCACCGCGGCCAGGCGCACGCCCATGCCAGGCACGGCCTCGCGTTCGATCAGCCGGCGGAAGTGGCTCTGCGCTTTGTCGGATATCTGGATCATTTGGGTATTCTACCCTTGTCGCGCCACCGGCCAATGCAGCTGCTGCACCCCGGCTCGCGGCATTGTCAGCCAACCCGAGGATCCCCCGATGACCGACCTGATTCCCCTCGAGCGGGCCCACTGCCTGCCGCGCAAGGGCATCGAGCACAAGCTCGGCGAGGCCCGCCTGGCCGAACTGCTGCCGCAGGTGCCCGGCTGGGAGCTGGCCGAGGGCGGCACCGCGCTCACCCGCACCTTCCCGTTCAAGAACTATTACCAAACCATGGCCTTCGTGAACGCCTTGGCCTGGATCGCACACGCCGAAGACCACCATCCCGACCTTGGCGTGCACTACAACCGGGCCGTGGTGCGCTTCTCCACCCATGACGTCGGTGGCCTGAGCGAAAACGACTTCATCTGCGCCGCCAAGGCGTCTGCCCTCACCGACCCCGGAGTATGACGATGAACGCTTCCCGCCGAATCCTGCTGCCCGTGCTGGGCGTGCTCGCGTTGTCGGCCTGCGGCAAGTCCGAGACGCCCAGCGCGCCGGCCGTGGCGCCGACCGAACTGGCCGCCATCGAGACCCCACCGCCGGCCTACCCGGTCGAGCTGGCCTGCGCAGGCGCGGGCGGGCAGAGCGTGCTCAAGGTGACGGTAGGCATCGAAGGCAAGCCGACCGAAGTGGCCCTGCTGCGCAGCAGCGGCCAGCCGCAACTGGACGAGTCGGCGCAGACGCGCGTGCGCGACTGGAAGTTCCGCCCGGCCACCCGCAACGGCCAGCCGGTGCCCACCACCATCCAGGTGCCGGTGGACTTCAAGCCGCCGGTGCCCAAGCCGGATGAGTGCTTCGCGATCGAAGAACGCGCGCGGCGCGGCGGCTGAGCACACGCCTTTGGATTTTTTGTTGTCCAGCCCGGCCCCAGGCCGGGCTTTTTCATGGCGTACGTCGTTATGCCGCGCGTCGTGCCAGGCGACGCCGCCACAGCGCCCGCGCGACCCATGCCAACCCACCCAGCAGCAGCGCACCCATGGCTCCGAGGAGCGCCATTCGTACGCCGACGCCATGCTGGAAAACCACTTCCTTGCCCTGCCCGTCCAGGGTGTAGGCAATGACGTAGTCACCCATGGGCCCCAGGCCTTCGCGCCCGCCTGCGGCGATCACTACATATTGGCGCCCATCCACCGCGTACACAGAAGGCGTGGCCTGGCCGCCGGCGGGCAGCTTTGCCTCCCAGAGTGTCTTGCCAGTTGCGGTATCGAGGGCGCGCATGCGCGCGTCGCCCGAGGCGCCGATGAAGGTCACGCCGCCGGCCGTGGCGGTGGCGCCGCCGAGGATCGGCAAGCCGGCTTCCAGCGGCAGCCACGGCAGCGTCTCTTCCAGCGTCCCCAACGGGCGTTCCCAGGCCACGCGCCGGGTGCGCAGATCGACGGCTACCAACCGGCCCCACGGTGGCGCCACGCATGGCGTGCCGCGCGCTGACTTGAGCACGCCGCGGCGCATGCCGTAGGCAGTGCCGGCCATGTTGTTGAACTCCTGGCCCGGGAATTTTTCCCGGTCGTCCCAATCGAACTGCTCGCGCGGAATCAACGCGACCTGCATCGGCAAGTCGGTCACCGGCAGGATCGCCAACTGGCGCTGCGGATCGACCGCGATGCCGCCCCAGTTCACGCCACCGGCCCAACCGGGCAGCGCGATCGTGCCGCGCACGCTGGGCGGCGTGAACAGCCCTTCCGAGCGCAACGCGGCGATTTGTTGTTCGCAATCGCGGCGCTCGCTGGGTAGCGGTCCCCAGGCGTCGGCGCTGGTCACTGCCTGCATGCGCGCCAAGCGCAACGACAGTTCCGGCATCGGCTGGGTCGGCGAAGCGTGTTCGCCTGGCACATCGGAGGCCGGCACCGGCACCTCGCTGATCGGGAATACCGGCTCGCCGCTGCGGCGATCGAAGGCGAACAGGAAGCCGGTCTTGGTCGCCTGCAGGACCGCCTCGCGCGGGCCTTGCGCGGTCTCCACGGTGGTCAGCACCGGCTGTGAGGCCAGGTCGTAGTCCCACAGGTCGTGATGCACCAGCTGCCGGGCCCAGATCCGCCGGCCACTGTGCAGGTCGAGCGCGACCAGGGAGTTGGCGTCGCGGTTGTCGCCGCGGCGCTCGCCACCGAAGTAGTCCGGGCTGGCCGAGCCGGTCGGCACATAGACACGGCCGAGCGCGGCATCAACCGACAACGGCGCCCAGGCATTGGCCGCCCCGACGCTGGCCGCCTGCGCTGGATCCCAGCCCTGCGTGGCCGCCTCGGCCGGATCGCGCGGCACTGGATCCCAGCGCCACAGCTCGCGCCCGCTGCGCACGTCGTAACCACGCACCACGCCTTGCTCCAGTGCACTGGCGCGGTTGTCGCCAATTGAACTACCCACCACCAGCACGCCGTCGGCAATGGCCGGTGGCGAGGTCACCGCATAGTTCTGCCAGCGGTCCTCGGGCGCCGAATGGATGTCGATACCGCTGCGCAGGTCGATCTGCCCCGCCTCGCCAAAGGCCGCGCAAGGCTTGCCATCGGCGGCGTCAAGCGCGATCACCCGCGCATCCAGGGTGCCGTAGACGATGCGCTCGCGGCAGGCGGCACCCACCGGGGCCTGCGGATCACGCCAGAAGCTGACACCACGCGAGGCCGGATCGCTGTATTGGTGGTCGCGCGCCACCTTGGCATCGTGCGACCATAGTTCACGCCCGCTGGCGGCATCCAGAGCGAAGGCAATGCCAGTGCCGGTGTTAAGATACATCCGACCGCCGATCACCAGCGGATTGGCTTCGAACCGGCGCCGCTCCGGATCGGGTAGGCCGGCGCCGAGTTCACCGGTGCGGAACGACCAAGCGATGCGCAGGCGCGCGACATTGGCCGGGGTAATCTGCGCCAGCGCCGAATACTGGCCACCGCCCGGCGCGCCGCCGTATTGGGCCCAGTCGGCAGCCGACCCCTGCGCGGCGGCCACCACGGTGCTATCGGCCGATGCGATCGCCCAGGCCCAGAGCGCGGTCGCCGCGCCGGCCAGTCCTATAACAGTGTGTCGAACGCGGATCTTCCGATGCATCGCCTGGCCCTCAGCTCGTGTGGCCGCAGTCTGGGCGTTGCGCGCCCTGCCAAAACGCGCGATGTGACGAACCGCGGTCCAGCAGGTACGAAATGCGACCGCCCTGGGCTGGGGAGTCGCCTGCCCCTGGGGCAGCAGCCGCCGCGGCTGGGCTTACGCCAGCCGCTCGAGCACCTCGGCCAGCTCTGGCGCCAACGGCGCATTCAGCACGTAAGGCGTCTTGCCGCCATCGAGCGCGAACTCCAGCGAGGCCGCGTGCAGGAACAACCGGCGCAGGCCGGCCTGGTCGCGCAGGCGCTTGTTGACCTCCGGGTCGCCGTACTTGTCGTCGCCGGCGACCGGGTGGCCCAGGTGCTGGGCGTGGGCGCGGATCTGGTGGGTGCGGCCGGTCTCGATCCGCACTTCACAATAGGAATGTCCGCCGCGCCGTTCCAGCACGCGGAAGTGGCTCAGTGACGGCTTGCCCTCGGCGTGCACCTGGACGTGGCGCTCGCCGCCCTGGCGCAGGCCGACATGCAGCGGTGCGTCCACGCTCATCAGCCCATCGGGCATCCGCCCTACCAGCAAGGTCAGGTAGCGCTTGGCGATCCCGCGCCCGTCCTCGCTGTCGCCTTCACGCATCAGGGCCTGCATCTCGGTCAGGGCCGAGCGCTTCTTGGCGATGATCAGCAGGCCCGAGGTGTCACGGTCCAGGCGGTGGACCAGTTCCAGGGTCTGGCCCGGGCGCAGGGCGCGCAGGGTTTCGATCGCACCGAAGCTGATCCCGCTGCCGCCGTGGCTGGCCACCCCCGAGGGCTTGTTCAGGGCCAGCAGGCGCGCGTCCTCGAACACGATGGCCGCTTCCAGCCGGGCCATGTAGGCAGCCGGCGGCATGGCCTTCTCGCCTTCCTCGGCCACCCGCAGCGGCGGCACCCGGACCTCGTCGCCAGCGTCGAGCTTGCGCTCGGCCTTGGCGCGGCCGCCATTGACCCGCACCTGGCCACTGCGAACCAGTTTGTAGACCAGGCTGCGCGGCGCGCCCTTGAGATGGCCGAGCAGGAAATTATCCAGGCGCTGCCCCGCGCGGTCCTCGGGCACCGCCAGCGTGCGCGCCGGCGAATTGGGAGGAGTCGCTGCAGGGCTGGCCTGGGCCTCCGTCGCCGGATGCGCGGGCGCTTGCACGCCGGCCGGCTTGGGTGAGCCTGGCGAAACGACGCGCTTGCCGGCCGCGGGCACGGGCTTGTTCTCGCCGCCGGCACGCTTGGCAGCCTGTACGGCACGCAGGGTCCGGGCTGGCTTCTGGGCGCCTGGCCGGGTGGGTTTGCGGCCTGGCCGCGGGGTGTGGGGGTCAGTCATGCGGCTGTTTATTCTGTTACACTCGGCGGGCGATATAAGGGTTTGATTTCGTTGGAAGTTGATGCGGGCCGAAAGCCCGGCTTCCGACAATTCCGGCACAGTGCGCGGCCACCGCCCCCGGGGCGGCCATGTTAGCGGCTCGCCGGCCTACCCAACCATCGCCGAATGGCCCAGGGGGCATTCGCGCTGAACATGCCCCGTGCGACGCCCCAGTCCGCTGGACGCGGTCGCCGGTTCCATAGCAACTAGAACGTACACCTAAAACAGAGAGCGCTCCCGCGGCCTGCCGTGGTGTTGTAGCGCTGGAAAGCCCAGCCGGCCCCGTCCGCGCATCGCGCGAGGGGGCGGCGAACCGATCCAGAGGCGAAACGCTACGGCGTTCCGCGCGGTAGCAGCGCGCGAGGAACGCAACAATGAAGCGAATGCTGATCAACGCCACGCAGGCAGAAGAACTGCGCGTGGCCATCGTCGACGGCCAGACCCTGTACGACATTGATATCGAACAGCCGTCCAAGGAACAGAAGAAGTCCAACATCTACAAGGGCCGCATTACCCGCGTAGAGCCCTCGCTGGAAGCGGCCTTCGTCGATTACGGCGCCGAGCGCCACGGCTTCCTGCCGTTGAAGGAAATCTCCCGCGACTACTTCCAGGCCGGCGTGGACCACCACAAGGCCGGCATTCGCGAGCTGTTGCGCGAAGGCCAGGAAATCGTCGTCCAGGTCGACAAGGACGAGCGCGGCAACAAGGGCGCGGCCCTGACCACGTTCATCTCGCTGGCCGGCCGCTACATGGTGCTGATGCCCAACTCGCCCAGCGCCGGCGGCGTCTCGCGCCGCATCGAGGGTGACGACCGCGCCGCCCTCAAGGAGGCGATGGACAAGCTCGACATCCCCGACGACATGGGCGTGATCATCCGCACCGCCGGTGTCGGCCGCGATGCCGAAGAACTGCAGTGGGACCTGGACTACCTGCTGCAGACCTGGAAGGCGATTGCCGAGGCGGCCCTGAGCAAGCCCGGCCCGTTCCTGATCTACCAGGAATCGCGCCTGATCATCCGCGCCCTGCGCGATTACCTGCGCGCCGATGTCGGCGAGATCCTGGTCGATACCGACGAGCTGTACGCCGACGCGCGCGAATTCATGCAGCAGGTGATGCCGCAGAGCCTGCGCAAGCTCAAGCAGTACAAGGACGACATCCCGCTGTTCAACCGCTTCCAGATCGAATCGCAGATCGAGAATGCGTATGAGCGCAATGTCCGCCTGCCCTCGGGCGGCTCGATCGTGGTCGACCAGACCGAGGCGCTGACCGCCGTGGACGTCAACTCCTCGCGCGCCACCAAGGGCAGCGACATCGAGGAGACCGCGTTCCAGACCAACCTGGAGGCAGCCGAGGAAGTGGCCCGCCAGCTGCGTCTGCGCGATCTTGGCGGCCTGGTGGTGATCGACTTCATCGACATGGCCTCGACCAAGCACCAGCGCGAAGTCGAGAACCGCCTGCAGAACGCCCTCAAGTACGACCGTGCGCGCGTTCAGCTCGGCCGCATCTCGCGCTTCGGCCTGATGGAAATGAGCCGCCAGCGCCTGCGTCCGAGCCTGGGCGAATCGAGCCAGATCGTGTGCCCGCGTTGCGACGGCCATGGCCGCATGCGCAGCGTCGAATCGCTGTCGCTGTCGATCATCCGCGTGGCTGAAGAGCACGCGATGAAGGAGAACACCGGACAGGTGCTGGTACAGGCCCCGGTGGAGATCGCCAACTTCCTGCTCAACGAGAAGCGCTCGGCGCTGCGCGAGATCGAAAAGCGCCATGACGCGCCGATCATCATCGTGGCCGACGAACAGCTGCATACGCCGCACTACGAAGTCACGCGCCTGCGCGAGAACGAACTGGGCGAGGAGAGCACCAAGCCGAGCTACCAGCGCGGCACCCCGCGCAAGCTGCCGGTGCATGCCCTGACGAAGGCCCAGCTCAACATCCCGGCAATGCCGGCGGTGACCTCGATCAAGCCGACCCAGCCGGCACCGGTGCGCGATGAGCCGATCGAGCCCGTCGCCGCCCCGGCCCCGGTGGCCGCACCGGTCGCCCAGGCCAGCGGCGTGGTGGGTTGGCTCAAGCGCATCTTCGGCGGCAGTGAGGCAGCTCCGGCCGCCTCGACGCCGGCGCAGCGTCCACGCCAGGGCCAGAGCCAGGGCGAGAGCGGCCGCGGCGGCAATCGCAACGACCGCAACGCGCGGCGCGATGGCCGTGGCGGCAACCAGAACCGCAACGGCGGCAAGGACGCGCGTCGTGACGAGCGCCGCCAGGGCGGCAATGCCCAGCCGCAAGCCGCCGCCCCGGCCAAGCCGCAGCCCGCGCAGGCGCAGGCGCCGCAAGCCCAGAAGCAGAAGCAGCCCAAGCCGAACCAGGGCCAGGGTCAGGGCCAGGCGCAAGGCCAGAACGCCCAGGGCCAGAATCCGGCATCGGCGCCGAAACAGCAGCAGCCGCGGGCACCGCAGCCGGAGAAGCAGAAGTCCGCGCCGCGTACCGAGGAGGCGCTGAACACCGCGGTTCCGGCGGCTGCCGCAAGCGCTGCGGCAAGCTCGGTGAGCGTGCCAGTGGCCTCGGCCGTCGCCGAAGTTGCGCCCCCCCCGTTCGAGAAGAAGACGCCGGCCTTGGGCGTGGACGCAGAGAAGGCCGACACGGCCGTGGCCGAAGGCGCCATCCCAGCAGATGCAGAGGCTGCCGATAACCAGGGCGCCGGAGATGACACGGGCGAAGGT
>DATLJF010000182.1:0-3641 GCA_035539015.1 Stenotrophomonas sp. | reverse complement strand
GCCGCTGTCGCCAGCACCGCCAGCGCCAGGCCGAACCATTGAACCGCATAGGCCAGATGGCGCGCGGGCGGCAGCGTATTGGGCAGTATCTCCAGGTCGCGGGCGTAGCCCAGCGGCAACGCCGGATCGAGCCGCAGTACCTGCGACGAAATGTCGCGCCGGCCCAGGGTGCGGGCGATCGCGGCAGTATCCATGCGCGTCGCCAGCCAGGTCGAAGGCTGCGCCGTGGCACTCAGTGCCGGCCCGAGCAGCAGGCCGCTGGAAGGCGGCGCCGCCAGCAGCCCGCGCACCGGATGGCGGCCGCTGATCGGCACCAGCGCCGGCAATTGCCGGTCGCCCGGCAGTGGCCACCAGCCCAGATCCAGCAGCAGCCAATGCCCGCCCGCGCTGCGCGCCGGCTGGTAGATGCGCACGCCGGCACGGCCTTCGCGCATCTGGTTGTCCAGCAGTATCTGCTGCGGCTGCAGTTCGACCTCGCCGCTCACCCACTGCAGCGCTTGCCGCCGGCCCAGCGCCTCGTCCAGCTGCTGCGGATGCAGGCGCACATGGCTGGCCTGCACCAACAGGGCCTGCTTCTCGTGCATGCGCTGCAGTTGCCAGCGCCCCAGCATTGCGAACGCGCAGGCCACGGCCAGCGCCAGCAGCCATCCGCCCCACATCGCGCCAGCGGCGGGCGTGTGCTGGCGCATCATGACAAGGCCGCGCAAATGGAGTGGAATGCGGCTTCCCTTCCGGCTGCCGGCCTTCCCGTGAACGATTCGCTCAAGACCCTGCTGATTGTCGCGTTCCTGCTGGTCATCGTCTGGCAACTCGGTGCCGGCCTGTACTACCTGTTGACCGATCGCGGGGACAGCAAGCGCACGGTCAATGCGCTTACCCGGCGTATTGGGTTGTCGGTGGCGCTGATCCTGCTGGTCATCCTCGGCATCTACAGCGGCTGGATCAAACCGCACGGCCTGTGAGGCAGGCCGCGCAGCGCGGCCTTACAGCACGTAGACGAACAGGAACAACGCCAGCCACACCACGTCGACGAAGTGCCAATACCAGGCCGCCGCTTCGAAGGCGAAATGGTGGTCGCGGGTGAAATGGCCGCGCGCGGCGCGCAGCCACATCACGATCAGCATGATCGTGCCGAGCGCCACGTGCATGCCGTGGAAGCCGGTGAGCATGAAGAACGTCGAGCCGTAGATGCCCGAGCCCAGGGTCAGGTTGAGCGCGTGATAGGCGTGGATGTATTCCTCGGCCTGGAAATACAGGAACGCGCAGCCCAGCAGTACGGTCACGCCCTGCCAGATCAGCAGCTGGCGGCGGTGGCCGGCCTTGAGCGCGTGGTGGGCAATGGTCAGGGTGACGCCGGAGCTGAGCAGGATCAGCGTGTTGATCAGCGGCAGGCCCCAGGCCGGGATGGTCTGGAAATGGCCACCGATCGCGCCGGGGCCGTTGCTCGGCCAGGCCGAGGAGTAGCCGTTCCACAGCAACTCGTTGGTCATCACCCCGTCGCCGTAACCGCCGAGCCATTCCAGCCCGAACACGCGGGTGTAGAACAGCGCGCCGAAGAAGGCGCCGAAGAACATCACCTCCGAGAAGATGAACCACACCATCCCCATGCGGAAGGACACGCCGACCTGCTGGTTGTAGCGCCCGGCATTGGATTCGCGGATGACATCGCCGAACCACATGAACAAGGTCGCCACCAGCATCGCGATGCCGAGGAAGAACGTCCAGCGGCCCCAGGCGGCGTCGTTGAGCCAGGACGCCACGCCCACCATCGTCACCAGCATGGCGATCGAGCCGACGAACGGCCATTTGCTGTGGCTCGGCACGAAATAGGCATTGGCATCGGTACTGTGGTCGGCCATGTCGTCGTTTCCGGGATCAGGTTTTGCGGTGGATTCAGGGGGCGGCCTTCGGCCCGCTGGCAGGCGAACCGGCCGGCAGCTCCGAGGTCAGGGTGTCGTTCTTGTAGAAGGTATAGGACAGCGTGATCGTGTGGATCTCGGGCGGCAGGTTGGGGTCGACGATGAAGCGCAACGGCATGTCGCGCTGTTCGCCGGCCTGCAGGGTCTGGGCGGTGAAGCAGAAACATTCGGTCTTGCTGAAGAAGCCCGACGCCCGCGCCGGCGCCACCGAGGGCACCGCGCTGCCGACGATCGGGTGGTCGCTGTCGTTGCGTGCGAAGTACAAGGCTTCGTTGAGTTCGCCGGGCACGACTTCCATGCTCAGCTGCTCGGGATGAAACGACCACGGCAGGCGTGAATTGACGCTGCCGTCGAACTCGACCCGCACCAGACGCTTCGCCGCCGGTACCACTTCGGCCCGCTGGCTGCTGCCCGGCCCGCGCTCGACGCGGATGCCGAAGACCTTTTCGCAGGCAATGCGGTACAGCGGCACCAGCGAGAAGGTCAGCACGAACGCCACCACCACCACGCCAACCAGCCGCGCCAGGCCGGCGTTGGCACGCGGCGTCGGCTGCGGGCTGCTCACCGGCCCAGCACCCCGGTCAGGATGAAGCCGGCATAGACCAGCAGTGCCACGGTGGCCACCACCCAGGCGGTGCGGCGGGCGCGGCGACGGCGCTCGGCCAGCGCGGCGGCGCCGGGTTCGTTGGCAGGCGCAGCCGCGCGCGGATCAGTGGCTGACATCGTCGTGCGCCAGGTCGCCCGGCTTGATCACCGGCGGCAGGGTAAAGGTGTGCGCGGGCGCCGGCGAAGGCACCGTCCATTCCAGGCCGCGCGCGCCCTCCCAGGCACGGTCGCCGGCGCGGGCGCCGTTGCGCAACGAGGACAGCAGGATGCCGGCCATCAGGAACGGCGTGACGAACATGCCGAACGCGCCAATCGAGCTGACCAGGTTCCAGTCGGCGAACACCACGTTGTAGTCCGGGATGCGCCGCGGCATGCCGGCCAGGCCGAGGAAGTGCTGCGGGAAGAAGGTCAGGTTGACGAACACCATCGTCCACCAGAAATGCACCTGCGCCCAGCCTTCGCTGTACATGCGCCCGGTCCACTTCGGCCACCAGTAATAGACCGCGGCGATCAAGCCGAACAACGCGCCGGTGACCAGTACGTAATGGAAGTGCGCCACCACGAAGTAAGTGTCGTGGTACTGGAAGTCGGCCGGCACGATGGCCAGCATCAGGCCGGAGAAGCCGCCGATGGTGAACAGGATGACGAACGAGACCGCCCACAGCATCGGCGCTTCGAAGCTCAGCGAGCCCTTCCACATCGTGCTGACCCAGTTGAACACCTTCACCCCGGTGGGAATGGAGATGAGCATCGTGGCGAACATGAAGTAGATCTCCCCGCCCAGCGGCATGCCCACGGTGAACATGTGGTGGGCCCAGACGATGAAGCTGAGGAAGGCGATCGCGGCGATCGCGTACACCATCGCCTGGTAGCCGAACAGCGGCTTGCGGCTGAAGGTCGGAATGATCTCGCTGACCACGCCGAAGGCGGGCAGGATCATGATGTAGACCTCGGGGTGACCGAAGAACCAGAAGATGTGCTGGTACATCACCGGGTCGCCGCCGCCGGCGGCATTGAAGAACGAGGTGCCGAAGAACTTGTCGGTCAGCAGCATGGTGACCGCGCCGGCCAGCACCGGCATCACCGCGATCAGCAGGAACGCGGTGATCAGCCAGG
>DATLJF010000181.1:0-5082 GCA_035539015.1 Stenotrophomonas sp. | reverse complement strand
GACGAAGAACTGGCCGCCCAGGCGGGGAAGTCGAACAAGGCATCCAACGAGCGGGCGGCGCGCCTTGCGTTCGGTGTGATGGTGTTCGTGCTCGAGGCCCAGGTCACAGCGAAAGCGAGCTACGGCATTGCCGGTCAAGATGCGTCAACGTCGGACGTGCTGGCCTTGTTCGTGGTGATCTTCGGGATGCTGGCAGCAGTCACGTTCGCACAGATGAGCAGCTGGCTGCGTCGCAATTTTGCCGTTATGCGACGCCATCACCATGACAACGCGATTGCGATAGCCGAGCTGGATCTCCGGCGCCCGCCATTGAGTGAAACCCGCGTCCCCGGCCTATGGGCTGAATTCAAGCGACGATACAAGGAGTTCTTCTATGAGTAGGGCGGGGCGTCCATGCCCCACCAGTGATCATGGAGAGGGGGTAGAACGCACCAGGTTAGCCAGAGCCTCATTCAAGTCCCGCGCGGCGTAACCGGACACAGCCGCTACGTGGTCGAGTGAAATCGCCGTGCCCATACCTTCGCTCAGCATCGAGAGCATGTCCAAGACTTCCCATACTTGATGCAGCCGGCTGTAGTCATCCTCCATCAGCGTATAGCGAATGCCGGACCCCGCCTTCCTGGAGTTGTGCGGAAGGTCGCCAGCGACGGGGCTCAAGCTGCACCACCTTCCGCCTCGGCATTGACGGCGGCGATCGCAGCCGCCACGTCGGCGAGGGTAAGGGAGGAGGCGGGCTTGCCCATGGCGCTGAGCTTCACGGACAGCGCCATCCAGGCGTCGCGCTCCCACTCCAAGGTGTCGGCCACCTGGCCAAAGTAATAGGCGATATCGCGCGCCTGCGCGGCGTTTGAGGAATCGATTGGTTTCATGCCGTAGTTCTCGGGATCGAGTGATAGAACCGCCCACCTCGCTGTCAAACGAGGTGGACGACCGGACGAGGTTGACAGACCGGCTACGGCACCGGCAGGCCTCGCGGCCTCCCCGCCCGGCCGCCCATAGAAAGGGGCGATGCAAGGGCACGAAAAAAGCCGCAGAGCATGCTCAATGCGGCTTTCGCCGCCGTAACTCGGGCTGTCAAACCCGGTCGCCGATTGGGCGGCGACGGGCGAAACATTACCTCCGGCCTCCGGGGGTTGTCTAGCTATTTTTCCCCGAACTGGCGAAAGAATGTTCACCGTTCAGATTGTGTAAGAAACCACCGGTGCCGCACTACCAGGACCGAACGGGGTCGGCAGAAATTGCGACCACACGCCGGCCACTATCGGCATGATGCCCGAGGCGACAGGGGGATGCGCAAGCCATTAATCAATGGCTGTTTCCAGCTCCAACGCCGTGATGAAGCCGTTTGATCCCATGACGGTGTGGCTCGCCTTAGCCACCAGCCATCGTTGGCTGTCGATCTCGGGCTTGAAGCCCCGCACCTGCACGATGGTCTCCGGCGTCAGGTCGGCGCGGCCCAGCGCCAGCGTGAAGTCGAACTTGGCCTCGCCACGCCGTACGCGCTTGAATTCAGCGGCGGCGTGCTCGCGCGCCGACTTCTCGCTGTCGTAGGTCTCGCGTAGCGACTTGGCATTGTCATCCTTGCCAACCAGCACGGACTTGCGCCGCGCGCCCTTCTTGTCGTTCCAGTAGGCGCGCACGCCGCTATAGGCGTCGCGATCGGCTACGCTGTAGCGATGCTGGTCACCGTCGCGGCGGGTGAGGAGGAAGGTGGACAGCTCCTTACCGCTTGCGGTCTTGCCAGTGCCGATGGGCCCGAAGATCAGCGTGCCATTCTTGACCGTGGCAGTGGCGTCGAATCGCTTGCCCAGGCGCGTGAGCAGATTGGCGTCGCTCTCGTTGGCCTGGTCCAGATGTGGCAACGCAACGCCGGCGAGCGTGTCGGCCACACGCGCGGTCAGTCCGTGTTCCCCGGCGATCGCGCGCACCACGTCCCCCAGCGTCGTGGCGTGCCAGCTGCGCTCGCGGCGATTGCGCAAACTTTGCGTGAGGTTCGCGCTTCGGGCGCGAATACAAATCACATCCGGCGAGCCGCTGTACTCGACCTCGTCCACCTCGAAGGTGCCTTTGTCGACCAGGCCGCTGTCCTTCCAGCCGATGGCCACGGCCAAGGTGACGCCCCGGCGCGGCAGCGCCATCTTGCCGTCGTGGTCGTGCAGGCGAAGGTCCAGCTGGTCGGCTTCGCCGCTACGGTCTTCGGTCAAGGTCAGGTCGATCAGCCGCGGCGCGATCCTGTCGGTCAGATCCTGGCCGTCCAGCACCACGCGCCATGCCGGAACGGCCGTCATGCCGTGGCTCCCGGCTGCGGCGTGCTGTCCTCGCGCCGCAGGGAGATCGAGAACTCGATGCGGCGGGGCGTGCCATCGGCGAAGAAGATGGAGTTGGTTTCGCGCAGGTTGGTCAGCACGTAGTTGCCGTACACGATGCCGGCGCCATCGACCAACGGCAGTGCCTGGCCATCAAGCGCCAGCTCGCGCAGCGTATCCAGCGAGTCGCGTGTGCCGGTCAGCTCCGGCGCCAGCAGGCCGGACAGCTCGATGGTGTCCTCGCCTTCGCCCAGGTATTGCAGCGCTGCGCGCGCGCCTACGCGCTCGCTGGCGCCGAAGCGCCAGGTCTGCTGCCGCTGCAGCTCCTGGTAGGCCAGGGTCGGCAGGGAGAACACGAAGGTGCCGTAGCTCATCATCATCGCGGTTGCCTCAGTGGTCGTTGTCGCGCAGGCCCGAGCGCTGGCGCGCAGCCTTCTCGCGGGAGAGGGCATCCAGCTCGCGCCGCATCATTGCGATGAGCGCCTTCTCATCCATGCCGGGCGCGGCGTGCAGGTGGATCTCGATGTGGTCACCGGCGGCGGGTGCGGCTGCAGCGCGAGCGGGTGCGGTCAGCGGCGGTCGCGTGTCTACGGCCATCGCAGGGCCCGTAGCGGCCACCAGCGCCGCGCCGGCGCCTGCGGCTGCCATCCGGGCGCCGATGGCGGCCACGGCGGCCACGGGCGCGTTCTGGGCGCGCTGCACGCCCTGGGTGAGGCCTTCGATCGTGTAGCCGCCGAGCTGGGCGAATACGCGCGAGGGGCTATGAATGCCGAGCAGCGACTTGAACTGGCCGATCACGGTGCTGCCGACACCAGCGATGGCCGCGCCGGCGGCGCCGATGCGCGAGCGGATACCGTTCACCAGGCCGTCGATCATCGCCACGCCGGCCTGCAGCAGGCGCGCTGGCCAGCCGGCGAGGACGCCGTTGATGCCGTTCCAGAGCTGGCCCAGCCCCTCGCGGATCCGGTCACCATTGAGAGTGAACACGCCCACGATCAGCGACCAAATGCCCTGGACGTATTGCCACACACCGCCGAGCACAGCCTTGATCGTCGGTAGAACGGCCACGAAAGCGTTGACGAGCCAGCCGATCGCCTTCACCGCCAGCTGCAGTTGCATCACCAGCACCGAGCCAAGGATCTGACCGAAGCCCCTGCCGGCGTCGGTGGCGCCCTGCAGCTGTTCGCTGGTGGCCTGGAACGGGGCGAAGAGCTGCTTGACCCACTCCCAGGCCTTGCCCATCGCCCCGGAGATCGTGTTCCACAACGGCGCCAGCGGCGCCAGCGCGGTGCGCAGCTCGGCCAGGACCGGGCCGAAGGCGTCCTGCAGGCCCTGCCAGACGCCGGCCATGAACGCCTTGATCGGCCCCCAGTACTTCCACACCAGGGCGGCGACCACGGCCAAGGCCGCGCCGATGGCCAGCACCGGCAGGCTGATGCCGCCCAGCAGTGGCAGCAGCATCCGGCCGACGTTGAGGAGCATCGGGAACGCGCGACCGGCCAGGCTCATCACTTGGCCAAACAGGCCGCCGAGCCCTTGGCCGCCGCTCAGTAGCGCCACCGCGTTGTGGATCTGCGACAGCGCCATGGCGGCAGTGCCGCCGGCGATGAGTAGCCCGCCCAGCGCCGTGACCAGCGCCGTGCCGCCGACCACCAGTTTGGCGAGCGTGGCTACCAACTCCGGGTTGGCACGGATCCACTCGGTCATCTGCACCACCACGCCGGCTACGCGCCGCGCCAGGGCATTGAAGTCCGGCAGCAGGGTGGCGCCGATCGATTGCGACAGCACTACGGCAGTGTTCTTGGCCAGCTGCAGCGCGTTGGCAGAAGTGGCCACGCGCGAGGCATATTCGGCGGCCATCGATCCGCCGTAGACCTGGGCGTCGCTCACCTTGCGAAAGTTGGTTTCCAGCAGCTCCAGGTTGGTCAGCAGCGGCGCGATGGCGCCGATCGATTCGCGGCCGAACAACTTGGTCATCACCGCGGCCTGTTCGGCCTTGGGAAGCTGCCGTAGTTTCTCCAGTACCGAGACGATGGCGCCGCCGGCGTCGCGCTGCATGAACTTGGCCATCTGCGCAGCATCGATGCCCAGGCGCTTGAACGAGTTGCGCTGCTGCTTCGTGGCCGCATCGCCGGCGGCCAAGGTGAGCAGCATGTTCTTGATGCCGGTGGCCGAGACTTCCGACTCGATGCCCATGCCGGCGACCGTGGCGCCGAGTGCGGCCAGCGGACCGGACTGCAAACCGGCCACCTCGCCCAATGCGCCGATGCGGTTGACCACGTCGGTGATCTTGTTGACGTTGGCCGGGCCGGTGTTGCCCAGGTAGTTGATCTTGTCGGCCAGGCTGGTCACGCCGTCCTGGGTCATACGGAAGGCGGTGCGCCAGGTGGCCATGGTCTGGCCTGAATCCTCGGCGGTGCTGTCGAATGCCACGGCCATCTTCGCCGCGTCTTCGGCAAAGCGGACCAGCTCCTGGCGCGGGATGTTGGCCTGGCCGGCGGCGGCGACGATCTGCGCGATTTCCGTGGGCAGCAGCGGCAGGCGCATCGACAGGTTCTCGATGTCGGTGCCCATCTGCTTGAACTGCTGTGGGGTGTCGAAGTTGACGACCTTGCGCACATCGGCCATGGCCGACTCGAACTCCATGGCCTGGCCCACGGGTAGCGCCTCGGCGCGCAGGGCGCGCTGGCCAACGAACAGGGCGCCGGCACCGTGTGCTGCAGCGGACATACCGGCGCTGTGCATCTTGCCGGCGCGGCGCTGGGCCGCATCGAGC
>DATLJF010000180.1:0-18316 GCA_035539015.1 Stenotrophomonas sp. | reverse complement strand
CAAGAAGTCGGCAGGCACGGCGTTCGGAGCCTATAACGACCCAAACTGGCGAATGCAAGGCGTGAGCGACGCTCCCCAGCAGATGGGCGTCAGAAGGTTCGAAACGAAGTTGAACCCTGCCTTCAACGACCTCGGGATTGTTTCTGGCTATAACTCGTTGGCACGCCGATACAATGCCCAGGTGGCGAATAACGTGCAGGCCGCCGCCGGTCTCAAGCTGCCTCTTTCTGACACAACGCTCGGAGAAACAGGCTTTGGTGCGAGGCTGCTGGGTTCTGCGCCGCATCTTCCCCGGTCCAGTGAATTGCTAGGGATCATTGCACCGAACCTGGCGGCATGGGGAGAGTCCGGCGCCCCCGTTGACCTGACTGGGTTTGGCTTGGGGCAGTTCAAGGCTAGCTTGAATTTCGGCATGAGCATGCAGGCAGGCATCCTCAATGCCGAGCCTCTCTATAAATTGGGTTATCTCGCCACGGGCCTGAGGTTTGAAGCGCCACAGATACCGATTCTGAGGAACGAGTTGGCAGGCGGAGCGTCTTTTGACGTCGGCTTGGCATTGGCTACGGCTTTTGTACCCGAGCTGAGAGTTGCTGAGCTTGAGGGTTCACTTGGAGGGGTTGCTGCACGAGCCGGCGCGTTCAACGGCGATGCAGTGGCAATCTCTCGTGTCTCAAGTAGTCTTGAGCCGGAGTTCGACATATTCTTTAGAGGCGATGCGACAGATCGCTCCCGCTACCTCTCTGGCGTCGCCATGAAGGAAGGAGTCGACGCGTCTAACGCGCTTATTACTGGAGCGGAAAATTCTGGTACGGTCTCCAGTCTCTTTGGGAGGCATGGAATAGGGAGCTCAGAATCGCCGTTCATCAGCGTCTCATCGGCTGAGGAGGTGGCGCTGCATTTCGCATCAGGTTCTGCAGGTAATCAGCAAGGCTATGTATCAATGTTCAGGCTTCCAAAAGGTCTGGCTCAGCCCAACATTGAAAGTATGATGGACCGGCCATGGGAGCGTGAATGGCTCGTGCCGACAGAAATTGACAGTAATTACCTTATCCGGAAGTATCAGGTTGAGCGAGGGAGTCCGTGAGTACAGGAATGAAAATAGTCAATTGTGCATTTAGGGTTCCTGTTGATTTGGATGAGCAGAAGAACTGCGTACGACATTATTCCGATGGGGCGTTTTCTGCGTTCATGTTTTCTAATGGAACATGGGCCTTTTCAAGAGGTGACGTAAACTTTTGTGAAGCGGAGGGCCGAATAGCCAAGTTGGGAGATCTGCGCAATTTCCGGGTTAAAGAGATGGACGATGGAAACTTTGTCGTAGGGTTTGGTGAGGATTTCTTCGCCGTAGTGCTCCGTAGTGAGTTGGATGATCTTAGGGATGAGCTCACGAAAGAGGTGGCTGATCTTTCGGAGAAGGATGGAGAGGACATACTTTCAGTGCGTGGCGCCCCTCGGGATCACTTGCTCATAGGATTGCTTGCAAGGTCCCGCCTCGTCCGTGACGTGGAACATCCTTTGGTGTCAGTGAAATTGACGGCAGGTGATTAGGTCCAGGCCGGTTTGGCAGCGACATGAGCAGTGTCGCGCAATGTACTAAGGACTTGAGATTGAGGAAGGCTGACTGCTGCTATTCGCGCCAGCTCGGCATCTTGTGCAGGACGAGCTTCCTATGGTTCCCGCCGACCTCGCGCTGACGAGCCGCTTACAATCGAATATTCCTGTTGACGGTGCGTTGGCAGACCAGCGGGGATGGGGAGGGCCTTGATCTGTGACGCCTTTGGCTCTTTGCTCCGAGCGCTTGACAGACCGGCGTGATGCCGCGAGAGTCTTAGCCGCTGTCAGGGGGACACGCTCAGGGATGCACGGGGATATGTACTGGCCTTGTTTTATGGCCACGCATGACACGGAAGTTCTGCACGAGTCCGGGGATTAATCGACGTTTCGCCATTGGATCATTCTGGTCCGATGCGGGGAAGTCTTGTCGGAATTTAGCAATGCTGTCGAAGGAACGACTGCGCGCATTTCTGGCCCAGGATCCGGGCAATCCGGAACTTGCTTGCCAGCTATGCGACGCCTATATCGCGGACGCCGAGCTATCCGACGCCGTTGAAGTACTATCCGCATTGCCACCATCGGCCCGCGAGTTGCCCGCGGTGTCGTTTCGTATCTCCCGTATCGACCTTCTTTTCGGTCGCTACGCAGAAGCCGCTCGCCGCCTCAGCGAACTCGTACGGGTCGCAGCGTCTCCAGCGACATATCACGACCTGGCCTTCGCACAGCTTTGCCTGCACGACTTGGACTCCGCTTCGGCATCGTTGGCCGAAGCCGAAGCACAGTTCGCGCCATCCGCCGATCACGCAATCCTCGCCGCACGCATTGCCTTGATGCGCCGCGATTACGCGGCTGCCGACGAAGCTCTGGGTGGCGCTCTGGAGCTGGAGCCTGGTCATCCCACTGTCCTCGGCTTGCAAGCGCTTTCCGCGCTCGACGCGGGCGACACGGCTCGCGCACAGTCCTTGGCCGAAGCCTGTCTAAGGCAGGCCCCGCAGCAACACGAAGCGTTGCTGGCCGCTGGCGCCATAGGCTTGTACCAGCAAGACGTAGAAGTCGCGTCCCTTCACTTCGGCGCTGCGCTGGAACGCTATCCAAATTCCGGTCGAGCCCTGTCGGGCATGGGCCAAGCGTGGATGTTGCGCGGCGACCCTGCCGCCGCCGAGCCACTTCTTCAACATGCCACGCAGGTCATGCCTGACCACATCGGCACGTGGCACGCCCTCGGCTGGTTGCAACTGTTGGGTGGACGTCGCGAGCAGGCAGAGCACAGCTATCGCCAGGCGCTGGCATTGGATCGAAACTTCGCCGAATCCCATGGCGGCGTAGCTGTGACGGCTCTGCTGGCAGGGCGCACGGACGAGGGGCATTCACATCTGGAACGCTCGCTTCGACTGGATCCAAACTGCATCAGTGGACGGTATGCACAGGTGTTATGGCTTGAAGCGCAGGGCCAGCAACAGGCTGCCGATACCGCGTTTGCCGCGCTAGCCCAACAAGGGCTCATGGCAGGCGTGGCGGATGCCACGCTTTCCGCCACGGAGTTGGCGCGCCGCCTGAAGGCGCGCCTGACTGCAGTCGTGCCAAGGTAAAGAGGACCGACTGCATGGACGCAGACACCGCAATGCACTTGATGATGGAGACGCTGCTGGCAGCAGCGAAGATCTCCGCACCCATCCTGCTGGTAACGCTAGCAGTCGGCTTGGTGGTGTCGGTGCTGCAGGTCGTCACCCAGATCCAGGAGATGACGCTCACCTTCATCCCGAAGCTGATCGGGGTAGGTGCGGTCTGCCTGTTGCTGGGCAGCTGGATGCTGCTGACGGCTGTCGAACTGGCCCGGCGGATGTTCGATTTCGCGGGGGGGCTGTGAACGTCGATCCGCTGCTCGCATTCGCGCTGCTGTTCGGGCTGGCTGGACTGCGGTACCTGCCGGTGACCGTGCTGCCCGGACTCTCACCGCTCGGCTGGGCACCCTTGTTGGTGCGGATCGCGACGATGCTTTCCCTGGCCTGGCTCACGGTGGTGGCATTGCCCGACGGCTATGCCGCACCGACGGTTGAAAGCCCTTGGTTGCTGCTTTCTGCAGCAGTGGGCGAACTAGTCCTTGGCACCGTCTTCGGCCTGGGGTTCCTTGTGCCGAATGCGGCCGTACACATGAGTGGCTGGATGATGGACATGCAGGCCGGCCTGGGCGCGGCCAGCCTGTTCAATCCAGCGAGTGCGGACACCCAGGAGTCGTTGCTGGGCCAGGCATTGGTGTTGTCGGCAACCGTGTTGTTCTTCACCTTGGACCTGCATCTGCTCCTTTACCGGCTTCTTGCCGCCAGTGTCGTCGCTTTGCCACTGGGCGCCGCGCGCTACGGCTTGGACACCGATGCCTTCATGTTCCTGCTGGGCGGCAGCTTCATCACCGGGCTGGCCATGATCCTGCCGGTGCTGCTAGGGCTGTTGGCGGTGGACCTGGCGGTGGGCTACGCCTCCCGTTCCATGCCTCAGGCGAACATCTATTTTCTTGCACTGCCTTTGAAGATTGGTGTTGCGCTGGGCCTGCTCGCACTCTCGCTGCAATATGCGCCAATGTTGCTTGGCCGACTGTTCCGGGACGGCCTGCAACAAGCGCCGTTGATCTTGAGGGCGCCCTGATGGCGGACGCCGACCAGGACAAAACCGAGCAGCCTACCCACCATCGCCAGGAAGAAGCGAGGAAGCAGGGGCAGGTCGCCAAGAGTGCCGACCTCACCGGTATCGCGGTGCTGCTTACCTTCAGCGTGGTCCTGATGCTCGTGATCGCCAAGCTGACACAGGCTCTGTCAAGGGCGATCCGCGGCACGCTGGCTATCGCCTCCGCGCGCCCGGTCTGGAACACGGATCTGGCCGGATGGCTGGGACAGCTTTACGGGCAGGTGGTATACGCGCTGCTGCCGCTGGCCATGGCGTTGGTGGTTGTCGCGGTCGTCACCAATCTGGCCCAGACCGGGCCGCTGCTCAGTGTCTCGGCGCTCAAACCAAGCTTCCAGCGCATGCACCCGATGAATGCGATACGACGTCTATTCTCCATGCGCGGCGTGTGGGAGTTGGGCAAACTCATCGCTAAGTTGGCGGCACTGTTCCTGCTGGCCTGGTGGGCACTGCGCTCCGTGCCGGAGTTCGTCGCCACGCTTGCGGCCACGCCAGCGGACGGCATCGGACCGCAGTTACGGTCGCTGTTCTGGACCACCTCGATCCGGGTGTTGTTGGTGCTGCTGGCCATCGCCTTGGCCGACCTGCTCTTCGCCCGGCGCGAACACGGCCAGAAACTACGGATGAGCCGTCGTGAAGTGCGCGACGACCACAAGCGCCGGGATGGCGATCCAGAAGTGAAGGCACGCCAACGCAAGCAGATACGTGAGCTACTGAACAAGGTGCGCTCGTTGCCGCGCGTGGCCGAGGCCGATGTGGTGCTGACCAATCCCACGCACTATGCGGTCGCGATACGTTACCGGCCGCAGACCATGCGCGCGCCTGTCGTGCTCGGCAAGGGCAGGGGCTTTCTGGCGGCACGGGTCCGCGCAGTCGCCGGCCGGGCTGGCGTTCCCATGATGCGCCGGCCGGCGCTGGCCCGGGCGCTGTACCGTGATTGCGAGATAGACGCGCCAGTGCCGGAAGCACTGTTCGGGATGCTGGCGCCGGTATATCGAGAGCTCTATGCCAGCGGGCGCGCACGGAGGCCGGCATGAAGGCCGTTCTCGGTGTGCTGTTGCGAGAGCGTCGCGACCTGGCCCTGGTCGCGCTGGTGCTCGGCATCCTCATGGTGCTGTTCGTACCGGTTCCTCCGGTGGTGCTGGATTTCCTGCTGATCATCAACATCAGCATGGCGATGCTGATCCTGATGGTGACCTTCTTCACCGAGACGCCGCTCAACTTCTCCACCTTCCCGACACTGCTGCTGATCGCCACGATGTTCCGGCTGTCGCTCAACGTTTCGGCCACACGTCTGATCCTGGACGGCGCCGAGGCGGGAAGGGTGATCGGCGCCATCGGCGAGTTCGTCATTCGTGGCAACTATGTCGTAGGTATCGTCGTCTTCCTGATTCTTGTCGTCGTGCAGTACGTAGTGGTCACCAACGGTGCGCAACGCGTGGCCGAGGTCGCGGCCCGCTTCACGCTCGACAGCATGCCCGGCAAGCAGATGAGCATCGATGCCGACATGAACATGGGGCTGATCGACGAACACGAGGCGCGCCGGCGTCGCAAGCAGGTCGAGAAGGAAGCCAATTTCTACGGCGCTATGGATGGCGCCACGAAGTTCGTCAAGGGTGACGCGATCGCCGGGATCGTGATCGTCCTGATCAACATCGTCGGCGGTTTGGCCATCGGTATCGTGCAGATGGGAATGCCTTGGACCGAAGCGGTGCGCCGCTTCACCCTGCTGACCGTCGGCGATGGCATCGTCACCCAGATTCCATCCTTGGTCATCGCAGTGGCGACGGGCATCATCATCACCCGAGCCGCCGCTGACGCACGCCTTGGTGCGGAAATCCCGAGGCAGATGCTCTCCGATCCCCGCGCACTAGCGATGGTTGCCGCCGCGCTGGTGTTCCTGCTGGTACTGCCGGCGTTCCCCAAGCTTCCTGTGCTCGTTGTACTGATTGCGCTGACACTGCTGATCCGGCACAGCCTTCGCCTGCGTCCACCGGCGCAAACCGAGGCGGAGGCAATCGAGTCTCGGCCCGCGGCAGGCGCAACCGACGAGTTGCAGCAAGCGATGCGGGTCGAGCCCATCGAGATCCAACTGGGGAGCGCGTTACATCCCTTCCTGGTGGGCGCCGGCGGCGACCTTCCCGAGCGCATCACCAACCTGCGCACGCAGCTGGCGACCGAACTCGGGTTCGTCCTGCCTCGGGTACAGACGACCCTGCGCCGCGAACTGGAGCCGGACCAGTACGAGCTACGGATCGAAGGCAACCGTGTTGCCCAGGGCAGCCTGCAGCTAGGGAGAATCCTGGCGATCAACCCCGGCAACGCGAGGCTCAAACTGGAAGGCCCGGAGACCCGGGATCCGGCGTACGGCTTGCCTGCGCAATGGGTCGTCGAGGAGGTCCGGCAACTCGCACGCAATGGTGGCTATACGCTGGTTGAGGCCGACACGGTATTGATCACCCACCTCAACGAGGTAGCCAAGCGGCACGCACCTGAGCTTTTGAACCGCGCTGAGACCGAGCGGCTCCTCGCAGGCGTGGCCGAGCGGAACCCGGGCCTGGTTTCGGACCTGGTGCCATCCATTCTGTCGTACTCGGATATCCAGAAGGTCCTGCAATTGCTGCTGCGCGAGCAGGTGAGCGTGCGTAACATCGAGGCGATCGTCGAGGTACTTGTCGACGCCGGACGACAGGAAAAACGCCCGGACGAACTGGCCGAGCGCGTGCGCGAACGCCTGGGTCCCACCATCTGCCAACGCTTCCTGGACGCACAGGGCGAACTGCACGTGATGACCCTGGAACCTGGCATGGAGCGTTCACTGGTAGCCAACGCACGCGCGACCGAGGGGCGTGCGGCGCTGTTCACGGACATGGGGCAACTCGACGGGTTCGTGCGACAGCTGGCGCGGCAGGCTGAATCCATGATGGCCCGCAGCCTGATGCCCGTATTGTTATGCCCCGCGCCGCTACGCCGGCCGCTGCGAGCCCTGCTGCAGCGATCGCTGCCTCACGTGGCCGTACTCGGCCTGCCCGAGATTCCCGCCACCGTGTCCGTGCGCGCATTCGCCGCAGTGGGCGCCCCTGTAGGAGCCGCCGCATGAGCGACGCCATTGCCGCCATCAGCCGCAGCCTGACTGCGGATATCGAATCATTGCGCGCTGTCAGCCAGAACGTCGCCAACGTGGCCACTCCGGGCTATCAGGCGCTCACAAGCCGACTGGATTTTGCAGGGATGACGGCGCAGACGTCACGTTCGCGCGAAGACGGTGCCTTGCAGCAGACCGGGCGCAGCCTGGACCTGGCTTTACGGGGCCCAGGCTACTTCATGACGGAGAAGAAAGGCGTCCGCTGGCTCGTACGCGCGGGCAGCTTTACCCGCGCCGCGGACGGGACACTGCGCACCCGTGACGGCGCGAGCGTGTTGTCTGATGCCGGCAGCGCACTGAGCCTGCCGGAAGGGGACGTCCGCATCGACGCCGCCGGCGTGATTTGGAGCGGAACCCAGCAGGCCGGGCGTATTGGCCTTGTCGACGTGACTGATGCCGCTGGCTTGAACTCCGGAGATTTCGGCTATCGGTACGAAGGCAGCTACACGGAATGGCACGGCGAGATGGTGCAGGGCGCAGTAGAGCTGTCCAACGTCGATGCAGCGGATCAGACCGTGCAGATCATCGAGTTGACTCGACATGCCGAGTCCGTGCAACGGGTTATCTCTGCCTATGACCGGATGCTCGATACCGGCGTCAACCGCCTCGGCGACAACTGACAGGAACCAAGACAATGATCGACGCGCTGTACATCTCAAGCAGTGGCCTGCGCAGTCAGCAAGCGCAGATCGATGTGATCTCCAACAACGTGGCGAACATGCAGACACCGGGCTTCAAGCGGGGCCGGGTGAACTTCGCGGAGATCGCAGCAGCACCGGTCGCAGGCGAGGACCTGGCCACGCTTGCCGCGGGACGGGGCGGTGGAAGCCGCGTGGCTTCGACGTCAATCGAATTTGCCGCCGGGGCGCTGCAGCCCACAGGCAACGCACTGGATGTCGCCATTGACGGTGACGGCTTCTTTGAACTGGAAGACGCCAGTGGCGCTCGGCTGTATACCCGCACCGGGCGTTTTCATGTCGACAGCGAGGGCTACCTGGCCAGTGCGGACGGCATGCGCCTGGCCTCGGGGCTGCAAGTTCCACAGGGCGCTCAAGATGTGCAGGTATCGGTGGCAGGCGAAGTAAGCGCGCGCCTGGACGGCACTGGCAACCGTACGGTGCTCGGCACGATCGATGTCGTGTCCTTCGCCTCCACCGATGGGCTGACCTCGGCCGGGGACAATGCCTATCGAGCGGGGGAGCTCTCGGGAGAGCCCGTGCCGGTGCTGCTTGGCGCCGAGGGTGAAGTCAAGCTGCAGCAGGGCTACGTCGAGGCGGCCAACGTGGACGTCATCGCCGAGATGACCGGGCTTGTCCTGGCCCAGCGCGCCTACCAGCTCAACGCGCGCGTGCTCCAGGCCTCGGACCAGATTCTCGAGACGATCAACAACCTGCGGCGTTGAGCGATGAATATCCGGTCCGCGCTCTTGCTGCTCATCCTTTGCCTCGCCGCCGCTCCGGCCGCGGCAGGCGTACTTGCGGGCGAGCGACTGGTGGAAACCGCGCGACAGGCGCTGCAGGCGCGGTCGGATGGATTGCCTGGCCACCTGGAGTTCCGCGCGGACGAGGTTCCGGACTCGCGCATTGAACCCGCCGAGCAGGTAGTACTGCAAGCCGGCGAGCTGCGCGGTGAATGGCCGCGCAAGCGCGTGGGTGTTCCTGTAACAATCCGCGGCGCGGCCAGGGAACAGACGCGGATGGTCTGGTTCGTAGTGAACTGGTGGGTTGAGCAGCCGCTGTATCTCGCATCGGCCAGGCAGGGAGCAGCTTCAACTTCGCTACGGTGGCGAATGGGCCGCATCGACGCGGCCGGCGTGCTGGCCTCCGGCGACCTGCTGCTGGACGAGCCAGATCTGTCGGGGCAGCGCTTGCGCCATGCCGTTCGCGAGGGCGACCCGATGCGCCTGAGCGACTTCGAGGCGGCGCCACTCGTGGCGAGGCGGGAACCGGTGAGTCTCAAGATGCACAGCGGCAGAATCACGCTGACCTTGCCGGCTTCGGCCGTTGGCGATGCGAAGCTCGGTGAGCAGGTGAAGGTGTTGCCATCCGGCGCTGGGACGCCGCTTACGGCGACCGTGACCGGCAAGGGGGAGGTGAGTATTGGACAGTAGAGTCATTCTGGCCTTGTATACGCTGTTGGCCGCTGCTTCCGTCGAGGCGCAGGTGCCGATGCGCACGGCTCCGCCGCAGGTGCAGGAAAGCCTCATCGACGCGGATGCCTATCGCGGAATCGCAGCTGATCGGCGCGCTTACCGCGTCGGAGACGTGTTGACGATCAATGTGCTGGAAGCTGCGAGCGCCCGATCGAGCGCAGCCACCGATGCTGGATCGGAACTGAGGCTCAGCGGCAGCGCTTCCGCCAACCACTACCAGGGCGCGTTCGATGGTGCGCTGTCCGGCCGAAACTCCGGAAGCGCGGAGACATCTCGCGCCGGGGAACTGCGCACCCAGCTCTCGGTACAGGTAACTGATGTCCTGCCGGACGGGTCGCTGAGGGTGGAAGGCGGGCAGTCCCTTCTCATCAACAAGGAAACCCAGCACATCACCCTCAGCGGCATAGTCCGTACCGACGACATCGCGACGGACAACACGGTCTGGTCACATCGACTGGCCAACGCGCACGTCGAGTTCAACGGCAAGGGCGCGGTGGCCGAGTCCCAGCAGCAGAGCGTGCTCTACCGGATATTCAAATGGCTGCGGCTGCTATGAGGTCCTTGTACCTGCTCGTGTCATTGATGCTGTGCGCCGACGCGATGGCGGCCGCAGGCGTGGTCCCGGCCGGGTCGCAGGTCAAGATCAAAGACATCGCCCGAATTGCCGGCGTGCGCGAGAACCCGCTGACCGGCTACGGCTTGGTATTCGGCCTGTCCGGGACGGGTGACTCGGCGCGCAACCGTGCCACGCTGCAGTCGGTCGCCAATACGTTGCGCAACTTTGGCGTCAACGTCGACCTTGGCGACCTGGCCAGCCGGAATGTCGCCGCGGTGTTGGTAACAGCGAAGTTGCCAGCGTTCGCAGAGCCAGGCCAGCAGCTCGACGTGCAGGTTGCTTCAGCGGGCGACGCGCGAAGCCTCACGGGCGGGACCTTGATGCTCGTGCCTTTGGCCGGTCCGGATAACAAGATGTACGCCACCGCGCAAGGGGCGATTTCCGTGGGCGGCTATCAGTTCGAGGCGATTACTGCGTCGGTGCAGAAGAATCATCCGACCGTCGGGTGGATTCCGTCCGGGGCCACGGTAGAACGCGCAACGCCGCTGGACGTGGCCGGCACGCCGGGCTCGCTGAGCATACTGCTGGACGAAGCCGATTTCGGTACCGCCAACCGCATCGCCCAGGCAATCACCGCCGGTGTTCCCGGCGCCAGCGCTGAGGCCGAGCACGCGGGCAAGGTAGTGGTGCGCTACGACGCGAGCTTGAACCGAGTTTCTGAGATCGCGCGTATCGAGGATGTCCTCGTTGTGCGTGATCGCCCTGCACGGGTCGTCATCAACGAGCGCACTGGGACGGTGGTTGCCGGGGGCAACATCCGTCTTGGGCAGGTCAGCATCTCGCACGGGGACCTGAGGGTGGACATCGCCACGCATTACAGCGTCTCCCAGCCGGAACTGGTGGCCTTGCGTTCAACGGCCGGGGTCCGCAGCGTCGTCGTGCCGGAAAGCACGATCAGCGCCGACGAAGGAACCGCGCCACTGGTATCGGTGCCGGAAGGGGCAACGGTTGCCGAGTTGATTAGCGCCCTGCGTGCGATCCACCTTTCTACCCGCGACGTCATCGCGGTTCTCCAGTCCATCAAATCAGCAGGCGCCCTGGATGGCGACCTGGTCATCCAGTGAGGAAAATTTGTGGCCAGTGACATCACCGTGGAAGCCGTTCGCGCGGCACTGAATCTCCAGCAGGTCAAGGCTGAGGTGGCCGGCTGGAACATCGTCAACGCCCGAGCTGCGGACGGTCCGGTATTCGTCGTCGACGACAGTCGCGCGCGCGAAGTCCTCGCTGGTGCGGTGGAGTGGGATAGCGAGCCCTCTCGCGCTGCGCATCTTGCCGAATCGGCGACGGCCATCGTCGACGAACGGTATGACTTACCGAGGCCTTCGTTGGACGACAGCGTGGCCGATTCCGTCACCGCCGGCCTCAACTATCAAGCCCTGAGCGAGTCGCTTGGACGGCATCTGGCGCTGATGCGCCTGGCAATCAGCGGAAGGAGCTGAAATGGGCATCGAAGCTATACTTGACGCGAGCCGCGCAGGCCTGCAGAACGAGCGCCTCCGCATGGAGACGGCCAGCGAGCGCATCGCCACCGCCAACCAGCCGGTTGATCCGGCCCGGCTGGGTGGCAAGGCGGGGACCGATTTCGCCAATGTGTTGGGTGCGAAGGACACAGCTCCCGATGCTGCGCCAGCAGCTACCCGAAAGGTCTACGCGCCCAAGGACCCCATGGCGGACAAGGCCGGCTATGTCCACTATCCGGACGTCGACATGGTGACGGAGATGACCGGGCTGATGACGGCCAGCCGCGCCTATGAAGCTAACGTACGTTCGTTCAACGTGCTGCGCGGCATGGTGCTGCGCGCTCTGGATATTGGAGCCAAATGATGAGTATCGAGGCAGTAGGCGCGATTTCCGCAGCCAATGCGGATGCCGTCGTCCGCAGCGTCCATCAGTCTGGACGCATGGACTTCTCCTCGGTGATTGGCGAAGGGCTTCAGGCAACCGATCAATCCATTCACGACAGCGACTCGACGGTACGAGCGTTCGCCGCAGGGCAGGAAGTGGCGCCGCATGAGCTGATCATCTCATTGGAAGAAGCCCGCATGCGGCTGATGCTCCTGTCCGAGGTGCGTAACAAGCTCGTCGAGGGGTACCAGGAACTGTCCCGGATGCAACTGTAAGGAAGCCGAGGAATGATCGCGTTGAAGGAAATCTGGGGACAGGTATCGCCACCACGCCGGATGGCATTGCTGGGCGTGCTTGCAGTGATCATCCTCGGCACTTGCGCTGCCTTATGGTGGCTTCTGGGCGAACGGGATGCACTGTTGTTCGGCCAGTTGCGGGAATCCGATGCCGCCGAGATCACGGCCGCGCTCGACGAATGGAAGGTGCCCTACCATTTCACTGATGATGGCACCGGCATCATGGTGCCAGCGGGGCAGGTCCATCCGTTGCGCATGCGTCTGGTATCGGCAGGTGTGCCCAAGGGCGGGCACGTAGGTTTTGAACTCTTCGATAAGGATGAGTTCGGCGTAACCGAGTTTGCCCAGCGCATCAATTACCAGCGGGCCCTGCAAGGCGAGATCGAGCGCACCATCGCCGCGTTGCCGGGGGTCACGGGCGTCCGTGTCCATCTATCGATACGTCGTCCAGGCACCTTCCTCGCCGAGGAGCGTGAATCGAAAGCTTCCGTGGCATTGTCGACAGCGCCCGGCACAACGTTGTCCGCCGCACAGGTGCGCGGGATACGCAGTTTGGTGGCGTCGGCGGTGGATGGCTTGGCGCCCGGGTCCGTGGTGGTCGTAGGACCCGGTGGATTGCAGCTGGCAGGCGGATCGGACGATGCCGATACCAGCAACCAAGACGAGAACTCCCAACGTTTGGGTGCCTACTACGAAGCGCAGATTCGCAAGGTCCTCGCCGCCTTTGCGGGCGGTGAGGACGCAGCGGTGTCGGTCAATCCCGTGCTCAACTTCGACAAGGTCAGGACGACGAGCGAGCGATTGCTGGCCAGTGGGGCCGAACCGGGCTTGGTTACACGGCGGTCGTCGAACACTGATCGCACGCCCGAGGGTGCGGCGGGACTGGTTAACGAGCAGGTCGAGTATGCGCACGGGACGCAAACCGAAGAAGTAACCCGTGCTGCTGCCCGGCTGGAGCGTTTGGGCGTGGCCATCGTGCTAAGCCGGCCCATGCCTAACACTGATCAGGATCGCCTGAGGCGACTCGTGGCCGCTGCAGTGGGTGCGGATCCCGCGCGGGGCGACAGCATCGAAATCGGTGTGCGCAGTGGTGCGGCGGCGCCGATTCCGCAGACCAAGAACCGGCCAGCGGACGCTCCCATGCTGGACGCGGGCCTGGTTCGGCGCGAGGGAAAGAGGCCGAGCGTGCCCGTTGTCATCCTGGGCTTGATTGCTGCATTGGTCGGTGCGCTGTGCTTGGTGATCGGCTATGGCTGGGGCCATCGTCGCGCCCTGTTGGCGGCGCGCGCAAGGCTCGGACACGATCAGGGCGAGCGCGCGGTCCAGCAGATCCGTGCCTGGATCGCGGAGCCACGTGCATGAGCACCAGCGACCACCGCAAGGCTGCGCTGCTGATGAGTGTCCTGCCACGATCGCGCTGCGAGGCGCTGCTGGCCTCGCTCGGATCCGTCGACAGCGATGCCTTGCGACGGAGCATCGCCTATGTGCGGGCCAGGGGATGGGACCATGCTCGCTTGATTGAGCTGGCGATGCGCGAGACGCCGATGGAAGGTTCGGAGCCATCGCTGGCCCCGGCACTTGCGCGCCTGCTCGATCTGGCGCAGACACTGGAAGCGCCAGTTTTCGCACGCGTTGTGCGGGCAAGTGTCGATGCCGATGCGGACTTCCTGTTGACTCTGCTGCCACAGCCCTATGCTTCGGAGGTAAAGGAGGCGCTCGCGCAGGAGCCGGTCATGTCGCCAGCGCTGACCCATGCTCTGCTGCGTGCCGTGGCGGATGCCGCGCCGGAGATGCCTGCTTGAGAAAGGTGCCTGCCGTCGAGTGGGAGCGTATCTGGGGCGCGAGTGACGCCGAACCGCGCTTGCCGATCACCTTCGATCAGGACGTGCCGACCGAGCGCGAACGCATATTGGCGACGGCGCGCGAGGCGGGATATGCTCAAGGCCAGCTGCTCGCCCTGCAAGAAGCGGAGGCGGCGCGTGCGGAGATCTTGCAACTCAGGCAGCAACTCGAACAGCAGTTGCAACAGGCGCAGCAGGAAACCCAACGCAAGGCCGCCGAATTGGGGGCGCTGCATGCGGGGCTGCAAAGCGCCCTGGATGAGCACTTCGAGAAAGTACAAGTGCTGGCCGTGGAGGTCGCCTACCTTGCACTGGCGCGCGCCATCGGCGAAGTACATGCACAACGGGACCTGCTCGCCGATCTGTGCGAACAGGCACTTCGCGACAGACGCGCCGGACCTGTAACGCTTCGTTGCGCAGCCAGCGAGGTCGCTGCTTTGTCCGCCTTGCCCGGCGCTGTGGTGGTAGCCGATCCGGCGCTAGGCGCTGGACAGTGCGTTCTCGAGACGGTCGCCGGCTTCGAGGCGATTGGCCTGGATGTGCGCATGGAGCATATCCGGCTCGCCTTGCTGGCCGGTCTGGACCGCCCGCATGGTGCCACACGATGAACCTGCTTGAGGCACTCGGTGCACATATCGCGTCGGCTTCGATGGCCGAGCGCTATGGCGTGGTGGTGTCTTTCAACGGACTGGTGATCGAGGCGCATGGCCCGGAAGCACGGGTCGGCGAAGTCTGCGAGATCGCGCTAAAGAGCCGCGTGGTGCTGGCCCAGGTGGTCGGCATCCGCGATCGCCATTTGCTATTGATGCCCTACGGTGATGTCGAGGGCCTGACCGTGGGCGCGACGGTACGTGCCAGCGGTCGAGACCTGGATGTTCCGGTCGACGATACATTGCTTGGGCGGGTTGTCGACGCGTTCTGCGCCCCGCTGGACGGCGGTGGCCCGCTGAATCCGGGTGGGCGGTATCCGCTGCATGCGCCCGCGATCAATCCGCTGCACAGGGCTGACATCGACAGCGCCATCGCCACTGGTGTGCGGGCGATAGACGGCTTGCTTACACTGGGTCGCGGGCAACGCGTCGGCATCTTCGCTGGGAGCGGGGTAGGGAAGAGCACCTTGATCGGCATGCTCGCCGCGCAAGTCGAGGCGGATGTGGTGCTGATCGCTATGATTGGCGAGCGGGGCCGCGAGGTGGGCGAGTTCGTGCGCCATACCCTGGGGCCCGAGATCATGCGGCGCTGCGTGGTCATGGTGGCGACCTCCGACCAGCCTGCGCTGGTGCGTATCCACGCGGTGCATGCCGCCCACGCCGTCGCGGAGTATTTTCGCGACCAGGGGCGTTCAGTGCTTCTGGTGCTTGACTCGATCACCCGTTTCGCGATGGCGCAGCGCGAAGTAGGCCTGGCATCGGGAGAGCCGCCGACTTTCCGCGGCTATACACCATCGGTGTTTGCGTGGCTGCCTCGGATTCTGGAGCGTTGCGGCAAGCTGGAACACGGCTCCATCACTGCGATTTACAGCGTGCTGGTGGAGGGAGATGACCTGAACGAGCCGGTGACCGATCACATGCGGGCCATCCTGGATGGCCACATCGTGTTGGACCGGGAGCTTGCCGCTCGTGGCCACTATCCCGCCATCAACGTGCTCAAGAGCGTCAGCCGACTGGTCGGCCGACTGCTGAGCCAGGACGAGCTCGAGGTCGCGTCCAATGCGCGGCGAACGCTGGCGTTGCTTGAAGGGGCTCGCGACATGGTGGACATGGGGGCCTACCAGTCAGGCGTGAATCCGGAACTGGACCGGGCATTGGTCATCCAGCCGGCGTTGGAAGCTTGGTTGCGCCAGTCCGGCAGGTTCGAAGTCTCCGGGTCGAAGCCGCTCGAGAGTCTCAAGTCAGTACTGCAGGACGTGACCCACCATGGATGAGGATCGCCGCCTTCGATGGCTTGAATCAGTGGCCCGCCTTCGGCATCTGCGCACGCGGCAGGCCGACGCCGCCGTGGCCGATTGCACCCGTGCATGGGATGTAGCGGCCAAGAAAGTGGCGGCGAGGCAGGCCGAGGTTAGCGCCTTGTCGAGCTGGCGGCTGCAGGCAGCGGCTCGGCCACAGCTGGACCTGGGCATGCTGCAGCAATCGATGACCATGGCCGCCAGCGCGGAGACCGCGCTCACGGATGCGCAGGCGGAGTTGGAGACATGTGCCAACGCGCGTGAGCGGGCACTGGGGGAGCAGCTGCTGGCCAGCCGCCGCGAGGATCGCGCCAGCAAACAGCACGATGCCGCGCATCTGGCTGGGACGATCGTCCAGGAGCGCCGGCAGTCGGAGCAATCACTGGAAGCCTGGTCGCGCAGGAAACCGGCATGACTACCGTTGGAGCACATACTCCCGCAGTGCCGCCACCTCGAGAGGCCACTCCAACGCCAGTCCGGAGTGAAGAGGCCTCCCTGCCTAAGTTCGAGGCATGGCTCGAGGAAGGGGCGGAGCAGCGCGGAGCCGAAGCGGTGACTTTGTTGCCGCAAGTCAATGCGGTGGCATTGACGGAGGACGGCAGCGGCGTGGAGGTACCTGCCATGCTTTACGAATGGGCCGCACTGGCGCAGTACGCGCTGTCCCAGGCGAGCCGGACCTCATCTCCACCTGGCGAGATGCCAACTGCAATGGCAGCCATCGAGGCTGGCAGCGGAGTCGAACGTTTAGCCCCCCTGGAATGCACGCCAATTGGCGTGCCCAGTGCCCCACAGCACTTTCCGCTCATCAACTCTCCAAACGTTCTCCAGCCGACAACCGCAGAAGCGCGTGTCAACGAGGGCGGCGGCGAATGCGCGCCGCAACCTATTCGTTCACGTACCGCAGCGCTGGTTTCCATGACTCTGCCGAACCGACGCTCGATTGTTGGCGGTACAGACGAGATGGGCTCCTGGTGGTGGATCCGTGACTACGCAGCGCCGGACGGAGACCTGCATGAAATAGCGTGGCAACTGGCGCGCATGTCGCGCGGGCGTGTCAACGTCATGATCAATGGGCACTCCGCCTACACGTTCATACCTTCATCCTCAGGGGAATCAGCATGACAATCGATGCGATCGGTGCCGCGGTGAGCACTGGCAGCGGCAGCGTGCAAGCCGGAACCACCATCGACCAGGAAGGCTTCATCAAGCTTTTCCTGACCCAGCTGCAGTTTCAGGACCCACTGGAGCCGGTGGACAACCGCGAGTTTCTCGCGCAGCTGGCGCAGTTCAGCAACCTTGAGCAGTCACGGCAGCTCGGCGTCAACAGCGAGAGCCTGCTGACGATGAACTCTGCCAGCCAGGGGTTGAGCCTGTTGAACCATCAGGTGGAGGTTGCCCAGACCGGGGGCGGAACCGCCAGCGGCACGGTGAAAGGCGTGGAGTTCACCTCTGCAGGCCCGCAACTAACTGTCGAAACTTCGACCGGCGTCTTGGCCGGTGTTCGACTGACCCAGGTCAGCCTGGTTCGTCCTTGAGGAGTCCATCATGTTCCAGGCGCTCTACAACAGTCTGTCCGGGCTTTTCAGCTTCTCGCGCAGCCTGGACACCGTTAGCAACAACGTTGCGAACATGAACACGCCAGGATTTCGCGGGAGCGACTCACTGTTTTCCAATCTCAGTGGCGAGCACGGCGCCCGCATCGTGGGCGAGGCCATGAGGACGGCCCACGGCGACCTGCGACAAACGGAAAGCCCGACCGATGTGGCTATCGATGGCAATGGGTATTTCGTATTGCGCGACGAGGCTGGCGAATTGCATTACACGCGAGCCGGACAGTTCGGCTTCGACGATGACGGAATTCTGGTCGATCAGGTGACCGGGTTCGACGTGATGGCGATCGATTCCGGTGGCAACCTCAGCCAGCTGTCGATCGAGGACCTGCGCACGCTACCGGCGCAGGCCACGACCAAAGTCACCATCAGCGGCAACCTGTCGCCTACCTCGACGGGGACTACGGTGTCGAGCATCAAGGTCTATGATGCCAACGGCAATGCGCACACGATTAAAGCCGCATTCGGGGCGCCGACTATGATTGCCGGCGGGGGACGAAGCTATGCGGTGACGCTTACCGATGAGAACGGAGCAACCGTGGGTAAGGGTCAGCTCGACTACACCACCGCCGGAACCTTGGCCTCGGGTTCGGGGGCGCTGACTGCCACGCTGGATGTGGCGGGCGAATCCCA
>DATLJF010000179.1:0-14249 GCA_035539015.1 Stenotrophomonas sp. | reverse complement strand
CCGCGTGCTGCAGGAGGACCAGGTCTTCCGCATCGACCACTTCCTCGGCAAGGAGACCGTGCAGAACATCCTCGCCTTCCGCTTCGCCAACGGCCTGTTCGAACCGGTGTGGAACCGCGACCGCATCGACCACGTGCAGATCACCGCAGCCGAAACGATCGGGGTCGAAGGCCGGGGCCGTTTCTACGACCCCACCGGCTGCCTGCGCGACATGGTGCCCAACCACCTGTTCCAGTTGCTGGCGATGATCGCGATGGAACCACCGGCTGCCTTCACCACTGAAGCCATGCAGCGGCGCCGCGCTGAAGTGATCGAAGCGGTGCGCCCGTTGCAACCAGGCGACGTGGTGCGCGGCCAATATGCGGCCGGCGCGATCAACCGCGGCGTCGTGCCCGGCTATCGCGAAGAAGACACCGTGCCGGAGGATTCGAATACCGAAACCTACGTGGCGATGAAATTGCAGGTCGATACCTGGCGCTGGGCCGGGGTGCCGTTCTACCTGCGCACCGGCAAGCGCCTGCGTGAACGCACCACCGAGATCGCGATCCGCTTCAAGCCGGCGCCATTGGCACCGTTCCGCAGCACCGAGGTCGGCGGTTACGGGCCGGACTGGCTGGTGCTGCATATCCAACCCGATGAAGGCATCTCGCTGCAATTCGACGTCAAACGGCCCGGCGCACAAGTCGCCCTGGCACCGGTGCGGATGGACTTCCGTTATCGCGACTGGTTCCCGAAGGAATACAGCGTCGGCTACGAGCAGTTGCTGCGCGATTGCATGAACGGCGAATCCGGGCTGTTCCAAGATGCGGCGATGGTGGAAGGCGCGTGGCGGATCGTGCAGCCCATCCTCGATGCCTGGAAAGAAGCGCCGAACGACTTCCCCAACTACGCCGCCGGCAGCGCCGGCCCGGCTGCCGCCGATGCCTTGCTTGCACTCAATGGCGGCCATGCCTGGCGCGCGCTGACCGCGGGCAGGCGGCCACCGCCGCGGCGCGCGGCAGAGGAACGGCCCGCTGCCTCCAGCCGCAAGCCAGCCAAGGCGCCAGTGAAGAAGGCGGCGAAGAAGGCAGCGGCGCGCAAAGCGACCATCAAGCGCGTGGCCAAACCCGCCACGCGCAAACCGCGGCGCTGATGCTGCTTCAGGAGGCGCGGCGAAACACCACCGTCAAAGGCGTGGCCGGATCGTGCACGAGCAGGTGCGTGCCGCGCAGGCAGTAGGCATGCGTGCCCGGTGCGCCATTGATCGCCATCTGGTAGCAGCCGTCCTGCTCGCCGAGCACGCGATAGTTGCGCGCCACCGCCTCGGGCATGCCATCGACCCGCATCACCAGGGCTTCGCCGGTGATCTCCATCCGTCCACCGCCATACACCGCCCGGATTTGCGGCACCGCCTGCGCGGCGATGCCGTCGCGGCGGGCCTGTTCGACCGTGGCCTGCAGGTCGACTTCCCAATGCCCGTGCAGCGGCGAGCGTCCCACGCAGCCGGCCAGCACCGGCAGGCACAGCAACCAGCCCAGCTTGCCCACCCTTCTCATACGCCTCCCCCGATGACGTGAAGGCGGATCATCCGGCAACCGCGCAGCCGCATCAATGTGCGCTGCGGCGAGCCGTCAGTGCCGGGAGGGGTCGGTGGGCGGCGGATCGGCCTTGACCGTGCCAGCCATCGACGCCTCCGGCGCACCGGTTTCCACGTCGGCCTCGAACAGCTGCATCAGGTCGGCACGCGCCTCGCGCGAGGTCTGGATCACTGCCGCGTCGTCGTCGTAGACCAGGTACTGGCGGCGCAGCAGGTCGTCATCGTGATGGCGGAAGCGGGAGACCGCGTGCTGCGCGGTGGCCTGGGCCGCGCCCAGTTCCACCAGCATCCGTTCGCTCAGCTCCAGGCTTGAGCCCAGCACCTCACGGAACGGCTCGGCCCCCAGGTCCATCAGTTTCCAGGCGTGCTGGCGGTTGCGCGCCCGCGCCAGCACCTTGGCTTGCGGATACAGCCGCCGGACCAGCCGCACCGCCTTGATGTTGGTCTCCGGGTCGTCCATCGCCATGACGAAGACCTTGATGCGGTCGGCGCCGGCCGCGCGCAGCAGTTCCGGCCGGGTAGGGTCGCCGTAATAGAGCTGGTTGCCGAAACGGCGCAGGTCCTCGACCGTCTCGGGGTTGTGCTCCAGCGCCACGAACGGGATGCGCTGGGCGGTAAGCAGGCGCGCCACGATCTGGCCGAAGCGGCCCATGCCGGCGACCAGTACCTGCGGGGTCTGCGCATCGATGGTGTCGTATTCCTTTTCCTGCTTATCCAGCCGCGAAGGCTGGCCGAGCAGGCGCTGCATGCCGAGCAGCAACAGCGGGGTCAGCGCCATCGACAGGCCGACGATGGCGACCAGGCGGTCATGGTTGGCCGCACTGAGCAAGCCGAAGCGCAGGGCATCGTTGAACACCACGAAGGCGAACTCGCCGCCCAGCCACAGCACCGAGCCCAGCATCAGGCAGCTGCGCAGCGGCAGCCGCGCGATGCGCCCGACCAGGAACAGCAGCGCGAACTTCACCAGCAACAGCAGGCCGACCCCGCCGGCCACCAGCAGCGGCTCGGCGGCGATGCGGTCCAGGTCGATGCCCATGCCTACCGCGATGAAGAACAGGCCCAGCAGCAGCCCTTCGAACGGCTCGATCTGCGATTCCAGCTCATGCCGGTATTCCGAATCGGCCAGCAGCACGCCGGCCAGGAACGCACCCAGGCTGGGGCTCAGGCCGGCTTCCTGCAGGAACCAGGCGGTGCCCAGCACCACCAGCAAGGCGGTGGCGGTGAACACCTCCGGCAGCTTGGTGCGGGCGACCACGCGGAACAGATGCCGCAGCGCGAAGCGGCCGAACAGGATGACCACCGCCAGCGCGCCGAGCGCCATGGCTATGCCGCGCCAGTCCAGCACATCGTTGCGTACCCCGCCCAGCAGCGGGATGGCCGCCAGCAGCGTGATCGCGATCAGGTCCTGGAACAGCAGGATGGCGAAGGCCAGGCGGCCGTAGTCACTGTTGAGCGCCTTGTGCTCGGACAGCAGCTGCAGGCCGACCGCGGTGGAAGACAGCGCCAGCGCGATGCCGATGATCAAGGCGCTGCGCCAGGCCAGGTGGTCGGCCATCAGCAGTGCACCCAGCGCCAGTGCCGTGAGCAGGACCTGCGCGGTGCCGGCGCCGAATACCGATCGGCGCATCAGCTTGAGCCGTGCCGGCGACAACTCCAGCCCGATCACGAACAGCAGCATGACCACGCCGATCTCGGCGGCGGCCAGGATGCGGTCGGCGTCCTGGACCACGCCGAAGCCATCCGGCCCCAGCAGCACCCCGGCCACGAGGTAGGCGAGCACCGCGCCCAGTCCGAACTTCTTGAATACCGGCACGACGACGATCGCCGCCAGCATCAGGACCAGCGCCAGCTCCAGGCCACCACTATGCATCGGGAGTCTCCATGGGGGTGGTCATTATGGCCATGGCTCGCGCCGCTGCGAAGCCACGGCGCGAACGCTCTTTGCAGCTATCGGCAGCGCCGCATGCGCAACAGCGATGCCGCGATACGCACGAAAAATCGCATATCCCATCGAAGTGTCCCGCCCTAGTCTGCGCCGAGCCACAGGCGAGGGAACGCAGATGAACAAGATCTACCGCCGGGTTTTCAACCTCGCGTTGCGGTTGTGGCAGGTGGCTTCCGAGCATGTACGCACGCGGCGCGGTGGAAAGGTGGGCACCACGGGCGCAAGGAGCCCGGCATCCCGTCTGTGGTTTGCACTTGCAGCCCTGCTGGCCGGTGCGGCGGGCATCCCGCCACTGGCCGCACAGACCGTACCGGCACGCATCGCCGGCGATCCCACCGCCGGGCAGCCCTCGCCCAGCGTGATGGCTGCGCCCAATGGGGTTCCTCTCGTCAACATCGTCACCCCTTCCGAAGCCGGGGTTTCGCGCAACCCTTACAGCCAGTTCGATGTCAGCCAGCAAGGCGCGATCCTCAACAACGCGCGCGCTTCGGCGCAGACCGAGCTGGGCGGCTGGGTTCAGGGCAATCCATGGCTTGCCGGCGGCAGCGCCAGGGTCATCCTCAACGAGGTCAACGGCCCCGCCAGCCACCTGCAAGGCTACGTGGAAGTGGCCGGGCCGCGCGCCGAAGTAGTGATCGCCAATCCGGCGGGCATCTACATCAACGGCGGTGGCTTCCTCAATGCCAGCCGGGTGACGCTGACTACCGGCAAGCCGATGGTCGCTGACGATGGCGCACTGCAGGCCTACCGCGTCAGCGGCGGGACCATTGGCATATCAGGCAAGGGCCTGGATGCCAGCCGTGTGGACTACACCGAGCTGCTGACCCGTTCGCTGCAGCTCAATGCAGGCTTGTGGGCCAAGGACGAGTTACAGCTGCGCCTGGGCGCCGATCCTGACGCAGCCAGCCAGGCCGGTCGGCCGGCATTCGCCCTCGACACCGGCGCGCTGGGCGGCATGTATGCCGGCAAGATCAGCCTGGTAGGCACCGAGCACGGCCTGGGTGTACGTAACGCCGGCACGATCGGTGCCGAATCCGGCACGCTGGTGGTGACGGTCGGCGGACGCCTGGAAAACAGCGGTAGGCTGCAATCGCACCACGGTGCACGATTGACGGCCGCGGGTGGGATCACCAATACCGGGCTGATTGGCGCCCGCGGTGAGCTAGCGATCGCCACGCTGGCGGCGCTGGACAACAGCGGCGGCACCCTCAACGCACCGCGTCTGCAGATGGATGCCGGATCCCTGCGCAACCGCGGTGGCGCGATCGAGCAAACCGGTGCGCAAGGACTGGCGTTACGCGCCGGCAGCCTGCGTAACCGCGACGGCGGAAGGATCGGCGCGTTGCCCATGCAGGGCCTTACCGAGGCCGCCGCGCCAGGACCGCTTCGGCCAGGCGTGAGCGCCGCTGCACCCACGCAACAGCCCATTGCCAGCGGCGGCATCGGCACAGCGACCGCAAGCCAGGCCGCCCAATCATCACTGGCCGATGGCGCGCTGAACCTTGCCGGCTTGCTGGACAACGACGCCGGACGCATCAGCGCCGGCGGTGCGCTGCAGGTAGTGCTCGACCACGGCCTGGACAATGCCGGCGGCATGTTCGGGGTGCAGAGCCTGTTGCTGGTTGGCGGCGAAACGGACAATCGCGCCGGCAAGCTGGATGTGCGCGGCGATGCGCAGCTGGGCAGCGGCGCGCTGCGCAACGCACAGGGATGGCTGAGCGTGGGCGGCAAGTTCGACCTCGATCTTGCGGCGTTCGACAACCGCGTCGGAACGTTGCTGCACCAGGGCAACGCGCAGACCCGCTGGCGTGTGGCGGGCACGCTGGACAATGGCGGCGGCCAGATCACCAGCAACGCCGTTTCGCTCGAGTTGGAAAGCGCCGCACTGGACAATGGCGGCGGCCGCATCGAGCATCGCGGCAGACAGGGGTTGCAACTCCGGGCGGACAGGTTATCCGGCACCGGTGGCACCCTGGAGAGCCAGGGCCCGCTCGCGCTGGCGGGCGAGCGCATCGAGCTGAGCTCGGCGACAACGCGCGCCGCGGCGATCACGATCGATGCCGGCGTCCTCGACAACAGCACAGGCACGCTGCAGGCCACCGGCGGCGGCGCGCTGGCACTGCGCGCCCGCGAACTCCTGCGCAATGCGCGTGGCACGATCGCCGGCAACGGCGTGATGCAGGTGGCCGCTGGCGCACTGCATAACGAGCAGGGCCGCCTGACCGCCGCAGGCACCGGCGAGAGCCGCGTGCAGGTCGATGGCGTGCTGTCCAACCGTGGCGGCGTGCTGGCCGCCAACGCGGCGGTACTGGACGTGCATGCTGCGCGCCTGGACAACGCAGGCGGCCAACTCGCCACCGCAGGCAGGCTCACGCTGGCCGCCAAGGAATTTGCCCAGCGCGGCGGCCAGTTGGCGGCGCGCCAGCTGGCACTGGAAGTAGGCGAGCTGGACAACCGCGAAGGCGTGATCAGCGCCGGCGACAGCGCCAGCCGCATCCACGCCACGCACCTGGACAACGGCAGGGGCACGATCGAGGGCGCGGGCGCGCTCGAGCTGAGTGCCGACGAGTTCGGCAACGCCGAGGGCGCGGTGACCTTGCGGGGTCCGGGCACGCTGGCGATCGACACCGCCCGCTTCCTGGGCCATGCCGGGCGCCTCCACAGCCAGGGCGCGCTGGCGCTCAGCGGCCAGCACGTCGACCTCAGCCAGGGCGTCACCTGGGGCCAGCGCGTGAACGTGCGAGCCGACCACCTCGTCAACGTGGGCGGCCGGCTGAGTGCGCTGGGCAAGGACACCCTGCAGCTCACGGTCGCCAAGCAACTGGACAATCGTGGCGGCCTGATCGGTGGCAACGGCGCGCTGGACTTGAACGCCGGTGCCGTCGACAACCGGGCCGGCACGCTGCAAGGCCAAGTCCAGAGCACGCTCGCAGTCACGGGTAGCTTGGACAACCGTGGCGGCCAGCTACTGTCCGGTGGCGCGCAGCAGCTGCAGGCCGATCGCCTGGACAATCGCGACCAGGGCGTGGTGTCCAGCGAAGGCGACCTGCATATCGCCGCGCGCGAGCTCGCCAATGCCCATGGCGCACTCGATACAGCGCAATCGATGCAGGTGTACAGCGGGCAAGCGATCGACAACCACAGCGGTTCGATCCAGGCCGGCAAAGCGCTGAGCCTCACTGCCAACGGCCTGGCCAACCAGCACGGACGCGTGCTCGGCCAACAGGCGCGGCTGGAGATGCGCGGGCAGGCCATCGACAACACGGGCGGCAGCCTCGCCAGCGTCGCCGGCCCGCTCGACATCACCAGTGGCGCCCTGCGCAACCAAGGCGGCACGCTGCGATCGCAGGGAGACCTGAAGATCAACGCGGGTGCATCGGCCATCGACAACCGCGGCGGCGGCGAAAACGCCGGCATCCGCAGCGCCGGCAAGCTGGAGTTGCGAGGCGGCGCACTGGACAACCGCGGTGGCACGGTTTTCGGCGGCAATGCGGCACAGCTGGACCTGGCCACGCTCGACAACCGCGACGGCGGCATGCTGGCCAGCCAAAGCGACCTCGCACTCACCGCCAACACGCTAATCAACGCCGGCGGTCGGATACAGGCCGCGCGCGACAGCGCGATCACGCTCGCCGGCCGTCTCGATAACCAGCGTGGCCTGATCGTGGCCGGCGAGCGCCTTTCGCTACGCGCCGGCAGCATCGACAACCAGGACACGCTCGACCAGGCCGCAGGCATGCAGGCCGGCACATTGACGCTATCGACCGAAGCCCTCGACAACCGCCACGGCCGCCTGCGCTCGGGCCAGCAGACCCGACTCACGGTCACCGACACGCTTGATAATCGCCATGGCGAGATCACCACCAGCGGCCACCAAGCCATCCTCGCCGATGTGGTGCACAACACTGCCGGTCTGCTCGCGTCGGGCCAGGACCAACGCGTACAGGCCCGCCTGCTGGGGGGCGACGGCAGGCTCCAGTCGCGCGGCGACACCACCCTCATCCTGCGCGAGGGCATGCAGCACAGCGGCACGATGGAGGCGGGCGGCACGCTCGCACTGCATACCGAAGGCGAGCTGCATAACCGCGGCCTGCTGCGCGCCGGCCACCTGGATATCCGCGCGCGCGGCTTCGACAACGCCGCCAGCGGCGAAGCGACCAGCCAGGGCACCACGGCGATCCACATCACCGCGCAGCTGGCCAACCGCGGCCTGATCGACGGCGCCACTACCCACCTGACTGCGGCGACCCTGGAGAACCTCGGCAGCGGCCGGATCTACGGTGACCACGTCGCACTGCACGCTGACGCCTTGCGCAATGGCAGCGAGAAGGTCCAGGGCCAGGACAAGGCGGCCACGATTGCAGCGCGCCAGCGGCTGGACCTGGGCGCGGCCAGGCTGGAAAACAGCGGTCGCGCACTGATCCACAGCGGTGGCGATGCCGCCATCGGCGGAACGCTTGACGCGGCACGCAAGGCGAGCGGCCAGGCAATTGATCTGCGCAATGTCGGCGCGACCGTCGATATCACCGGCCAGTTGGAAGTGAAGACCGAGGCAATCGATAACATTCGTCCCGATGTGCGCGTGACCAGCACGACCACCCCGCGCGACCCGGTGCGGCTGGACCAGCCGGCCTGGCGCCACAACGGCAAGAACGCCAGCAGCAACATCCGCAGTACCAGTAACTACTCGGCCTGGGAGGTGTACTACCTCAAGCGCGAGGACATCCTCGAAGACATGCCGTACATCACACCCGACGGCTACGCGCTGCGACGCGCCGTGGTCCGGCTGACGCCGCAGACCAGCGCCTACCTGTTCGCTCGCGGCGGCCTGCACTCGGCCCTGGGTGAGCGCTCGCGCCTGCCGACGCGCGAAGGCACCACGACGATCTACTACCAGGGCCGCCAAGACAGCCAGGCCAATCCAGACCAGGTCGAAGGGGCGGCCGATCCATTCCGGCCGCTGGCCCAGGACGAAGCCGGCGCGCCGCCCTTCCGCTACATCGAGGACAGGCTGCTTCATTCCCCCCAGTACGGTACCTGCAGCACCGATTGCGTGCAGTTGTGGGCCCCGCATGCTTATACCGACCCACGGCGCATCCTGATCCACCCCCAAGGCACCGGCGGCGGCGACCTGGGCGACAACGAGCAATACCGGATCGCCACCCAGACCGTGACCGAGGACGTGCTGGCCAGCGCCGGCCCGGAGGCGGTGATCCAGTCTGGTGGAGCGATGAAGCTCCACGTGGACCGAATGCGCAACCAATACGCGCGCATCGCCGCCGGGGGCTCGCTCGACGTATTGGGCTTGACCGGCAAAACCGCCCAGGTCAGCAACCGGGCGCAAACGCTCTATCGCACCTACACCTTCAACAACGTCAGCCACGCCTACAACGGCACCACCCGGCAGTGGGGCAACCCCTCGCTGTCCGAGCAGATCGGCAGCATCGGCGGCAGCATCACCGGTGGCACGCTGACGCTCAAGCTCGACGGGCTGGAGAACCTGGACCAGGGGCGGCAGGCGCCGGGCCTGCGCGAGGCCGGTGGCCTGGCCAATCTCGCGACGGTGAACGCAGGGACCCGGCAAGAGATGCCGACCCACCCTAACCTGAGCCGCCTGCCGGGCCCGGCCATCGGAACGCTGGAAGGTACCGCTGGCCAGGCCCAGGCTCTGCTCGGCGTACAAGCGGTGCGCGCAGCTGATGGCTCGGCGGACACGGTGGTCGTGGGCCAGGGACCCACGCAGGCACCGCGCAGCAGCCTGTTCAAGGTCGATGCCAACGGTGGTCACTACCTGGTCGAAACCGACCCGCGGTTTGCCAACCACCGGCAATGGCTGGGTTCGGACCACTTGCTCAAGCAACTGCGCAGCGACGGCGAGTCCCTGCACAAGCGCCTGGGCGATGGGTATTACGAGCAACAGCTCGTGCGCGAACAGATTGGCCAGCTTACCGGCCGGCGCTTCCTGGCCAGCTACACCAGCGACGAGGCGCAGTACCGCGCGTTGCTCAACGCCGGAGCCACCTTCGCCCAGCAATGGAACCTGCGCCCCGGCGTGGCCTTGAGCCCGGCGCAGATGGCCCAGCTGACCAGCGACATCGTATGGCTGGTTGCACGCACCATCACCTTGCCCGATGGCAGCACCGCCACCGCGCTGGTCCCGCAGGTGTACCTGCGGCTGAAGCCAGGGGACCTGGACCGCAATGGCGCGTTGTTGGCCGGCGACAAGGTCGATCTGCAATTGCAGGGCGGCCTGCACAACAGCGGCACCGTGGCCGGGCGCTCGCTGGTGAACATTGATGCGGGCAACATCGGGGTACTCAACGGTGGACGCATCAGCGGCCAGCGGGTAGCGCTCGACGCGCAACGCGATATCCGCATCGAAGGTGGCACGGTAAAGGCGGGCGAGGCGTTGAGCGTCGACGCCGGCGGAAGCGTGCGCATTGCTTCCACCCTGGACACCGAACACGGCAAGGGCCTGGCCAGCACGCAAGTGGCCCGCGTAGCCGGCCTATACGTGACCGGCCAGCACACGCGGGGATCGCTCCAGGTCAACGCGGGCGAGCGCCTCACCTTGCAAGGCGCGCAACTGCGCAACGAGGCCGCCAACGGCCTGACCCGCATCGAGTCCGGCGGCGATATCGACCTGCAGGCACTGCAGACCAGCCGCCGCCGCGACAACGGCGGCAACGAGGCGAATCATCTGCGTAGCGAGCAGGTCGGCCACGCCGTCAGCAAGATCGATGGCGCTGGCAGCGTATTGCTGCGGAGCAGGCAGGGCATCGCGCTTGACGGTGCCCAGGTAGAGGCCGGCCAGACCTTGGCGCTGGTGGCCGATAGGGACATCCGCAGCAAGGCATTGGTGGACAACCGGCGCGAAGACCGCGCCTATACCGGCAGCAACAGCAGCGAGCGGATCGACAGCCAGGACCAGACGTTGCGCAGCACGCAGCTCAAGGCCGGCGGCGATATCGCCGTGCGCTCACTGGGCGGCGATATCGATCTGGAGGCCACGCAGGTCACCAGCCATGAGGGGGCCGCGGCCCTGGTCGCTGACCGCGGCAACGTGAGCCTGCGCGAGGGGCGCCAGGTCAACACCCTGGCCCTGCAGCGCAGTGATCGCAAGAAGGGCGTGCTGAGCACGACCAGGACCGGTGAGCAGATCAAGCGCCGCCGTGACGACGCGGTTGCTTCGACTGTCAGCGGCAAGCGGGTGGACGTGGTGGGCGGCAACGTCCTGGTCCAGGGCAGCCAGGTGGTGTCCGATGAAGGCACCACGATCATCGGCCGCAAGAACGTCAGCGTAGTGGCCGCGACCAACACGTTCGAGGAGCGCGTTGCCCGGCACAAGCAGACCTCTGGCCTCTTCAGCGATGGCGGCGTGGGCTTCACCCTCGGCAAGAACCGGTTGGAGCAGACGGCCGCGCTGAAGGAGGTCACGCACAGCGCCAGCCTGATCGGCAGCGTCAACGGAAAGACCGCGATCTGGGCCGGCGAGCATTACCAGCAGACCGGCAGCGATGTATTGGGTGGCGGCGGCGTAGCGATCAGCGGCAAGACCTTCGCCATCGAGAACAGCCTGGACCGGCGCGAGGGGGCAGAGAGCCAGCATGCGCGCAGCGGCGGCATCCACGTCAGCATCAAGGGCGGCGCAGCCGACGCGGCCACGGTTGCCTACCAGAGCGCCAGGCGTGCCGATGAAACCGATGATGGCCGGCTGAAAGCACTGTATGCGGCCAAGGCGTTGCAGGCGGCGGGCGGCGTCAACGCCGGCGCGATCAACGGCCAGGTGGCCAATGCCAAGGACGTGGTCAATGGCGATGCCAGGGCCAACAGCGGCGGCATGAGCCTGCGTATCGGCGTCGGTGCCAGCGCGAGCAAGAGCGAGGTGGACTTCAGCCAGGCCCGCAGCAACGACAGCACGGTCTACAGCCAGGACGGCAACGTGTCGGTGGTGGCGCGCGAGGGCGACGGCGTGGTGGCGGGCAGCCGTATAGAAGGTATCGACACCACGGTGGCCGCGCGCGACAAGCTGATCCTGCGCAGCGCTGAAGAGGCCGATCTACTGAAGGAGCGCAACAAAGCCCGCTCCGGCGAGATTGGGGTGACGATCGGCTCCGAAGCCGGGATTGGGATCTATGTCTCCGCCTCGATGGCCAAAGGCAAGGGCGATGGCCAGGGCCGCAAATACCAGGAAACCCTGATCGGCAGTGATCGCGGCACGACCACCTTTGTCAGCGGCGGCAACACCGAGGTCACCGGCGCGCAGATCATCGGCAAGCGCGTGATCGGCAACGTCGGCGGTGACCTCCTGATCGCCAGCCAGCAGGACAGCAACGACTACAAGCGCAAGGATGTGGCGGCCGGCATCGATGCAGCCATCGGCACCGGCGGCGGCTCGGTCAGCGCCAGCGTGGACGCGCGCAAGATCGATAGCACCTACACCAGCGTGATCCAGCAAAGCGGGATCCAGGCAGGGGAAGGCGGCTATCACATTGATGTGGCTGGCAAGACGCAGCTGGATGGTGCGGCTATTGCCAGCACGGCTGAGCCGGGCAAGAACCGCTTCAGCACCGGCAGCTTGGGCTGGACGGATCTGCACAACGAGGCCAGGTACAAGGCGACCTCCGCGAGCGTGAGCGGCGGTGGCGGGTCGAGTGGTGGTGGCGGTAGTGGCAGCTTCGAGCAGAAGAGTGACAGTGCACGCAGCACGACCAAGGCCGGGATCGCCGATGGCACGTTGATTGTGCGCGATGGCAGTGGCCAGGGCATCCAGCGTGGGGTCACAGAACTGCAGCAGGATGGGCTGAAGGAGATCTTCGATGCGCAGAAGGTCGCCAATGATCTGGAAGCGCGTCGAGTAGCCGGGCAGGTCGGGTTCAATGCGGCTGGTGAGCTGGCCAGCAGGATGGGCTGGCAGGAGGGGAGCAAGGAGAAGGTGGCGCTGCATGCGGCCGTGGGGGCTGCGGTGGCGGTGGTCGGTGGTGGAAACGCGCTGCAAGGGCTAAGCGGCGCAGCGCTGAACCAGGCTGCGTTGCCGATCATCCGCGAGTCGTTGAACAAATCGGGAGTCACGGAGCGCGATGATCCGGCGACCTTCAACACGCTGATGCAGGCGGCGAGCCTGGCGGTAGGTGGGGGGGCGATCGGTGGCGCCACTGGCGCGGGCACTGCGCTGGCTGCGGATGTCAACAATCGGCAGTTGCACCTGGATGAGGCGCAGAAGTTGGCTGCGCTGAAACAAGGCAAGAGCGAACAGGAACAGCAGCGCCTGGACGATGCGATGTGCGCCTTGGCCAGGTGCTCGGCGGGGGTGCCGGACGGCGATCCTTATAAGGCGAAGCTGGTTGCCGCAGAACAACGCGGGCGGGACTACATCGCTGAGCAAAAGCTGATCAAGCAGGCCAATGCTTTCCAGGGCTATTCCAAACTGGACGCCATCAATGACTGGTTGCTGCGTCATGACGAACTCGTCCAGCGCAGTTTTGGAGGTGCTCGAGCTCTGACCGGCGCTGCCGGTGCAGTCGGTGCGACCGCGGCGGCGGCCGCGGCGACGCCGGCCTGCGGCACGGTCGTGGGATGTGCAGTGCCCCTGATGCTGCTGGGCGCGGGTGCACTGTCGGGCATGCAGGCGCAAGAGGGGCTAGCTGCGCTGCTGAGCGCCTACAGAAGCAATGAAGCGCTTAGGGTCGCCGCCTCGTTTGATCCAGCGGCCTATCCGGGCGAACGCAACCGGCTCACTGAGCTTGGGATTGATGCGTCGTGGGGGCTTGTGGAACTGGCCCTTGGCAGACTGGGCGGCAACGCGCTGGGGGATGCTCTCAGGCGAGGAGATGACGGGGTAGTCGGCACGACGGTGAATCCCGTGGTGCGGGAGGTTGATCCGAACAGGGTTGATACGCTGCAAGGGGTTGGGAGGGGAAGAGTTGGTGCGAAACGTAGTGCGTTCGCTGGGAAAAACATTGATGAATTGTTGAATGCAGGAAAGCTGCTTGATCCTGCCGATAAATCAGGGCAACTTTCATTAGCTGGTCGAGCACTCCAAAAACACAGCAGTCGTGAAGGTAGTGCGTTTCCCAACGTTAAAGGAAGTCCCTCTGAAATCAACGCCCAAGGTGAAAAAATAGCTGAAGAGATCTTGAGCAATCCGGCGACCACCGTAACCTATAGAGACACCGGTAGATTTGGGAAGGTTCTGGATGTGATTGCCCCCGATGGCCGTGGGCTTCGCTACGATTCGAATGGAAAATTTATTGGTTTATTGGAGCCGCCGAAGCCATGAATCTTTTATCTACTGTGATAACAAGCCCCTCAGATCGAGAGAATTGCGTGTTCGAGATTTGGGCGGGGGCGAGTCAGTTGGCTGAGGTATCACATGAGCCAGGAAGGCCAATTGAAATAGAAATTTATCCCCCTATTGAGGGAGGAAAATGGAATTTCAACCTTGAGGAACTTATGAGTGCCTTGCGTCAGGCCGCTAAGAATCTAGCTTCTCACGAATAAGTTGGTGCAAAAGGCGCAGGCCAGACTTTACTAAAGGTCGAAGTAAGCCTGCGCCGGACCCTGCCCAGTATACGGTGCCCCTGCCTTGACCACCCAAACCCATTGGCGCAGACTGCGCGCGCCGCGGCGGGGCACTAGCCGGCGCGCCCATGCGCTCATGCAGGCTGCGGCCCTGGCGGTGGGCGGGGCAATCGGTGGCACTCTGGGGCGGGCGTTGCGCTGGCTGCG
>DATLJF010000178.1:0-2711 GCA_035539015.1 Stenotrophomonas sp. | reverse complement strand
CGTCGCGGACCTCGCGATGGCGGCATGGATCGGCTACCACGCGCGGCGGATGCAATCGGGCCTGCTGGCGCTGGACGCGCGCGCATGGCTGCTGACCGGGCTGATGAGCCTGGCCGTTGTCCTGGCCTTCGTGCTCGCGCTTGCCTTGCAGGGCGGCCCCTACGCGCAATGGACGCCGTACATTGATCCGTTGGTCCTGCTCGCCATCTCGCTGGCGGTACTGCCCCTGCCGCTGCGCGGTGCCTGGCGGGCAATGCGCGAAGTGCTGCAGGTAGCGCCGGACGAACTGCATGCGCGCGTGCAGGCGGTAATGGATCGCTTCGTCGCCGAACACGGCTTCCTCGGCTTCACCAGCTACGTCGCCAAGATGGGGCGCATGCGCTTCGTCGAGATCCACGTGCTGACGGGCGCCGACTACAACCCCGGTTCCATCGGCCAGGCCGACGCCCTGCGCGATGCCATTGCCGGAGAACTGGGGGCGCGCGAAGCGCAGTTCTGGCTCACCATCGATTTCACTGCCGACCCGGCCTGGACCTGAGCGTCCCGCTACCCAGCTTGCTGCAACTCCAGCGTGTGCACCGCGTCGGCAATCCGCCGCACTTCGTCTTCGCGGTGGCTCACATACAGCATCGGCAGGCGGATCTCGTCGCGGACGCGTTGCAGGTAGGGAATCAGTTCCTCGCGCCGGGCGCGGTCCAGGGCCGAGAGCGGCTCATCCAGCAGCAGGATCGCCGGCTGCGCCAGCAGCGCGCGGCCGATCGCCACGCGCTGCGCCTCGCCGCCAGACAAATGGCGCGGCCGCCGCGCCAGCAGGGCTTCGATCCCGAGCAGGGCGACGATGTCGTCGAACGAGAAGCGCGCTTCGGTACCCCGGCCATGGCGGCCATAATTGAGGTTGGCCCGTACATCCAGGTGCGGGAACAGCCTCGCATCCTGGAACACGTAGCCGATGCGCCGCCGATGCGCCGGCAGGTCGACCCGCGCCGCGCTATCGAACAGCACCCGGCCATCGATGGCGATGCGCCCGGCATGCGGTCGCAACAGCCCGGCGATGGCGTTGAGCACGCTGGTCTTGCCGGCGCCCGAAGGCCCCACCAGCGCGACCACGCGCGCATCGTCCTCGATCCGCACCTGGCGCCGGTAGTCGCCGCGCCGCAGTTCGATCGATAGGGACAACATCAGTGCTCGTTCCGAATGCGTTGTCGCCGCACCAGCCACTCGGACAGCAACAGCGCCAGCAATGAAATCACGAACGCCACCGCGGTCAGCCGCCAGATGCCGGCCTCGGCCCCCGGCACCTGCAGCAGGCCGTAGATCGCCGCCGACAGGGTCTGCGTCTGCCCCGGAATATTGGAGACGAATGTGATGGTGGCGCCGAACTCACCCAGTGCCTTGGCGAACGCCAGCACCGCGCCGGCCACCAGCCCGGGCCAGGCCAACGGCAGGGTGATGGTGAAGAACACCCGCCAGGGCGCGGCGCCGAGCGTGGCCGCGGCGGCTTCTAGGCGACGGTCGGTGGCCTCGATCGAGAGCCGGATGGCCCGCACCATCAACGGGAAGCCCATGATCGCGCAGGCCAGGGCGGCACCGGTCCAGCGGAAGGCGAACTGCACGCCCAGGTAGTCGCGCAGCCAGGCACCGACCACGCCCTGGTTGCCGAACACGATCAGCAGCACGTAGCCGGTGACCACCGGCGGCATCACCAGCGGCAACAACAGCAACGCGTCGAACAGCGCCTTGCCGGGAAACTCGCGCCGCGCCAGCAGCCAGCCGCAGGCCACGCCGAAGGGCAGGCTGGCGATGGCCGCGACCACTGCGACCTTCAGGCTCAGTGCGATCGCGGTGATTTCCGCAGGCGTGAAGGCACTCACGGGCGGATCAGCGCGCCACGCTGAAACCATGGCGGCGGAAAATCTCGCTGGCCGCCGGCCCTTGCAGCCACTGCACGAAGGCACGTGCCTGCGGCGCTGCACGGGCCAGCGCCGCCACCGGATAGACGATCGGCGGATGGCTGTCGGCGCCGAAGCGGCCGACCACCTTGACCTTGGGTTCGGCCAGCGCGTCGGAGGCATAGACAATGCCGAGGGGCGCCTCGCCGCGCGCCACCAGCATCAGGGCCGCGCGCACGCTCTCGGCCTCGGCCAGCCGCGGCGCGAGCGCCTGCCACTGGCCCGACTTTTCCAAGGCCGCGCGCGCGTACTTGCCCGCCGGCACGCTGGCGGTCTGGCCCGTGGCCAAGCGGCCGTCCTCACCGAGCACGGCCAATATCGCGCCGGGCCTGGCCGGGTCCAGGCTTGGCGTAGTCGCGCTGGCCGGCGCCACCAGCACCAGCGTATTGCCGAGCAGATTGTGGCGATCAGCCGCGCGCACCTGCCCACGCTGCTGCAGGTAGTCCATCCATTCCAGGTCGGCCGAGAAGAACACGTCGGCCGGGCCGCCCTGTTCGATCTGCCGCGCCAGGGTCGAACTGGCCGCATAGACCGGCGTCACCGCGATACCGCTCGCCTTGGCGTAGGCCGCGGCGGCTTCATCCATCGATTCTTTCAGGCTGGCAGCGGCGAATACCGTCAGGGTGCGCGCAGCCGGCGCCTGGGCGTGGGCCAGCCACGGCAATACCAAGGCGCAGAACAGGCACAACCAACGGGGCAGGGCTTTCATCGACGGCTCCGGACGCAGTGACACCGGATCATAGCCGGGCCGCGTGCGCGTGC
>DATLJF010000177.1:0-6923 GCA_035539015.1 Stenotrophomonas sp. | reverse complement strand
CCACCCCGGGCGCGCCGAGGTCGCGCGCGGTGGTCAGCAGCACGTCGCGGATGCCGGCGTTGTTCAAGTACGGGAACCGCTGCATCAGCAGCGCCAGCGACGCCGTGACGTGCGGGGCGGCCATCGAGGTGCCGGATTCCTTGGCGTAGTCGGAGACTGGTCGCTGCTGGGCGGCTACGTCAATCCCGACGATGCGACCTTGTTCGCGCACCAGTTTCGCGACAGGGACTCCATTTATCACGGTAGACAGGATGTTGTTGCCAGGCGCAGCGATGCACCACTGACGACTTGCGCCACAGCGCGAAGAGAACCCATCGAGTTTGCCATCGGCGCTGGCACTGACAACGCTCAGCCAGGATGGCTGCAATGCCGGGATATAGTGCGGCAGCGAAGCGAGCACATCGGCCATGGCCCCGTTCTCGTTGCCGGCGGCCCACACCTGGATGGCGCCACTGTCCAGGGCGGCGTCGGCGATCGGCTTGATCTCCGCGGCATGGTTCTTGAACTGCGCGTCGATGAAGGGCATCGACTTCGCCGGACCATCCTTGAAGCCCCAGCTGTGGTTGATCGCACGCAGATTGGCACGGCGCAAGCCAGCGAAGGCGTGCTCGAGCGCGTCGGGGGTGTAAGCGACTCTCTGACGTTTTTCGACCATGGGCGACCCTGTGGGTCCGAGGGGCGTGTAGACGTGGGAACCAATATTCACACTGAACAGCTTTGCCTCGGGCGCGACCCCCTGCACACCCTTGCCATCGCGCGCTGCGATCATCGTGCCGGCAACATGCGTGCCGTGTTCGTCGAACACGAGTATCGCTTCGGGCTGCTGGCCGGCGCTTCCGGCGGGCGGGCTGAGCTCGGAGTAGGCGACGGACGGACGGCCGTCCGTGAGGATGCAGGCTTTGTCGCCGCTCAAGTAGCGGCTGCTCTGGCAAGGGTTACCCGCTTTGTCGCGCCCCCGCATGATCAGGCCGACCACACGGCCCGCCAATTCCGGATGTTCCAGGTGCACGCCAGAATCCAGCATGCCCAAGGCCTGGCCCCGGCCGTCGAGTCCGCGCGCATAGGCGTAGTGGGCATTGATCGTGGCCAGGCCCGGTGTGGACTCGAATTCGGTACTTGCATTGACCGGGGCGGCCAGAGAGAAGCCGATGGCCAAAGAGCGCGCATAGCGCGCCGGTAACCGGGTAACCAATATCATCGCACCGCCGTAGGCATGGAAGTCAGCTGACATCCAAACGCATCCGCTGGGCAGGCACACCCGCAAACCGTACCGCTCGCGTACGCATTTGTGACCTCTCCTTGCACTAGCGCTCAGGCGGCTCTCGCGGCCGGCCAGCGGGCGATGTGGGACAATAGGTCGCCGCCCCTTGCGGTGTCCCTTCCGCTGCCAAGACGCCCCATGACCCAGCCCACCCGCCGCCAGCTGGCCAACGCCATCCGCTTCCTCGCCGCCGATGCGGTCGAAACCGCCAAATCCGGTCATCCGGGCATGCCCATGGGCATGGCCGACATCGCCGAAGTGCTGTGGAACGACTTCCTGCGCCACAACCCGGTCGATCCGAAGTGGTTCAACCGTGACCGCTTCGTCCTGTCCAACGGCCATGGCTCGATGCTGCAGTACGCCCTGCTGCACCTCACCGGCTACGACCTGCCGCTGGACGAACTCAAGCAATTCCGCCAGCTGCACAGCAAGACCGCTGGCCACCCCGAGCGCAGTGAAACCCCCGGCGTGGAGACCACCACCGGCCCGCTCGGCCAGGGCTTCGCCAACGCGGTCGGCTTCGCCCTGGCTGAAAAGCTGCTGGCCCAGCGCTACAACCGCGACGGCCACGCCATTGTCGACCACCGCACCTGGGTGTTCATGGGCGACGGCTGCCTGATGGAAGGCATTTCGCATGAAGCGGCCTCGCTCGCCGGCACCTGGGGCCTGGGCAAGCTGGTGGCGTTCTGGGACAACAACCACATCTCCATCGACGGCAACACCGATGGCTGGTTCACCGACAACACGCCCGAGCGGTTCGAAGCCTACGGCTGGCACGTGGTGCGCGATGTCGACGGCCACAACCCGGACGCGATCAAGGCCGCCATCGAGCAGGCCCTGGGCGAGGAAGGCAAGCCGACCCTGATCTGCTGCCGCACGATCATTGGCTTTGGTGCGCCGACCAAGGCCGGCAAGGAGTCCTCGCACGGCGCTGCGCTGGGCAAGGAAGAGCTGGAGGGCGCGCGCAAGGCGCTCGACTGGCCGTATGCCCCGTTCGAAGTGCCGCAGGCGATCTACGATGGCTGGAACGCCGTGGACGCGGGCAAGCACCAGCAGGCCGAGTGGCAGCAGGCCTTCGCCGCGTATGAAAAGGCCTTTCCGGCCGAGGCGGCCGAGCTGCTACGCCGCTACAACGGCCAGCTGCCGCAGGACTTCCTCGCCCAGGCCGACGCCTTCATCGCCAAGGCCCAGGCCGATGGCCAGACGATTGCCTCACGCAAGGCCTCGCAGCTGACCATCGAGGCATTCGCGCCGCTGCTGCCGGAAATCGTCGGCGGCTCGGCCGACCTGGCGCATTCCAATCTCACCTTGTGGAAGGCCAGCAAGTCGGTGGCGACCACTGACCCGAACGCGAACTACGTCTACTACGGCGTGCGCGAGTTCGGCATGACCGCCATTGCCAACGGCCTGGCCCTGCATGGCGGCTTCATTCCGTTCGACGCCACCTTCCTGGTGTTCAGCGATTACGCCCGCAATGGCGTGCGCATGGGCGCGCTGATTCCGGCGCACGCCATCCACGTCTACACCCACGACTCCATCGGCCTGGGCGAAGACGGCCCGACCCACCAGCCGATCGAGCACCTGGCCTCGCTGCGCTATATCCCCAACAACGATGTCTGGCGCCCGTGCGATGCGGTCGAATCGGCGGTGAGCTGGAAGGCTGCCATCACCCGCCAGGACGGCCCGAGCTGCCTGGTGTTCAGTCGCCAGAACCTGCAGCACCAGCCGCGCAGCGCCGAACAGGTCAAGCAGATCGAACGCGGTGGCTACGTCCTGGCCGATGCCGAAGGCGGCGTGCCGGACGTGATCCTGATCGGCACCGGCTCGGAAGTCGGCCTGGCGACCGAAGCGAAGAAGCTGCTCGATGCCGCCGGGTTGAAGACCCGCGTGGTGTCGATGCCGTGCACCGACGTGTTCGACCGCCAAGACGCCGCTTACCGCGAATCGGTGTTGCCGAACGCGGTGCGCAAGCGCGTGGCGGTGGAAGCCGGCGTGACTGGTTTCTGGCGCAAGTACGTTGGCCTGGACGGCGACGTGGTGGGCATCGACAGCTTCGGCGCGTCGGCGCCTGCGGAAGTGCTGTACAAGCACTTCAACATCACCACCGACCACGTCGTGGCGGCCGCCAAGGCGCTGTGATCCGGCGGCACTGAACGACGAAAGGGCCGGCTTATGCCGGCCCTTTTTTGTGCGGAAACCCGTTGTCCGCTATAGCGGTTGCCCGTCGTGCAGCACGGGATAGGGATTGAGCGCTTCGCCCTCCCACCAGTGTCGCTCCGGCCCGAGCCGGAAAATCGCAAAATGCAGGTGTGGCGCTTCGGCATTGGCATTGCCGGTGCTGCCGACATAGCCGATCACCTGGCCGCGCTTGATCGGCTGTTTCTCCGCCAGGCCCTCCGCATAGCGCTGCAAATGCGCGTAGTAGTACGCGTAGCGGCCGCTCGGTTCGAACTGGTAGATCGTCAGCCCGCCACGCTTGCTGTCGAACAACTTTTCGACCGTGCCATCTGCCACCGCCAGCACCGGCGTGCCCGCGGCAGCCATGATGTCGATGGCATCGTGCACGCGGCCCTCGCTGCGTGCGTCAGTAAACGTGTCGTGCAGGTCGGTGCGGCTCAGGCCCTGCACTGGCAGCAGCAACGTGCCTTCGCTGCCGGGCGTGGATGTCGTTGCCGGCGCCGGTGCCGGTGCTTCATGGCTCGCCTCAGCCGTGGGGGCGACCGGCGAGGCCGGTGTTCGTGCGGGTATGGCGGCTGTACTGGATACCGGCGGTGGGTCCTCGGCGCTCACGACGGACGCATGCTCCGGCGCACCGGCTGCCTGCGCCAAAGCCTGGTTGATCTCCGTGCCGGTGGAAACCGTCTTGGGCCCATACAGCCACAAATAACCCGCCGCGCCAATCAACAGGCCAGTCACCAGCAAGCCCAGGGTCTTCATGGGTTATTCCTCCAGGATCGCCGGCAGCGAAGGCGTCACTGCGGCCGCCACTGTGAGTGCATCCCAATTGGTCAGGCGGATGCAGCCATGCGATTCGGTCTTGCCGACATGTCCCGGTTCGGGCGTGCCGTGGATGCCGTAGTGCGGCTTGGATAGGTCGACCCACACGGGCCCCACCGGATTGTTGGGGCCGGCGGGCAGCGTCGCCTTGCGCTCACCGCTGTCCGCATCCCAGAACAGCTTGGGGTTGTAGTGGAACTTGGGGTCGCGCGAGACGCCGAGGATCTTCCAGCGCCCGATCGGCAGCGGATCGTGCTGGCTGCCGGTGGAGGCCGGGAACTGCGCAAACACCTTGCCTTGCGCATCGCGCAGCGACACGGTCGAGTCGGATTTATCGACCAGCACAGAGGCAGCCTTGGGTAGCGGTGCAGCACTGGCCACCGCCGGCACGCGCAACACGGTGCCGGCGCGACTGAAATCGGCATCCGGGTTGAGTGCCTTGATCAGCGCCGGACTGGCATGGAACCGCTCGCCCAACGCCTCTTCCAGCGATTGGTAGCCCATGGCCGTCAGCTGCGCCTGTTCCGCCGGCTTGTCGGGAATCTGCACGTACGGGCCGGCGATGTCGGCATCTGTCAGGGTGTAATCGATCAGTGTGGGCGCGGTGTCGGCAGACAACGCCTTCCAGGTGTCCTCATCGAGTTCGCCGGTGGCCTTGAGGTCGTGCGCGCGCTGGTATCCGCTCACCGCGCGGCGCTGGTTCGAGCCGATCAGCGCATCGATCTCGCCGGGCGAGAAGTGGGCGCGATCGAGCAGCACCTGGGCGCTGAAGTTCGAACGCGGGCCGATATCAGGAGGCGTGACCGCCGGCGCTGCCGGCGCTTGCGCGAGCGCGGCCCACGGCGCCAGGGACAACAGCAGGGCCAGCGAATGTGAGGGCGACGTGCGCATCGGCATGCAGAAGGGCTCCGGGAGACGTGGCCGCAGCTTGCCGGGACGGCTTGCGCGCGCAGCGTGAAAACGCTGGCTGCGCGCTGACTGGGGATTTATCTCGCGGTTCGCGCCAGGGCGAGGCGAACCAGCCGCGCCTGCAGCTTCTCGCCGAACCCACGCGGTGCCTGCAACGACATGCGCTGCAGCGCGGCGTCGTCGTCAGCCAGTGGTCCTCCCCACGCGCTCAAGACCAGACGCAACTTGCCCTGCCAGGTGGCGCTATTTCCCTTGAGCCATGCCAAGGCCCGCAACAGCCGCTGCTCGACCTCGCTGAAATCGATGCCGAGCGGGTAATCGGGCAGGGTGCCATCGCGGCGGAAGGGTGCCAACGCCTGGGCCAGTTGCTCGGGCGTGTTGCGCTGCCACTGGGGTGGAGCGACGAAATCCGGGCGCAGCTTGCGCGCCGCCTTGGCCGCCTCGACCAGCCCGGCCTGGAATGGCGCTTCGGCAATGGCGGTCATCGCAATGGCGCAGCCCTCATCGGTGACGCCGAGCAGGTCGGCGATGCCGTATTGGCTGACGTATACATCGCGCAGATGTCGCGGAATGGTGGTGTGGCCATACGCCCAGCGCACGTTCGACTCAAGCTTGCCGCCGGCCTCCTGGCGGCTGGCGCGGAACATCAACACGCTGCGCGCATCCTCCAGCGCATGCGCCATCGCCACGAAGTTGTACTGGCCACCGACGCCGGAGACGATGCGCCCGTCCTCCAGGCCGTCCGACACGGCCGCGCCCAGCGCGGTGGCCATCATGCAGCTGTTGAAAAAACGCGCGTCGCGGCGCTGCAGCCGCTCCAGCGCCTCGTGCCCACCGTACAACTGGTTGATCTCACTGATCCGGCGCATGCCGACGCCCTGGCGCCCATCGCCCACGCTGCGCAACCACGCGTAGAACTCGGCTGAGCCGAGATAGAAAGCGCCATGCAGGAACTCGCCTTCGGCCTGCAGCCGGGCATGGTCGGCTGCGTCGGCGCTGCCGTCGTGCAGGCGTTGCATCAACCCCGCGTCATCGTGGACGCGGCGGCGAATCACGCCGGTCTGCACCAGGCGGCGGAAGCCTTCGTTGAGCATCTCGCTGCAGCCGTACAGGCCTTGCTCGAACGGGTCGAGGCCACCGTGGTCACGCACCAGGGGGTGGCCGGCCAGGCCGGGATCCAGCGCGTCGAGCACGGCGCGATAGCGCGCATTGTCGGTATGCCGCAGCACCAACGCATGGCTGAGCGCGTCGGCGAGGGCGCCGATGCCAATCTGCAGCGTACCGCCGTCGCGCACCAGGGTGCTCGCGTACAGGCCGATCGCATAGTCGGCATCGCCGACCGGCTGGCGCGGCAGCGCAAACAACCGCGGATAGGGCGCCGGCGGCTCGATGACCAGGTCGAAGAAATCGGCCGGTACCACCGCGCTGCCGTCCATCCACGGCAGCTGCGGGTCGACCTCGGCCACCATCAGCGGCCGTGGCAGGCGGCGGCGGGCGATGGCGTCGAGCAGGTCCTGGGTCAGGTCGTTGTTGCACGACAGCGACAAACGCTGCCCCCCGGGTTCGCGCGCCACCTTTTGCACGACCAGGTTGGGTGCACGCTGCGCCACTGCATCGGCGGCCATGGTGTAGTTCAAGCTGGTATAGGCGCATTGGGCCTGGCGCGAACGCAGCATCGCGCCGGACTGCATGTAGAACTCTTCAACCTGGATGTGCGCCGGCAAGGCATCGCGGCGCATCGCCTCGACGTAGGCCA
>DATLJF010000176.1:0-10249 GCA_035539015.1 Stenotrophomonas sp. | reverse complement strand
AGGCCTTGATCTCGGCCATCATCGCTTCGTCGATGGCCAGGCGGCCGGCGGTATCGACCAGCAACACGTCGACGAACGACTTCCTGGCGTCATCGATGGCCGCGCGCACGATCGCCTCGGGCTTTTGTTCGGCGGTGGACGGGAAGAACAGCACCCCAACCTGTTCGGCCAGGGTCTTGAGCTGCTCGATCGCCGCCGGGCGGTAGACGTCGGCGCTGACCACCATCACCTTCTTCTTGCGCTTTTCCTTCAGGTGCTTGGCCAGCTTGCCGACCGTGGTGGTCTTGCCCGCGCCCTGCAGGCCGGCCATCAGGAACACCGCCGGCGCCGGCACGTTGAGGTTGAGGTCGGCGGCGGCCGAGCCCATCACCGCGGTCAGTTCATCGCGCACCACCTTGATCAGGGCCTGGCCCGGGGTGAGCGACTTCAGCACTTCCTGGCCGACCGCGCGGACCTTGATCCGCTCGATCAGCGCCTGCACCACCGGCAGCGCGACGTCGGCCTCCAGCAGCGCGATGCGCACCTCGCGGGTGGCCTCGCGGATGTTCTCCTCGGTCAGGCGGCCGCGGCCGCGCAAACGCTCGAGGGTGCCGGACAGTCGTTGGGTGAGGGACTCGAACATGCGCACAGTGCCAGGGGGAAACGGAGGCCGATTATAGCGGCAGTGCCCGCCTCGACCGGCGCCGCCGGCGCCTGCGGCCGCTGCGGCGGCGGCCCACGGTGTGCGAAACTTCGGCGATGACCGTCACCGTATTCATCGCCGCCGCCCTCTATCTCGTCGCCACGGCGCTGCTCGTGGGCAGCGTGGTGCGGGACGGCAAGCCTGCCGCGCCGGCATGGTTGCTGCCCGGCGGGCTGGCGGTGCTGCTGCACGGGGGCTATCACGTCGCGGTGGCCTTGCACACGGCCGGCGGCCCGGACCTGCACTTCTTCGCGGCGCTGTCGCTGGTCGGCCTGGGCATGGCCGCACTGACCACGCTGGTCGGCGCCCGCGGCCGCATGGCGACCCTGGGCGTGGTCGTGTTCCCGCTGGCTGCGCTGCTGTTGCTCGCCTACCACGGCCATGGCCACGAACCCAGCCCGGCCCTGGGCTGGCGCCTGGAAGTGCATGCCTGGCTGGCGCTGCTGGCCTACGCCACCCTGGCCATCGCCGCGCTGCTGGCGATCATGCTGTGGCTGCAGGAGCGTGCCCTGCGCCGGCGCGATTTCCATCGCTGGCTGCGCGCCTTGCCACCGATGACCGAACTGGAAACGCTGCTGTTCCGCACGATTGCGGTCGGCTTCGTGCTGCTGAGCCTGACCCTGCTCACCGGCCTGTTGTTCGTCGAGGATTTCCTGGCCCAGCGCCTGCTGCACAAGACCGTCCTCAGCGTGCTGTCGTGGCTGGTGTTTGGCGCGCTGCTGGTCGGCCGCTGGCGCTACGGCTGGCGCGGCAGCAAGGCCGTGCACTGGACGCTGACCGCCATGGCCTTGCTGCTGCTGGCATTCTTCGGCAGCAAGTTCGTGCTGGAACTTATCCTGGGCATCCAGCCGGCCTGAGCCGCCGCCCGCGCGCTAGCTGCTGGCGCTCAAATGTACCGGCGTCGCGTTCTCAGGTTGCCCTGCGGCGGCATCCACGACCTGCTTGCGTTGCGCGACCAGCTCGCTGGCCACCGCCACCCGGTTACCGACCACCATCTCGGTCAACCAGTCGATCAGGTAGCGCGTGTAAGCCTGTTGGTGCGCCTTCACCGTCAGCGCATGGTCGGCGCCGCGGATCAGCCGCGAGGTCACCGAGCGCGCCTTCGAAAACGCGTTGGCGTAGTTGCGCATCACCGGGTGCGGCACGATCTGGTCGCACTCGGCCTCCACCAGCAGGACATCGCCCTCATAGGCGGCGCAGGCTGCCAGCGCGCGATTGTCCTGCGGCGCGATCTCGCTGCGGCGGTAGTCCATCAGCCCGGGCTCGCGATTGAGCGCCACCTTCGGCGCGTCCCACTGGTCGTCGCGGTACAGCGCCGGCGAGCGCAGGGCCAGCCACGCCACCGGACGTTCGCGCGTGAGCAAGGCCGAGAGATAGCCGCCATAACTCAGGCCGACCACGGCAATCGAGCCCGGGTCGACGTAGGGCAAGCCGGCGAGGTGGTCGTAGGCGGCGATGATGTCGGCCAGGTTCTGCGGCCGCGTCACCGTCTCGCGCATCGACGCCAGGGCTTCGTGGCCGCGCAGGTCGAAGGTCAGGCAGATGCAGCCCAGGCCGACCGCTTCGCGCGCGCGCACCAGGTTGTGCTGTTGCTTGCCGCCCCAGCCGTGCACGAACAACACGCCGGGCATGCCGGTCGGGGTAAGCAGCGTGCCGCCGAGTTCATCGTTGTCGACATTGATATGCAGGCTGGAAAGTTTGGCTTCCAAGTCGGTTTCCTCAGGCGGCCGAAACGGTCAGGAATTTGACCAGCGGCCCCAGCCGCGGGTCGTCGCCGGCGTAATACAGCCGCGCGCCGGCCGGTGCAGGCTGGCCATGCAACTCGCGGGTGGCGGCGTGGACCCGGGTGACGGCCGGGTCGCGCGCGAATGCCTCGAACGCAGCCAGTTCGGCGGGCGTAGCCCCGCCCACCCGCCACGATTGTTCGAGCACCCCACAGTGCATGCGGCCAGCCGCGTCCTCGCCATAGGCGACATCGTAGTTGCGCCGCGACAACGCCGCCTGCGGGAATGCCTGGCGCAGCTTGCGATCGAAAGCATGCGCGGCGCGCACGGCCTGGCGCTCGGCTGGCGGGAGTTCGCCCTGCTGCAACTGCGCCAGGCTGCCACGGACCACTTGCAGGTCCGAGCCGCCGTAGACCTGGCGGCCCTCGCGGTCGGGGGTGGAAACCTGGGTGCCGTGATAGGCGATCGAACGTCCAGGCAGCGCCACTTCGCCGACGCTGAAAGTGGTCAGGTGCACCAGGTGAGTCTCGAGCACGACGCCGTGTCGTGGCAGGTAGTCCTCCGACAGGGTGGCCAGCGCCGCGTGCAGCCCGGCCTCGTCCTGCAGCAGCCATTGGCCGCGACCACCGACGCCGGTCGGCAATTTCAAGCGCACCTGCCCTGCCGCGCGCAGTAGTGTGTAAGCGCGCACCGCGTCTTCGGTGCAGAACGCGCTGTAGCCCGGCAGGGTGTCGGCGGCCACGGCCTGGGCCAGTGCATCGTCCCAGCCGGCGATCGCGACCTGTGCGCCCGGCACCAGGGGATGCGCGATCACCTTGGTGGCCACGAACGGGAATGGCACCACGCCGCCCAGCAATTGCTCGCTGCCGGAGATGCCCAGCGCGGCGGCCGCGACCGCATCCAGGGTGTCGTCCGGCACGAAGTAGGAGGCGGCATCGCGCTCATCCGGGCCAGCGAGCCCGGCATAAGGCAGCGCCAATAATCGCGCCACGGTATCGGCGACCCAATGATGGGTGGCGCGTTCATGGCCATCCTCCGGCAACTCGCGCACCGCCAGCGCGTGCACCTGACGCCACGCCGGCGTCTTCACCTGCACCGCCATCAGCGCCATAGCCACCACGCCAGCGCGGCCAGCGCCAGCACGGCGAGCAACAGCACTCCCGGATGGGCCGAATGCCACCATGCCGAGGCGACACCGGTGCCGGCACTCTCGCGCGGCACGCGCTCGGATTCATCATGCGAGCTCTCAGGTCCTTGGCGCATGGCTACATGTCGTCGGCGGGCGTTACAGATTCCAATCAATGTGGTGAGCGCGGCGTGCAGTGCGCGCGTGCCCGCCAGATCACGCCATCGCGGCAAAACTGAGCAATTCATTCGCTGGCTGCGCGCAGTGCACATTCGCCGCTGAAAAGCCCTGCTGCAATGATCATTCGTTGACATTGCTGCCGCTACGCTGACCACTCTCCTCCAACACCTACGGTGCGACTGAATCCAAATGAACAGGGATCCTTCCGTCATCGATGTGCAGGCCGAGATTGCGCATTGGCAAGAGCGCCACGCGCACGAACAACTGGGAGTCGGCAAGTTCAGCGTGCTCTCCCCGGTCGTCAAGCTGGCCTGCGACATCTACCTCCAGGCGCCACGTTCCAGCCAGGCGCAGCGACTGGATATGTTCCGCGACCGATTGCAGACGCATTTCCTGCCACCCGGCTCGCAACCGGAGCTTGAACGCCTGGCCACCGACTGCTGGCGCCGCCTCGGCGCAACCTCGTAAACGGAGACTCCATGAAAACGCCGTACCAAGTCCAAGAAGAACTGTCGCGCATCGAGCGCCTGGTGCCCCACCTGATCGCCGACCAGGGCGAGCGCGCCGAAGAAATCCTCGGCTTCCATCTCGCCAGCCTCTACGCCAGCGCCCCGGTCAGCGAACACACTCGCATCAACGAACGCGCGCGCCGTCTCCAGGCACGTTGCCGCGAGGCAGCCAATGCAGCGGATATGGCGTCGTTCGGCCTGCTGGCGCCGGCGCAGGCGCAATGGGCCTGAACCGCCTGCACGCAACAGCGGTGGCGCTGATCGCCGCGACCACTCTGGCCGGCTGTGGCGGACCAGGATCGGATGCCTCGCGCACCGCACCGCAAGTCGCGCCGACGCCCCGGCCTGCCAGCATTCCCGGCGCCGGGCTCGGCACGCCGGTACAAGGCGATGCGCAGGTGCTGGGCATGCTCGCCGCCTTCGAACAGAACGAGATCGACCTCGCCCGCCAGGCGCTGGATCGTCATCTCGGCGGCGATGCCGAAAACTTCGCCCGCGGCATGTTGCAGGACCACGAGCGCGCGCTGGCCGATGTGCAGCAGCACTCGCCGGCAGAGAGCGAGCAATCGGCCGCCTTGCGCGCACGCGGCCAGGCCAGGGTCGCTTCGGTTGGGCTGGAAGAAGACATCAATGCTTATCGCAATGCCTTCCTCAAGGCTGCCGCCGCCGATTATTCCGATGCGCTGAAATTGATGGACGCGCAGTGGCTGCCGGTCGCACAAGGCGAACAGACCCGGGCCTATCTTGCCGGTGTACGCAAGCGCTTGGCGCATGCCTACGAACGCGCGCAGGCCGTGGTGTCCACGCGCTAGGTCAACCTCGCACACCGCTCCAGGAGAACGCCCATGAGCACCCAAGACGACGAACGGCGGCCGAAGGACATGGCCAACGTCAACATCACCGAAGAGTGGGAGCTGCGCTGGTGGGCGCGCGAATTGGGACTGGCCGAAGACCAGCTGCGGCAGGCGGTGCGCGAAGTCGGCACGGCCACGACCAAGCTGCGCGAGTACCGGCCGCCGCAGCCCTGAGCCGACATCGGCGCAGCAAACAAAACGGGCGGCCATGGCCGCCCGTCTTGTTGTTTACAGCGCAAGACTCAGGCGATCTGCTTCGGATCCGGACCGTAGGCGTTCGCGCCGCGCTCGCCTTCCAGGCACATGAAGACCAGCACGATGAAGCCGCCGACGTAGGGGATCAGGTTGAACAGCCAGAACCAGCCCGAACGACCCTGGTCGTGGAAACGGCGCACCTGCACCGCGATTGACGGCACGATCAGCCCCAGCCACACCAGGCCCAACAGGACCAGCACCACGTACAGGCCCGGGCCCGGGCCTTCATCACTGGCGCCGATCAGCGAAGCGACCACAGCCAGGGCGCCGAACACCACCGCCACCAATGTGGTGAACAGCACGAACATCCAGTATTCCTTGCGCCGCGAACGTCCCGAGAAGTCCGCATAACGCTTGATTGGCAGCAGCATCCACTCCATGTTTCCCCCTACTCCTTGTCAGTTGATTGGACCGCGTCACGCGCGGCGCGCGCATCTTGTCACAAGACCGCGCCACTGCCCATACGCGGCCCGGCTCACGCCGCCTCGATCGCCTCGGCCAGCCGCTCCACCGCGATCACTTCCATGCCCTTGACCGACCCGCCCTTGGGCGCGTTCGCCTTGGACACGATGGCGCGCTTGAAGCCATGCGTGGCCGCCTCGCGCAACCGCTCCTCGCCATTGGGCACCGGCCGGATTTCACCGGACAAACCGACCTCGCCAAAGGCAATCGTCTTCTCGCCCAGCGGCTGGTCGCGCAGCGAAGACAGCACGGCCAGCAGCACCGGCAGGTCGGCCGCGGTCTCCTGGACGCGTATGCCACCGACCACGTTGACGAACACGTCCTGGTCGCCCACCAGCACGCCGCCGTGGCGATGCAGCACCGCCAGCAGCATCGCCAGGCGGTTCTGCTCCAGGCCCACCGCGACCCGCCGCGGATTGGACAGCGGCGAGCTGTCCACCAGCGCCTGCACCTCGACCAGCAATGGCCGGGTGCCTTCGCGGGTGACCATCACGCAACTGCCGGGCTGGTGGCTGCTGCCGCCGGACAGGAAGATGGCCGACGGATTGGGGACTTCCTTCAAGCCCTTTTCGCCCATTGCGAATACGCCCAGCTCGTTGACCGCGCCGAAGCGATTCTTGAAAGCGCGCAGGATGCGGAAGCGGCTGCCGCTGTCGCCTTCGAAGTACAGCACCGCATCGACCATGTGCTCAAGCACGCGCGGGCCGGCGATGCCGCCCTCCTTGGTGACATGCCCCACCAGGAACACCGCGGTGCCGGTTTCCTTGGCGTAGCGCACCAGGCGCGCGGCGCTCTCGCGCACCTGGCTCACCGAACCGGGCGCGGCGGTGAGGGTCTCGCTCCATAGGGTCTGCACCGAATCGGCGACGATCAGCCGCGGGCGCGCGACGCTGGCGTGCTGCAGGATCTGCTCGATACCGGTCTCGGCTAGCGCGTTCAAACCCTCCAGCGGCAGGTCCAGGCGAACGGCGCGCCCGGCGACCTGCGCCAGCGACTCCTCGCCGGTGACGTAGAGCACCGGCAACTGCCCGGCCATCTTCGCCAGCGCCTGCAGCAGCAGCGTCGACTTGCCGATGCCCGGGTCGCCGCCCACCAGCACCACCGCACCTTCGACCAGGCCGCCGCCGAGCACGCGATCGAACTCGCCGATGCCGGTGGACACCCGCGCATGTTCACTGTGCTGCACGTCCTTGAGCGGCGTGATCTTCGGCGGCTCGACCGTGCCGGCCCAGCCACTGCGCCGCGCCGCGGCTGGCGCCTTGGCCGTGGTCGCGCTCTCCAGCACCACCTCGCTCAGCGTGTTCCAGGCCCCGCACTCGCCGCACTGGCCCTGCCACTTGTTGTACTCGGCGCCGCATTCGCTGCAGACGTAGGCGATTTTCGCCTTGGCCATTGCTCACTCACCCGCTTGGAAGAACCACAGAATAGCGGCGCCAGGTCTCACCGGCCGCGATCGGCGTGTACCGATACCGCGATCGACCACTGCGCGGCGTAGTAGCTCGCCAGCACGCCGGCAATCGCCCAGGGCAGCGGCCCTGCGAAGCGGTCCCAGGCCAGCAGCGAGTCACTGGCCACGAACAGCAGCGCGCCGACCGCGGCCCAGTGCGCGCGGCGGCGCTCGCCGCGTGGCGGCGCCATGCCGCGGGCCAGCGCCAGCGCTGCCATGGTGGCGAGGACGAGGGTGTAGGCCACGACCGGCACTTGCAGCGGCGCCGCCAGGTGCGGCCACAGGCCGAACAGATTGGCGGCGGCGAATACCGCCATCAGCGGCACGCTGACGGCCAGGGCGGTCGCACGCAGACCGTGGCGAAAAGCGACGATGTAGGCCAGGTGCGCCAGCAGGAATGCCGACAACCCGGCGACGAAGGCATCGACTGGCAGCATCAGGCAGATGTCACCCACCAGCGACAACCACAGGCCGACGCGCACCCAACGGCCGTAGCTGCCCGCGCCGCTGCCGGCGCGGACAATGATCAACAGCGTCGCCGCTGGCTTGCACAGGTAGTGCAGCCAGCGCATGCCTTCCATGCTGGCGCCGGCGATCGCGCCGGCCGCCAGCAATAGCAGCAACCCCGCCAGCCAGGCATTGCCTACCCGGCTGGCCCGGGGCGACATCAGCGCGCCTTGTACAACTGTGTCAGGCGGTCCGGCTTGCCGGCGATTCGCTCCAGGTTCGGGTATAGCAGTCCGCCGTGGTAATCGATGCGCACGGTTTCATAGCGGTCGGACTGCTTGATCAGCAGCTCGATCGGCGCCTTGCCGCCCTTCGCCTCGGTCACCGCATCCTTGAGCGTGTCGTTGCCGTATTCCTGGCCGTTGACCGCTACGATCGTCATGCCCGGCGCCAGGCCGGCCTTGAACGCCGGGCCATCCCACAACACGTCGGTGAGCAGGCCGGTGGCATTGGTGGCCAGGCCGAGCGAATAGGTCAGGTTGGCACCCTTGCTGCGCGTCTCCAACGCCTTGAACGCTTCGTTCGGCTTGTCGGTGTAGACCAGCTTCCAGCCGGCCGCCTCGATCCCGCCGACCAGCGGGCCGTGGCCCTCCACGCGGGTCTTCAGGAAGCTGGCCCAGTCATACGGTGCGATCCCGTTGAGGGTGCTGGCGATGTCCTCGAAGGTGTACGGATTGACCTTCCACTCGCCGTTGTTCATGCCGAAGAAGGCATGCGCGAAAGCGTCGATGGAACGCTTGTTGCCGGTCAATTCGCGCAGCTTGCCGTCCACTTCCAGCCACACCATCTGGCCGCCGGAGTAGTAGTCCTCGCTCATCTGGTAGTTGCGGAAGGCCAACGAACGGCGTTCGGCGATGGTCGGGTCGTTGGTGGTGTCCTGGATATTGCGCCAGGCCAGGCCCGGACGGCCGCGGCCATAGGTGCCGGCGACATTGGCGAGCATGTCGCGCGCCTGCTCGGCGCTCCACAGGCCCGAGCGTGCGGCGACCACCTGGCCAAAGAATTGCGTCTGGCCTTCGTACAGCCACAGCAGGCTGTCGCCCATCGGCACGTTGAAGTTCGGCGTGGCCAGGTCGGCGCCGCGGCGGTACTTGCCGTTCCAGGAATGGTTGAACTCGTGCGACAACAGGTCGCGCATCCACCAGCTCTTGTCCCACTCGGTGAAGTAGCCGACCGGCCCGCTGTTTTCGCTGGAGCGGTGGTGTTCCAGGCCGATGCCGCCGAGCTTGTCGGTCAGGGCGAGCAGGAACTCGTAGTGGTCGAAGTGGCGGGCGCCATAGAGCTTGTCCATCTGCTGGACCAGCTGCTGGTGGATCTTGATCTGCTCGGGCGTCGGCTTGAGCGACTTGGCATCGTCGGCGAACACGTTCAGCGCGACCGGCTGCTTGCCCTCGGCCAGGACAATGCGCTGGTGGTGCTTGCCGGCGAACAGTGGCGAATCGACCAGGTCTTCGTAGTCGATCGGCTTGAACGTGACCTTGTCGCCGACGCGGCTCTCGGTCTCAAGTGCGGTGGCGTATTCCCAGCCCTTGGGCAGGGTCACGCTGGCCTGGGTCTTGATGTTGCGCGCGTAGTAGCCGGCCGGATACAGCGAGTTGCTGTTCCACTGCAGGTTGAGCATTTCCGGGGTCATCACGACGCGGCCCTGGCCGGCGCCTTGCGAGGACAGGAACTGGAATTCGGCGCTGATCTCGCTCACGCCTTCGGGCACGTCGACCTGGAAGGCATAGACGTCGTACTTGTCGCGGGTCCAGGGCAGCACTTTGCCGTCGGCGGTCTTGACCACCAGGCCGGCGAGCTTGTCGATGCTGCCGCTGGGCGAATGGTGCCCGGGCAGCCATTGCGGGTACAGCAGGGTCATCGGGCCGGGGGTGGCCGGCACGGTGGTACGGACGCGGAAGATCCGGCGCTCGATGTCGGTGGCATCGACGTCGATGCGCAGCACGCCCTGGTAGGGGATGTCACGCGGCGGTGCGGTCTGGGCCTGGGCGGCGGGGAGGTACATCGCGGCCAACAGCGGCAACGACAGCGCGGCACGAATCTTCATGGGGCTCCTGAGGGAAGCGGTTGGCGGGCAGTTTGCCGATGCTACGCGGCGGGGGGTGGGGGCCCGTATGCCATTGGTCATGGCGGGGGTTGGCGCCAGGATTTGCAAAGCGGGTATCGGTCAACTTTTACGTGCGGCATGCGGGGGGTGAGCCCTTTCGGGACACGCACGTAAACCGCGCCCCCTCGGAGCGTCCGCCGCCATCGAATTGAAGCCGTCGCTACGGCCGGGAAAAGGGAATTGCCGATCAGCTAATCGGCGACATCCATGTCGCCGATTGTCCCGAAAGGGCTCACCCCCCGCACGCCCGATGGCCTGGCTTGGTGGTGGGAGGAAGAGCAAAAGCAGAGCGCGACTATCTGTGGGTGTCCGCGAACATCCGGAAAAAACAAAGGCCGCCCAGAGGCGGCCTTTGCACTTCAACAAATCCGAGGGGTTTAGCCCATCGGCATCATG
>DATLJF010000175.1:0-18221 GCA_035539015.1 Stenotrophomonas sp. | reverse complement strand
TCCGGCGGGATCTGGCCGGGGAAATCCGGCAACGAGCGGCCGTGTTGGCGCGCCTCGACAAAGGATTGGGCGATCGCGGACAACGCCTGCTGATCCTGCGGGCCGGGTTGTGGGCTCAAGGGTGACCTCCGGGTGGAATCGATGCTGCACTGCCCATCGACAGCGCCAGGGAACGATGTATATGGTAAACCGGTGTCATGAGCAATGTGCACTGCGGCAAAAACCGCGGAGCCTTGTCCACCAAGCCTTGGGAGGGGCTGATGATGCTTTGCCGTCTGAGTGTGTTGTTCCCGGCCGTGGGCCTATGGCTCGTCGGTCTGTCCCTGGCAGGTACCGCGACAGCGGCCGCGCCGCCGGCCCAGGCCGCAGCCGCCTCCAGCGAGACCAAGGCCTGGCCGAGCAGCGAGACCGCGGCAGAGCGCCAGGCCCGGCTGCCGCTGTGGCCAGGCGACGGATTCGCGCCGGGTGACCACGCGCTGCCGCAGCCACAACGCGTGTTCGAACGCAGCCCCGATCCGGCCCTGCCCGACCGCTACACCGACCACGTCAACCAGCCCTATCTGGTCGTGCAGCGCCCGGCTCATCCCAATGGTGCCGCGCTGCTGGTGATCCCCGGCGGCGGCTACCAGCGGATCGTGCTGGACAAAGAAGGCACCGCTTTGCAGCAGGCGTTTGTCGAAGAGGGTGGATTGACCCTGTTCGTGCTGCGCTATCGGCTACCCGGCGAAGGCCACGCCGACGGCGCCGACGCGCCGCTGGTGGATGCGCAGCGCGCGCTGCGCCTGATCCGCTCACAAGCGGCGCGCTGGCAGCTCGACCCCAAGCGCATCGGCGTGATGGGTTTCTCCGCAGGTGGCCACGTCGCCGCCAGCCTCGGCACCCGCTTCGAGGAAGCGACGCATCCGGCGGTCGACGCTATCGACCAGCTCTCGGCACGCCCGGACTTCCAGTTGTTGATCTATCCAGTAATCGACATGACCGGCGCGGCCGCACATCCGGGTTCGCGCCGGCAACTGCTCGGCGCGCAGGCCGATGCAGCGCGCGCCGCGCGCTATTCGCCACAGCTGCACGTGGATGCGCGCACGCCGCCCACCTTCCTGCTGCATGCGCAGGACGACACCGTCGTGCCGGTGGCCAACAGCCTGCTGTTCTACGACGCCCTGCAAGCGGCCGACGTCGCCGCCGAGATGCATCTGTTCCCACGCGGAGGCCACGGCTTTGGCGTCCGCGGTACTACCGGCCTGGGCGTGGCGGCGTGGCCACGGCTGGCCTTGTCCTGGATCGACCTGCAAGCGGAGCCCGCACCATGAACGACCGGCTTTTCCCCGATGACCCACCCCGTCGCCGCTTCCTGCGGGGTGCCGCGCTGAGCGGCCTGGCCGTCGCCGTCGCACCGTGGCCAGCCAGCGCTGCAACGGCCACGAAGCCCGGCGCCAGCGAAGCGCCGGTCGCGCACGTGCGTGGCGGTCAGCTGCGGGGCTATCGCGACAACGGCGTCGCGGTGTTCAAGGGCATTGCCTACGGTGCCGATACCGGCGATCAACGCTTCCAGCCGCCGCGCATCGAGGCCCCCTGGAGCGGCGTGCGCGAAGCACTGGCGTACGGCGCCGCCTCGCCGCAACCAAAGGCCGACGAGACCACCAGCGAAGATTGCCTGCGCCTCAACGTGTGGACGCCCGGCCTGCGCGATGGCAGGCGCCGACCGATCCTGTTCTACATCCATGGTGGCGCCTACAACAATGGCTCGGGCAGCAGCCCGTTGTACGACGGCGGCAACCTGTGCCGGCGCGGCGACGTGGTGGTGATCACCGTCAACCATCGTCTCAATGCGTTCGGTTACTTGTACCTGGCGCCGTTCGGCGGCGCCGACCTGGCCGATTCGGGCAACGTCGGCCAGCTCGACTTGATCCAGGCGCTGCAGTGGGTGCAACAGCACGCCGCCGAATTCGGTGGCGATGCCGGCAATGTCACCGTGTTCGGCCAGTCGGGTGGCGGCGCCAAGATCGCCACCCTGATGGCAATGCCGGCAGCGCGTGGCCTGTTCCACCGTGCCTGGACCATGAGCGGGCAGCAGGTGACCGCCTGTGGCCCGCGCGCGGCGGCGCAGCGCGCGGCGATGGTGCTGGAGGCATTGAAGCTGTCGCCAACGCAGGTCGATCGCCTGCGCACGCTGCCGGCGGCCGAACTGATCGCCGCCGCCCAGATCCGCGATCCTTCGCGCGCCGAAGACACTTCCCTCTACCTGGGCCCGGTACTGGATTCGCGCTCGCTGCCCGTGCATCCCTTCTGGCCCGAGGCACCGCGGCAGTCCGCCGCGATCCCGATGGTGATCGGCAATACCCATGACGAGACCCGCGCCTTTCTCGGCCACGACCCGAAGAACTTCGCCCTGACCTGGGACGAGTTGCCCGCGCGGCTGGAGAAGCAGCAGTTCGTCGATCTTTCGCCGAGCGTGGTCATCACCGAATACCGCCGCCTGTATCCGCAGTACTCACCGTCGGACGTATTCTTCGCCGCCACCACGGCCGGCCGCTCATGGCGCGGTGCGGTCGAGGAGCTGGAAGCGCGCGCGCGCCAGGGTGCGCCGACCTGGGCCTACCAACTGGATTGGGCATCGCCGCTGCAGCCGCAACTGGGTGCCTATCACACGCTGGACATCCCGCTGGTGTTCGACAACGTGGCCCGTCCCGAAGCCCGCACCGGCAACGGTGAAGACGCGCGCCACATGGCCGCACTGATGAGCGAAAGCCTGCTGGCCTTCTCCCGCCACGGCGACCCGCAGCACCGCGACCTGCCGCAGTGGCAACGCTACGCGCTCGATCGCCGGCAGACGCTGGTGTTCGATACCACGCCGCGCTCGGTCGATGATCCGCGCGGCGGCGAGCGGCAGCTATACGGGCGTGTTCCCTTTATCCAGCGCGGTACTTTCTGACCTTGGCACACGGCATCGCTCGATTTCGAGCGCTGCCGCCGAGACCTAGAGTGGTCTCGCAGCAAGGGATGGGAGCAAGGCAATGGAAGGCTACTGGTTTCGTTCGACGCGGTTCGAGATCATCGAAGATGAGGATCTGGATACCGCACCTGGCATCTACGGCAGGCAGCTGGCGTACTGGTTGCGCGATGGCCTGATTGCCGCCGGATACGCGCGTGCGGACGTGCAGCCCGAACCCTGGGGATGGTGCGTGGTGGTCGCGTTGCGACCACTCCTGTGGGTGGGCTGTGGCGGCGTAGTGCCCGACGGCGTGGACGCCGAGACCGTGCGTGGGGACGCACTGATCTGGCATTGCCATGCGCAGGTCGAGCATTCCTGGCTCATGGGCTGGTGCCGCGGCGCCGCCGTCGAGGCCTCGGTGCGCCAGCTCGATCTCGCCCTGCAGACGCTGTTGGTAGGCGAGCGGCGAATCCAGCTGGTCGACCCACCATGAGCCTACGAGACCGTGGCGCGCGGCAGCCCGGTGGGACGGGCTCTGGGTGGCCTTGGGCCATCAGCCCCGACTGTAGAAGCGACTCACTGCAAAACCACCCTCGCCACGTTATTCACCTGCGTCACCTCACCCACCCCGCCATCCAGCACCAAGCGCACGCGCGCACCCTGCAGCTGCACGGTGGACGGCACCGCCAAACGCACGATCTGCGTCTTCGGCAGCAAATCCCGCGGCGCCGGCAACGCGCCGAACGGCGCGCGCGCCAGTTCGCGACCACGCACGTCCTCGAGGATTGCCACGCCGCTGGGCGCATCGCTGTGCCCCAGGCTGTGCACGGTCACCATCAAAGCATCGCCGTCGCGACGAAGATCGCCGCGACCAATGCCGACATCCGCGCGCAGCTCTACCGGCTCACCCGGCTGGACCAGCTCCAGTTCCAGCACGGTAGTCGCGCGCGGCGCGAACACCACCTCGGTGGCCACACTGCGCGAGAGATCCAGTTCGCGCACGTTGCCACTATCGTCGATGCGGTCGTCGCCATCGCGATCGGTGCCGCTGCGCAGGCGCCAGCGTCCGGCGGCGATGTTCCAGCCGGTCATCTGCGCGCGCTGGGCCTTGCTGCTGCTGTTGTAGGCGATCACCTTGAACCGCTCCGGCCGCGGCTGCGGCAGCAGCAGGGCCACCTGCACTGCCGCTTCCGGGTCGTCGAAGCGCCAGCTCACGGTATTGCCCGGATACGTCTGGTTGCGCTTGAGCGCGACCCCGCCCAGGCGTGCGCGTTGCAGGTTCACCGTGGGCGACTCGACCCGGTCCGACCACCAGTGGCCCTCGGTGTTCATGTAGAAATTCTGCAGCTTGTCGCGAGTCTCGCTGCGGTACAGGGTTTCCAGGTAGCGTTTGTCGCCGCTGTTTTCCCAGGCGACGTAGTGGGCGAAGTCCGGGACGGTGTCGGGCTTGTCCGCGGTCTTGCTGAGCTCGGCGCCCCAGGAAGCGCGCTTGTCGAGCGCATCGATGAAATTCTCGTTGAGCAGCGACAGTCCTTCCGGTCCGGCGCGACGCACACGATAGTCGAGCGCCTGCAGGTAGCGCGGCTCACCGGCGGAGAAGCGCCAGGCAGCCCAGAAGGTCTGCATCAGGTCCGCCCCACCGCTGCCTTCGAACAGCTCGCCACCCCGCGTCTTGCCGGTGGCCCAGTTGATCTCGTTGGGCAGCACCCACTCACCCTTGGCATTGACCGAGGCGTGCGCGAGGTAGCCGTCGGCCAGGCCGGTGACGATTTCACGACTGCGCGGGTCGGCGTTGTAGATCCCCAGCAACATCGCGGGGTGCAGGATCGGGAACGAGTACGGCTTCTGCCACTGCCAGTTCGGCTCGCGGTAGACCTTGCGGCCGCCAAACCAGTTGCTGGCGAACAACAGGTGGCCCTGCGGGTTCACCTGGATGATGCGATCGAACGCCTTCACCGTCGTCATCAGGCGCTCGACGGTGAGCGGGTCACCCCAGTTGAGGTAGAGCATCTGGCTGTTGAGGTTGATGCCTTCCTCGTAGCTGTGCAGCTCGTCGGTCTCGATCGTGGACAGGCCGTCGGTGAACATGCCGTTGCGGTAGTTGGCATCCGACAAGGCGGTCATCGAGGCGTTGAGCCGGTCCGGGTCCACGCCCATCAGCGCCATCCCCGGCCACTGCTGGGTCAGGTCGGTGTCGTCGGAGATGCCGCCGCCGAAGTCGCCGTAGGCGACCTGGCGCTGGTCGATCCACCAGTGGATGTAGCGGCGCGTGGTCTTGAGGTTTTCCAGTTGCCAGAACGCCCAGGCCGGCATGCCCTTCGGCACCTCGGGCAGCGCTACCGGCAACGGCGACTGGTTGCCGTAGCTGATGTCGTTCCAGTATTCGCGTCCGAGCGCGTGGTCCGGGTCGACCCGCAGCAAGTCGCTGATATCGCGGTGCAGGCGCCGGTACAGCAATTGCCGCTGCGAGGTGGTGTGCTCTTCAACCAGGAAGCCCCAGTTGTCCTTGACCTGGTTGAAGCGGTCAGCGACATGTTCGGCCTTGGCCTGTTCGCGCGGCTTGAACACCAGGCGCAGCTCGGTGCCGTCCAGCGCGCGACCATCGAAGGCCGGCGCGGCCGAGGCGACGTCGATCATCAAGCTGTCGTCGCCGAGCAGCCGGTCGCGCAGGTCCAGCCACAGCGTGCGGGCCTGCTTGGGCCGCACCGAAACCGAGACGTCGATGAGGTCGCGCGCTGGCCACAGCGGATCCTTGACCCGGATATTCAGCGGGATCAAGCCATCGGCGCCGGCCGGCAGGTCCAATGCCGGCAAGTCGATGGCAATACCGTCCAGGCCATCGTGCATGTTTTCCCAGCCATAGGCCCAGCTGCGCATCAGCGGCTGGTCGGCCGGCGGCTGGCCAAGCGTGGACGGCACCAGGATGTGCACCAGCGGCCGCGCTTCGGCCTCAGCCCGGGGCTGGCGTTTGCGCGCCGGCGCCTTGGCCGGCAACGCGACCACGGTATCGCGCTCGCCCTGCGGGTAGCGGCCGGCGATGAAGGCGCGCAATGCGGCGAGATTGTCGTAGTCCGGGGCAACGTCGCTGCGCACGGTGTAGCGCAAGGTGGTGGTGCCCTGGGGGACCTCGCCGGCGCCGACGTCGTAGGCCCAGATTTCCTGGATCGGCGTCTCCTGCTCGATGTTCTCGAAGCGCAACGTGCCGCCGCGTTTTTCAGCGAACTGGTCAACGCTGCGCACCACGCCTTGCGCTCGCTGGAACAGGGCCTGCTCAGGCTGTCCCGCCGCCTGGTACTTGCCCTGGCCGAAGGCAGCGCCGCGGATTTCGATGCGGTTGAACGGTTCGTCGGGCAGGGTCAGCGTCAGCGCCTTGCCGCCTTCCACATAAACGTTCCAGTCCGGCAGCTGGAAGTAGTCGTCGCGTCCCGGCAAGCGCGAACGGTTGTAGACGCCCGGCCAGGTGGTCTCGGCGATGCCGTCGGTGGCCTTCCACATCCAGGCCTTGAGGTCGCGTGCATCGGCGAACTCGACCTTGCGGATGCGGGTGACCGGCGCGTCCAGTGCGGGCGGGCTGGCCTGGTCCCAGCCATAGCGATGGCGCCACGCCTGCTCGCGGCCTGGGTCGGCGGCCGGCGGGGTGGCAGGTTCTTTTTGCGCGGCGAGCGCGGCGATGCCGGCTGCGTCGAGCATGCGATCGTAGATGCGGATCTCGTCGAAATCGCTGCCACGCAGGAAGTTGTAGCGGCTTTGCACCTGGTGCGGCGACATCACCCGGCCGGCGAGGCCGAACTGGTCCAGGCCGGCGTCGTAGTCGGCGGTGGTGTCCACGCGCTTGACCTCGCGGCCGTCGACATAGAGGCGTACGCCGCGGGTCTCGTCCCAGCTGAAGGCAAGGTGGGTCCAGTCGCTGGCGGCCGGCGCCTGCGGCAGCCGGAAGGAAACCCGCGTGCGCGCCAGGTTGGCATCGGTGACGAAGGCATCGAAACCGTGGCCGTTCCAGTCGATGCGCAGCCAGGCCATGTCCCAGCTGCTGTGGTCGGCGTAGCCGACGCGGAAGATGACGAACGGCGCCTCGCCTACGGGATAGCGCGAGCGCCAGAAGAAGGCCAGCGTGCCGCGCTGAGCGTAGAGATTGCCGGGGGCGTTCCAGGACAGCACGCCGTCGTCGGCCCACTCGATGGCATCGCCATGGACGCCGGTCGGAACGCGTTTGACCTTGTCGCGGAAATTGGGGACTGGGTCGCCTGCGGCAACGTCGGCGTTGAAACCCTGGTCGGCCGAGACGCGGAACAAGAGTTGCGGCGCCTCGGGCGCAGCGGCAGCGGTGAACGGCAACAGCAGGGAGGTGGCCAATCCGGCCAGCAGCAGGGCGCGCAGCGCCGCAAGACGATCGAACAGAAAAAACTGGCAGGCCATCGACACGCTATCCCCGGGCAGTGGATCGAAGCCGCGCTCCACGAGCCCGGCCGGCGCGGTCCGCGCCCCGGTGGCAATGTGCCACGGGGCCGGCCAAGCTAACGATCCCGCCGCGAGGCGACATCCTGCACCGCACCATCTACAGCGTCCTCATGCACCCGGCCGGCACCCTCCCCCGCGATGCGGAGAAGGGGCCGGCGGGCTCCCCTCACGCGGGCGGGAGAGAAGCGCCGGAGTGAGGAGCCACGTCAACACATCAGAACTTGTAGCGCACACCAATCGAATACTGGCGACCGGTCTCGCTGTACTGCAGCGGCAGCTGCCAGTCCGCACCGACCCACTCGTCCGAAGACTCGTTGGTCAGGTTGAGGCCTTCCAGGCTGATCTCCAGGTGATCGTCGATCTTGTAGCTGAGCGACGCATCGACCGTGTTCACCGCGGTCATGCCGTGGACATCGAACCCGGCTTCGGTGGCCGGCACCTGGGTCAGGTAGTCATCGCGGTGGGTGTAGGACACACGCCCGCTGAACTTATCCCCTTCGTAGTACAGCGTGCCGTTGTACGAGTTCTTCGACAGGCCGGTGAGATCGGTCTTGTACGAATCAGTACCGTCGGCCTTGAGGTACTGGATCTGCGAATCGACGTAGGTGTAGTTCAACTGCACGCCGAAGTTGGCCCACTTGCCCGGCAGGAAAGTGAACGGCTGCGTGTAGTTGACTTCGGCACCGGTCAGGTCGCCACCGGGGGTGTTGAGCGGCACGCTCAGGGTGAAGTCGTCGTTCGGACCAGCGCCGGTACCGTCTAGCAGGCTCAGCGGCAGGCCGGTGGTCGAGTACGGCACCACCGTGCGGGTGGTCTGCACGAAGGTCTCGATGTCCTTGTAGAACACCGCCAGGCCGAGCATGGAGCCTTCGTCGAAGTACCACTCAAAGCCGAGGTCGGCGGTCTTGGCACGGATCGGATCCAGGGCCGGATTGCCGCCGCTGATGGTGCGCGCGCCGCCGGCCACGTTGACGGTCACGCCCGGGGTCAGGGAACCCAGGCCCGGACGCGACATCACCTTGGCCGCACCGAAGCGGATCAGGAAGTCCGGAGTGATGTTGGCCACCAGGTTCATCGACGGCAGGAAGTCGTTGTATTCCCGGTCCACGGTCGTCTGCACCGGCGTACCCGAGACCGTCGCATAACCGGTCGAGGACATCTTGGTCTTGACGTAGCGCCCACCGATGTTGCCGCTGAAGGGCACGCTGCCGAGGTCGAAGCCGAAGTCGCCCATCAACCAGAAGCCGGTGTCCTTCTCCTCCACGCTGCGGGTGTTCACCGCACGCTCGGCCACGGCGAAAGTGCCGCTGTTGCTGTAGATATCCAGCGCGTCGGCAATGGCGTTCAGGTTGGGGATCACCCAGCTGTTCGGCGATCCGGTGATGCCACCCAGGCTTGCCAGCTCGGTGTAGTTGCCCGGAAGGATCCGGGTACCGTTCGGCAGCAACGGGACCGCCGTTTCCGACGCGCGACGCAGCTCGCGAGTCTTGAAGGTGTAGTCCTTGTACTGGACACCGCCCTTCAAGGTGAAGCTGGAGGCCATGTTCCAGGTGAAGTCGAGGTCGGCGATGTCGTAGTCGTTCTGGACATACTGCGGACGCAGGCGGATCTCGGCCAGGGTCCAACCGTTCGGGTTGGTCGGGTCGATGCCGTAGTTGAACACCGGGAAACGGCTGTCGCCACGGTAGTCGTAGCTGTAGCCGTCGACGTTGAGCTTGTCCATGATGACCGTAGTCTGGATCGGGTTCTCGTGCTTGGAGCTCGAGGTGCCGACCTGGCCATTGATCTTGAAGACGTCGTTGAAGCGGTGTTCGCCGGCCAGCGTGAGCTGCTTGAAGACGGTGTTCCACTCGTCATAGCGCTGCTCGGCGCGGATGTCGGTGTTGTCGAACTGGCCGTACAGCATCGCGCCAGTGGCCGGGTCGATGTAGCCATCGTTGACCACCATCTCCGGCTTGCCGCCCTGCGAAGCACCGCGCGAGAACGAGATCGCCTCGATGTACTTCTCGGTGCGCTTGGCATCGATCTTCGAGTACATGCCGTCGAGGGTGAACTCGGTGTTGTCGCTTGGCTTCCACTGCAACGCGCCGGTCAGGCCGGTGCGCTTCTGTTCGTGCTCCATCAGGGTGTAGCGCGGGAAGCGCGGGCTCCACACATTGGCGCCACGCGCGGCCTGGAACGGCGAGGTCGGGCTGAAGCCATTGTTGGCGGTGCCGCCGGCCCAACGGCCGCTGTTGCTGCCTTCTTCAAGCAACTGGCGCTCGGAGTAGGCGAAGGAGAACAGGGCACCGAAGGTACCGTCGGCCCACGTATTGGCGATCAGGCCGGCGATACGCGGATCGGCCTTCTCGGCCATGTCGTTGTAGGTGGCCTGCGCGCTGGTGGCCAGGGTGAAGCCGTCGTAATCGAACGGATGCGCAGTGCGCAGGTCGACCGTGGCGCCCAGCGAACCTTCCTCGACATCGGCCGAGGCCGTCTTGCGCACGATCAGCTGGGTGAACAGGTCCGAGGCGAAGACGTTGAAGTCGAAGCCACGCGAACGGTTGGAGCCGCCGGACTGGTCCGAGCCGCCGACCGTGGTCAGCGCTTCCATTCCGTTGATGCGCACGCGCGTGAAGTCCGGCCCCAGGCCGCGCACGGAGATGTTGCGGCCTTCGCCAGCGTCGCGGGTGATGACCACGCCCGGGATGCGCTGCAACGACTCGGCCAGGTTGTTATCCGGGAAGTTGGCGATGTCCTCGGCCACGATCGCATCGACCATGCCGGTTTCGCCGCGCTTGATGTCCAGGGCCTTTTCGACCGACGCGCGATAGCCGGTGACGGTGACGGTGTCGAGGTCGACCGCGCCCTGGGCCTGTTCGGACTGGGCCGCGTCTTGCGCCTGGTGCCCGGTCGGTACCGGCTGGCCGGCGTCCTGGGCGAAAGTGGTGCCGGCCTGCAAGGCCAGACCGATCGAAAGCGCTAGCAAGGTAACCGGTGTCTTTCGGTTAGTAGTACGAGATTGCATGTCCTCCCCTCCCAAGGGTACATGAACTACGTTGTTTTCCAGTGGGTGTCCCAACGGATGACACCGCTGGTCAAAAAGACGTTAGCAGCTGTTTAACGCCGTCACATCTTGCAGCGCAGCAAGGTTTGCGGCGGATTTGTAGCGAAATGGAGCGGCGGCCGCCGATTGTCCCGGCGGTGCGGCCAAAGCGGGGTCCCGGCAGCGGCCCTGAGCGTCATCTGCAGCCAATGCTGGAATGACACCGCTGGTCAGCTTCACACTATGCCCCCGTCTCTATCCAAGGAATGCCGCATGCGCTCTACCCGCGTGGTCTGTTTCGGAGAACTGCTGCTGCGTCTCGGCGCGCCTGGCCGCGAGCTGCTGCTGCAGTCGCCACGCCTGGACGTGCATATTGGCGGCGCCGAAGCCAATGTCGGGGTGTCGCTGGCGCACTTCGGCCATGAGGTGGCGATGTTGGGCACCGTGGCCGACAACCCGCTGGGCGAAGCGGCCACCGGCGAGCTGCGCCGCCACGGACTGGATACCTCGCGCGTGCGCCGTGCGCCCGGCCGCATGGGGCTGTATTTCCTCACCACTGGCGCCGGCCATCGCGCCAGCGAGGTGGTCTACGACCGCGCCGACTCGGCCTTCGCGCTGGCCGACCCCGCCAGCTACGACTGGCCGGCGCTGCTCGCGGGCGCCGATTGGCTGCACCTGTCCGGCGTGAGCCCCGCCCTGGGGCCGGAGGCGGCGCAGGCCACGCTCGACGCCGCACGCGCCGCGCGCCAGCTGGGGATCCGCGTTTCCTTCGACGGCAACTTCCGGCCCAAGCTCTGGCAGCGCTGGCAGGGCGACGCCGCTGGCGTGCTGCGCGAACTATTCGCCTGCGCCGACATCGTCTTCGCCGACTACCGCGACATCGGCGTAGTGCTTGGCGGCGACTTCCCGCAGGAAGACGTGCGTGAGCGCGTGCGCGCAGCCGCGGCGATGGCCTTTGCGGCTTTTCCGCAACTGCGCTGGATGGCGTGCACGCAGCGCGCGACCGTGAGCGTGGACCACCACAGCCTCGGCGCGATGCTGCTCGGTAGCGACGGCACCGAAGCGCAGGCGCCGGCCGAGGCAGTGACCGGGATCGTCGATCGCATCGGCGGCGGCGATGCATTCGCCGCGGGCGTGCTGCATGGGCTGATCGAGGGTCGCGGCGCGGAAGCAGCGGTGCGCTTTGGGCTGGCCGCGGCGTGCCTGAAACACACGATTCCGGGCGACTTCAATCCGGTATCGGTGGCCGAGGTGGAGTCGTTGATCGGCGAAGGTCGCTTCGACGTACGCCGGTAAACCTTGCGGCAGAAGCCCCTGTAGCAGGGGCTTCAGCCGCGACAACTGTCAGCGCTAGATCACCCGCAACGTGATCGCCTTGAGCACCGCGCGCGTGCGGTCGCGGGTGCCGAGCTTGTCGAGAATGTTGGAAACGTAGTTCTTCACCGTGCCTTCGGCCAGGAACAAGGTGCGCGCGATCTCCTTGTTCGAGTAACCGCCAGCGAGCAGGCGCAGGATCGCCACTTCACGCTCGCCGAAGGTGTCGGTGGGTGGCGCCTCGTCGCGATAGCGGTAGCGCGCGCGGACCGGGTCGGTACTGACCGGCTGCAGCAGGGTTTCGCCAGCTGCCACGCGCTGGATGGCTTCGCGCAAGTCGTCCGGGGCCGCATCCTTCAACAGGAACCCCTGCGCCCCGGCCTCGCAGGCCTGCAGCAGCAGGTCGGCATCGTCGAAGGTGGTCAGCAACAGCACCGGCGTCTGGTCGCCACGGGCGCGTAGCTGGCGCAGGGTTTCAATGCCGTCGAGGCCGGGCATGCGGATGTCGCTGAGCACGACATCCACAAGCCCCGGCTGCAATTGCGCCAGCAGCGCCTGGCCATCGTCCGCCTCGATGACCACGGCCAGGCCCTGGTCCTGGAGCAACGCGCGCAGGCCCGCCCGGACCAGCACCTGGTCATCGGCCAGCGCGACGCGCAGGCGAGGGGGGGTCATATCGGCAGCCGCGCATGCAAACGCAGGCCGCCGCGTGCGCCACGGCCCAACTCCAGGTGACCTCGCAACGCCGCCACGCGCTCGCGCATGCCGGCAATGCCATTGCCCTCGCACAGCCGCAGCGGCGCGCTGCCATCGTCTTCGATCTCCAGCCACAGCGCGCCGTCGCGCTCGGAAAGCTGTAGCCGTACATAGTCGGCATCGGCGTGGCGCGCGGCGTTGGTCAGCGCTTCCTGTGCCAGGCGCAGCACGGTCTCTGCCATCAGCGGGTCGCGCACTCGCACCTGCGGATCGATCGCCACGCTCAGCAGCGGCCGCGGAAACGGCGCGGCCAGCGCGCGCAATGCGGTGGCCAGGTCCAGGCCCTGGTCGTCGCGCATCGTCCGCACCACGTTGCGGATATCGGCCAGCAACTCGGCCGACAGCTGCTCGGCCAGCACCAGTTCGGCACGGTCCGCGAGCGCGGGATCGGCGGCCAGCCGTCGTAGGTTGAGGCGCATCGCGGTGAGCTTGTGCCCGGCCACATCGTGCAACTCGCGCGCCAGGCGCAGGCGCTCGGCGTCGCGGGCGCTATCGGCGAGTAGTGCGCGAGTGGCAAGCAGGTCGGCGTTGACGTGCATGAGCCGGTCGCGCGCATGCCCGGCCTGCATCGCGTAATGAGTGGTGAGCGCCGCAAAAGCCTGGAAGCCGCCATAAAGCAACACCACCAGCCACGGCTGGCCGAAACCGGGAGTGCTCGACAGGATCCGATACATCGCCACATCCATGGCCAGCGCCAGGCCCCACACCGCCACGCGTGGCCAACGCCGCGCGGCCAGCGCGACCACGATGACCGTCAGGACCGGCGTAGTGCCGGTGCGCACTTCCATCCACACCAGCAGGACAGCAAGCGCCGCCTGCAGCACCAGGATGGCGTGATCACGGCGCCGCGGCACTTCGCCCTGGGCGACAAAGCCGGCCACGAACATGGCCCAGGCGATCCAGCGCCAGGGACCATAGGGCGAATCCGTGAGGCCGAACGACAACCCGATAGCCGCCAGGGTGACCAGGCCGGCCAGGCTGAGGGGCTTTAGCAGTTCGCGCAGAAAGAGCGGCATGCGGCGATGCTGTCAGGCCCCTGCCATCGTCGGCAATGGGCCGGGCCAAGAAAGTGACTTCCGGCAGGTCGGATCGATGACGAGCGGCGGCTGTAGCGGCCGCCAGCCACGCACACAATGGCGGCACACCCCCAGCAGGCAGCCCACATGATCGCCGTCATCACCCATTCGCTGCCGCCACTCGGTGCCAGCACCTTCGCACCCAGCGCGCAGACCCTGTTCCTCGCCCTCAACCTGGCCTGGGCCGGGTGCGAGATCTGGCTGAGCGTGCGTCGGCGCGCACTGGACAACGAAGGTCGCGACGCCGGCACCCTGGGCCTGCTCTGGCGCGTGCTCGGCCTGGCTATCGCCGCGGCGGTCTGCATCAGCATCTCCGGTTACGGCCATCTGCCGGCCGAGTGGCTGGTGCCGGCGCGCTGGATGGGCTGCGTGCTGATCGCCACGGGCCTGGTGCTGCGGGTGTGGTCAATCCGGGTACTGGCACGCTTCTTTACCGTGGACGTGAAGGTGCATGCGGACCATGAGTTGATCCAGCGCGGTCCTTATCGCTGGGTGCGGCATCCGTCGTATACCGGGGCGTTGCTGGCGTTCTTGGGGCTGGGGGTGGGGTTGGGGAATGTGCTGGCGCTGGTTGTCTTGGTGGTGCCGGTGCTGTGGGCTTTCCGGCGCCGCATGGAGGTGGAGGAGGCTGCTTTGCGGGAGGCTTTTCCTGTGGCCTATCCGGTTTATGCGCAGCGTACTGGGCGGTTGTTGCCGCGGTTCTTTGTTTGAAGCTGGACTCTTTGTTGTTCCGTGCGGCGTTCGGGGCCGGGCCCTTGCCCCGGGGGACGCCAAATACTGCATCCTGCGTGTCTCGTTGGGCGACGTCCATGTCGCCCAACGCCCCCGGGGCAAGGGCCCGGCCCCGAACGCCCGATAGAAGTCGCGTTTGTGGGGGGAGTGCCCTCATCCGCCGCTGTCGCGACACCTTCTCCCAGAGGGAGAAGGACGGCATGCATTTTTGCGGCTGCAATGAATCGCCAGCAGCGCCTGCTGTCCTTCTCCCTCTGGGAGAAGGTGGCCCGTCAGGGCCGGATGAGGGTGCTTTCTCTCTTCCCCACAAGTCGCGCGAACTATCGGGTGGCCGGGGCTAGATCCCTTTCGGGACAATCGGCGACATGGATGTCGCCGATTAGACTACACGGATGTATTTACGGCGTGTCCCGAAAGGGATCTAGCCCCGGCCACCGCCGATAACAACAAAACTACAGCCCTCGTTGACCGAAAAAACAACCCAGCGCCTAATGTCCGGCGTCGTAACCCAACACCCCAACATGATCATCTCAGCCTCAACCGACTACCGCGCAGCAGCCAAGTCGCGACTACCCCCGTTCCTGTTCCACTACATCGACGGCGGCGCCTACGCCGAGCGCACCCTGCAGCGAAACGTCGATGACCTCGCCAACATCGCCTTGCGCCAGCGCGTGCTGCAGGACATGACCGGTGTCAGCCTGGAGACTGAGTTGTTCGGCGAGCGTCTCGCGCTGCCGGTGGCGTTGGCACCTGTCGGCCTCACCGGTATGTATGCGCGCCGCGGCGAGGTGCAGGCGGCGCGGGCGGCGGCGGGTAAGGGCGTTCCGTTTACCTTGTCCACGGTGTCGGTCTGCCCGATCGAAGAGGTCGCCGCGGCGATCGATCGACCGATGTGGTTCCAGCTTTATGTACTTCGCGATCGCGGCTTCATGCGCAATGCGCTGGAGCGTGCTTGGGCCGCGGGTGTGCGCACGCTGGTGTTTACGGTCGATATGCCAACACCCGGTGCTCGCTATCGCGATGCGCATTCGGGCATGAGCGGGCCGCGCGCGGGGTGGCGGCGGATGTTGCAGGCGGCCAGCCATCCGCGCTGGGCTTGGGATGTTGGCTTGCGCGGGCGTCCGCACGATCTTGGCAATATCTCGGCGTATCGCGGGCATCCGACGGGGCTGGCCGATTACATCGGCTGGCTCGCCAGCAATTTCGACCATTCGATCTCGTGGAAGGATCTGGAATGGATCCGTGAGTCGTGGCGGGGCGCGATGGTCATCAAGGGCATTCTCGATCCGGAGGATGCGCGCGAGGCGGTGCGCTTCGGTGCGGATGGGATCGTGGTCTCCAATCATGGCGGCCGCCAGCTCGATGGCGTGCCTTCTACGGCGCGTGCGTTGCCGGCGATTGCCGATGCGGTGCAGGGCGAGCTGCGCATTCTGGCCGATTCGGGCATTCGCAGTGGCCTGGACGTGCTGCGGATGTTGGCGCTGGGCGCGGATGCGGTATTGCTGGGGCGTGCGTTCGTCTATGCGCTGGCCGCGGCCGGTGAGGCCGGCGTGGCCAATCTGCTGGATTTGATCGAGAAGGAGATGCGCGTGGCGATGATCCTGACCGGGGCCAAGTCCATCGCTACGATCGACCGGGGCTTGCTGGTGCGCGAGGCGTAGGCGGGTCGATCCTTCATTAGCGGGGCTTATGGCCCATGGCCACCCGAGCCCCTCCTACAAGGATTTTGGCAAGGTCTGCTTGAGCTTGTGCCAGTCGCCCCACGGATGGGCTTTCAACCGCGCGGCGCGCTGCAAGGCCTTGGGCAAGGGAAATGCCTGCGGCGTGCTGATGCGCGAGAGTTCTTCCCAGCGCAGCGGCACGGCCACGGTGGCGCCTTCGCGTGCGCGCAGCGACCAGGAGCACACGCTGGTGGCGCCGCGTGCGTTGCGCAGCCAGTCGATGAAGATCACGCCTTCGCGCCGGGCCTTGCTCATCGTGGCGACGTAGCGGTCCGGATGGCGCTCGGCCAGCCGATGGGCCAGCTGGTCGGCGAATTCGCGGGCCTGGTCCCAGCCGGCCTTGGCGCGCAGCGGCACCACTACGTGCAGGCCTTTGCCTCCGGACAGGCGCACGAAACTTTCCAGCCCGAGCGTGGCCAGTTCGGCGCGGATCTGCCGCGCACCGGCCTTGACCTCGCGCCAGGCCAAGCCCTGGTCGGGATCCAGGTCGAACACCAGTTGGTCCGGATGTTCGGGGTCATCGACGGTCGCGCCCCAGGGGTGCAGCTCGACGGTATTCATCTGTACCAGTTGCAGCAGGCCGCGTTCGTCTTCGATGTACAGGTAGTCCTCCACGCCGCTCTTCTGCTGCAGCGGCACGGCATGCACCTCGGCGCCGAGACCACGGCCGTGGTGCTTCTGGAAGAAGCATTCGCCGGCCACGCCATCGGGGCAACGCAGCAACGACAGCGGCCGCCGCGCTACTTCGGGCAGCACCCAACGCGCGACGGCACGGTAATACGCAGCGACATCGCCCTTGGTCAGGCCGGAGGCGGGGAACACCACCCGCTCCGGATGGGTGATCGCCACCGCTTCGCTGGGCGCCGCCACCCCTCAGCTGGCCTTGCGCCGTGCCGGCGCTTTCTTGGCGGCCGCCTTGGTGGCCTTCTTCGCGGCCTTGCGTGCAGGGGCCTTCTTGGCCGCGGTCTTCTTGGCGGGGGTACGCTTGTTGGCCTGCAAACTCTTCTGCAGCAGCGACATGAAATCGACCACGTTGGTGGTCTCGTCTTCCGGCGTCGGCGCGCTCTCTTCGATCCGGGTAGTACCGCCCTTGGCCTTGATGCGCTTCTTCAGCACCGTTTCGAGGCGAGCGCGGAATTCGTCGTGGAAATCGTCCGGCTTCCACTTGCCGGCCATTGATTCGATCAGCTGCTTGGCCATCTCCTGTTCCTTGGGGCTGATGCGGTAGTCCTTTTGCGCGCCGCCGGGCAGCTTGTAGTCCTCCGGGTCCACCAACTCCTGGTGATAGCGCAGCAGCATCAGGATCAACGCATCACCTTGCGGCATGACCGCCGAGAGGTACTCGCGGGTGCGGATCACCACGCGCGCAATGCCGACCTTGCCGGTATCGCGCAGGGTTTCGCGCAGCAGGACGTAGCCCTTCTCGGCCTTCTTGCCGGGCACCAGGATGTAGGGTTTCTCGAAATAGCGCGGGTCGATGTCGGCGGCATCGACGAAGGTTTCCACTTCCACCGTTTCATGTGTTTGCGGTGCGGCCGAGCGGATGTCGGACTCTTCCAGCACGACATAACTGCCCTTGTCGTATTCGAAAGCCTTGACGATTTCCTTCCACGGCACTTCCTCGCCGGTGTCGGCGTTGACCCGCTCGAAGCGGATCGGCTTCTTGTCGCGCGAATCGAGCATGCGGAAGTGCAGGTCGACCTTGCGCTCGCCGGACATCAACTGCACCGGCACGTTGAGCAGGCCAAAGGAGAGGGTACCGGTCCAGATCGGTCGCGCCATCAGTGTGTAGCTCCATGTACGGCGGCTTCGGGCATGTGGTCCAGGGCGCGCCAGGCGTCCTCGACGATCGCGCGGGCGCGGCGCCAGCTCAGGCGCGAGGCGCCCCGCATCTGTTCCCACTGGGTGGCGAGGGCGTCATCGATGTCCGGCGCGCGCGGCCAGTCGGCTGCGTGGGTGCGGCGGGCGAATTCATAGGCCGGGTAGAGGTCGCGCCAGGTCGGCCCACCGCGGCGGCGGCGGCGCTGGAAGTCCACCAGGCTGTAATGGCGGTAATCCTGGGCGATGCCGCTTTCCAGCGGCGGCAGCAGGGCCGGCAACTGGGGGTTCAGCGGCAGCGCGAACAGCCGGCGGTCGGGACGACGTTCGAAGGGGCGCATGGCGCGGCTCCGGCATCGGTTGGGGGAGGGCGCTCAGCAGTAACGCCG
>DATLJF010000174.1:0-10125 GCA_035539015.1 Stenotrophomonas sp. | reverse complement strand
CCTATGTCACCCAACTGCACCCGGGCGACGCCCACAGCGACGACGGACTGATCCGCGCGCGCCAGGTGGTCAACCTGCTGCGCTGGATGGAGGTCACCGACGACGGGCTACCCAGCGTGCTGATGGGCGACTTCTCATGCGCGGCCGGCGCCGCCGAGCTGGAGGCGCTGGCCGCGCAGTATCAGGAAGTGCGCGCGCCGCGTCCGCGCGAACAGGCCGACGCGTTGGACCTGGCCGCAGGCGCCGAACCGGTGCCTACTGGCTACGACCACATCCTGCTGCGCAAGGACAGCTTCCGCGTGCTGCGCCTGGCCGCCCTGCGCCTGCCCGGAGCCGACGGACCCCAGGCGCGCGGCCTGGTGGCCACGGTGCAGTTGCTGCGGCCGCAGGTGGCCGCGCCCTGAGCCTGTCGCAGAAAAGACAAAGGCCGGGCGAACCCGGCCTTTGTCTGGCATTGAAGGCGATGGAAGCTTAGCCAATCGCTGCGTGGTAGCGACGTTCAACCTCGTTCCAATCCACCACGTTGTAGAACGCGCCGATGTATTCCGGGCGACGGTTCTGGTACTTCAGGTAATAGGCGTGCTCCCACACGTCCAGGCCCAGGATCGGCGTGTTGCCTTCCATCAGCGGGCTGTCCTGGTTGGCGGTGCTCTCGACCACGACCTTCTTGTCCGGGGTCACGCTCAGCCACGCCCAGCCCGAGCCGAAGCGGCTGATGGCGGCCTTGGTGAAGGCTTCCTTGAACTTCTCGAAACCGCCGACGTCGCGGTCGATGGCCTTGGCCACCTCGCCCACCGGCTCACCCCCGCCCTGCGGCGACATCACCGTCCAGAACAGCGAGTGATTGGCGTGGCCGCCGCCATTGTTGCGCACCGGGCCCTGCAGGTTTTCCGGCAGCGACTTCAGGCGCGACACCAACTCTTCCACCGGCAGGTCGGCATATTCGGTGCCTTCCAGCGCAGCGTTGACGTTGTTGATGTAGGTCTGGTGGTGCTTGGTGTGGTGGATTTCCATCGTCTGCGCATCGATGTTCGGCTCGAGCGCGTCGTAGGCGTAAGGCAGCTTGGGGAGGGTGTAGGCCATCGGGGTCTCCTGACTCGTTCGTCCGCGGCAGAGCGGACGTTGCGTTGACAATGTTAAGGATGCGGCGGGAACTTACCAAGTGCAGCGGCGGGGATGGAGCATCCCACCCCGCCGAGGCGCACTGGCGAGGCGGCAACGATGCCGCAGCCACCAGTTACCTCGGCGTGAACCGGCGCTTGTTCAAGCGTTCCACAGCCAAGCATGCGCATACTCTTGCCACCTTGGACCGGCAGGAATCCCACCGATGATGCGCAGACCCGGCTTGCTGATCGTTGCCTTGCTGTTGCTGGTGGGCGGCTTGTGGTGGCTACGCTCGGTGCAGCAACCGCACCCACAATTCGCCCCTGCCTTGAGCGAAACCGCAGCGCCCGGCCGCGCAGCCACCGCGGCGGATGCAGCGCCAGGCCGCAGCACGCTGCCGCCGTTCCTGCCCGATGAGGCACGCCGGACCGTGGTGCTGATCCAGCGCGGCGGCCCGTTCCCCTATTCCCAGGACGGCAGCGTATTCGGCAACCGCGAAGGCCACCTGCCCTCGCGCCCGCGCGGCTACTACCGCGAGTACACCGTCGACACCCCGGGGTTGTCGCATCGTGGCACCCGCCGGATCGTCACTGGCGGCGACCCGGTCGAGATCTGGTACTACAGCGACGACCACTACGAGACCTTCCGCAGCTTCAGCGTGCCGGCGCAGGCGCAGCCATGAGCGCGCACTTCGACCTCGACCTTGCCGACCCGGGCCAATCGGGCGTCTACCGCGTCGACCCTGCCGCGCTGGACACCATGGCCGCCCTCGCCCGCGATGCCGGCCTGCGCATCCTGCGCGTGGACCTGGCCGGCTGCGCGAGCAAGCGCACCCTGCTGGCCCGGCTGGCGGCGCAACTGGATTTCCCGCATGGCAGCGGCTTGAACTGGGATGCACTCTCCGACAGCCTGCGCGACCTGTCCTGGTTGCCGGCGGGCGGCTATGCGTTGTTGCTGGAAGCGGCCGATGCATTGCGTGCCGGCGCCGCGGAGGATTTCCATTTCCTGCTCGACATCCTCGACGAGGCCGCCCAAGCCTGGGCCGCCGCCGGCGTGCCGTTCGTCGCGTTCGTGTGCCTGGCGGACGAGGCCGACGCGGCCCTGTAGGAGCGGCTCTGGGTGGCCTTGGGCCATCAGCCGCGACTGCCATCTGACATCTCGCGACTTCGCTCGTCGGGGCTAATGGCCAGGCCATCCAGAGCCCCTCCTACAAGGCCTCCGCTCAGCTATCGAGTTCCTGCCAGCGTGCGTAGGCCTGGTCGAGCTCGGCCTGCGCCGTTGCCATCTCCTGCGTGTGAGCAGCCTGGGCGGCACTGTCGCGCTGGTAGAAGGCCGGGTCGTTCATTGCTTCGGCCAGCTGCGACAACTTGGTTTCCAGCGTTTCGATCCGCACTGGCAGCTGTTCCAGCTCACGCGCTTCCTTGTAGCTGAGCTTGCGCTTGGCCGGAGTCGCGGCTGGCGGCGCTACCGCTGCGGCAGCCGCTGGGGCGGCGGCTGATCGCTCGACCGTCGCCGCTTCCCGCGCCCGCTGCCGCAGCCAGTCGCTATAGCCACCCACGTAGTCGCCGACGCGGCCATCGCCTTCCATCACCAGCGTGGAAGTCACCACGTTGTCGAGGAAGTCGCGGTCATGGCTGACCAGCAGCAAGGTGCCGGCGTAATCGGCCAACAACTCTTCCAGCAGTTCGAGGGTTTCCACGTCGAGGTCGTTGGTCGGTTCGTCCATCACCAGCAGGTTGGACGGCTGGGCGAACAGACGCGCCAGCAGCAAGCGGTTGCGCTCGCCACCCGAGAGCCGGGTGATCGGGGCGCGCGCACGTTCGGGCGTGAACAGGAAATCCTGCAAGTACGCATGCACGTGCTTGCGCTTGCCGTTGACCTCGATGAAATCGGCGCCTTCGGCGACGTTCTCGATCGCGTTCCAGTCCTCGCGCAAGGTGGCGCGGTATTGGTCGAAATAGGCGATCTGCAGGTTGGTGCCCTGGACGATTTCGCCCTGCTGAGGCTGCAGCTCGCCCAGCAACAGCTTCAGCAGCGTGGTCTTGCCGCTGCCGTTGGGGCCGATCAGGCCGATGCGGTCGCCGCGCAGGATGGTGCTGGAGAAATCGCGCACCATGACGCGCTCGCCGAAGGCGAACTGGACATCGCGCGCCTGGATCACCTTCTTGCCGGAAGACTCGCCCTGCGCCGCCTGCATCCGCACATTGCCACCGAGGTCGCGGCGCTGCGAACGTTCCGAGCGCATCGCCTTGAGCCGGCGCACGCGGCCTTCGTCGCGGGTGCGGCGCGCCTTGATGCCCTGGCGGATCCAGACTTCTTCCTGCGCCAGCAACTTGTCGAAGCGGGCGTTCTCCTGGGCCTCGGCATTGAGCCGCTCTTCGCGCCGGCGCTCGTAGTTGGCCCAATCGCCGGGCCAACTGGTGACCTGGCCGCGGTCGATCTCGACGATGCGGGTGGCCAGGGCACGCAGGAAGCGGCGGTCGTGGGTGACGAAGACCACGCTGCCGTTCCAGCCCTTGAGGAACATTTCGAGCCAGTCGATGGCCTCGATGTCGAGGTGGTTGGTCGGCTCGTCGAGCAGCAGCACGTCCGGTGCCGACACCAACGCGCGGGCCAGCAACACGCGCCGCTTCATGCCGCCGGACAGGCGTGCGAATTCGGCTTCGCCATCGAGTTCCAGCCGGGTCAGGGTTTCTTCGACCCGCCGGTCCAGCGCCCAGCCGTTGGCGGCATCGATCTTGGACTGGACGCGGCCCAGGGCATCGCCATCGAAGATTTCGGCATGGCTGAGGTGATGGAACTCGGCCAGCCAATGGCCGAGCTCGCCGAGGCCGTCGGCGACGACATCGAAGACGCTGCCACTGGCGCTCAGCGGCACTTCCTGCTCGAGCCGGGCGATCCGCACGCCCTGCTGTACGCGAATTTCGCCATCGTCCGGGCGCAATTCGCCGGCGATGAGCTTCATGAGGGTGGATTTGCCGGCGCCGTTGCGGCCGATCAGGGCGATACGCTCGCCCGGCTCGATCGTCAGTTCGGTCTTTTCCAGCAACAACGGGCCGCCGACGCTGTAGTCGACGTTCTGCAGGGTGATCAAGGGCATGCGGCTATTGTAAGGCCGGCAGGGCGCTGCCGGGCCCTGCCCGGATGAGGCCGCTCAGCTACGGGGCTCGATCACGTATCCGGCAAATCGCCACTGCCCGTCTTCATCCAGCCGGAACGACACCAATTCGTGCGCCTTGCGGCCGCCGAACTGGGTGTCGAACTCGACGCTGCCATAGCGGCCGGGGGGCGTCGTGGCGCCCTGCTGCACGGCGACGTCGCGCAACCGGATGTCGCTCCATTGGCGCTGCGCGGCCTTGCCAAACGGCTTGCGCGAGGCCACTACGGAATCGACGAAGGCCTGCTGGGTAACGGCGCCGCGGGCGACGCTGCTGGCGCTCTGCCACAGCTGCGCGGCCTGGCCGGCATCGACCGCCTGCGCCACGGTCAGCGCCGCATCACGCAGGGCGCTGGGCGCGATATCCGCGCGTGCCGTGCCGGCGGCTGGCTGCGACGTGGCGACCGCCCGCTGCTGGGCGTGGACGGCCGGCGCCAGGACCAGGCTGGCAAACACGATCCAACGAATGGCTTTCATCTCGAACCCTCCTCCAATGACGGCCACACTATGAACACAGCCGTCGGCGGATGCATCCGCGCGGCGGCATCGATTCAAGCCCGCCTTCACCATTGCAGCCCGGCGCCGACCGAGAAACCGAAATCACTGGTGGTGTTACCACTGACCTGCGCCTTGTACACGTAGCGGCCGCTGTCGGTGACCCCCGACAAGCCCACGGCCATGCCGACCTCCCCCTGGAAGCCGCCCACGCCCACCGCCAGCATGTTGGCGCCGGGCACGTACGCCTGCGGCATGCCGGCCATCGCCATCGCCGAGGCATTACCGCCACGCGCTTCGCGCTGGGCTTCCCACATGTCGCCGCGCACTTCGCCCACGGCTTGCTGCAACTGCCCGACATTGACCGCATCGTTGGGCGCCACGCCAGCGGCAATGTTGTGCAGCGATACCGGCGTGCCGCCCGGATTGAGCGTGAGGCTGTTCGGGTTGATGCTGCCGTCGTCATTGACGTCATAGCGCGGGCCACTGCCCTGGCTGGCGCGCAACTGCGAGACATTGACCGCATCGGTGTCGCGCGACCCGGCCGCCACGTTGCTGATGGTGCGTTCGTTGCCCGCGCTACCGACCGAAATCGTGTTCGCGCCGCTGGCGACCGAGCCAGCACCAATCGCCACGCTGCCCGGGCCGCTGGCGATGGCGTTGGCGCCGATCGCGACCGCGCCTGGGCCACTGGCAGCACTGGCGGTTCCCACGGCGAGGCTGTTCTCGCCCGAAGCGGTGGAGCCGGCACCACCGGCCGCGGCGTTGAGGCCACTGACCGTGGGCGCGGCGGCGCTATTCACGCTTACCCGGAACATGCCCTCCCGCCCCTGCTGCAGGTTGATCACGCTGACCGCCGCCCCCGCCAGTTGGGTGACCCGGGTTTCGGTGTACTGGTTTGCCTGGTTGACCGCCGAATCCACGCCGGATTGCAACTGGCTGACATTGACTGCGTCGCTCGGGGCACTGCCCGCGGCCACGCCGGTAACCTGGCGCCCGCCCACCGCCACCTCGCCAGTAGAGGTGCTCGCGCCCACGTAGGCCCCGCTGTAGCCAGCCTGCGCCCCGACCGTGGTTTGCGAGCCGGACCCTAGCGCCACCGAGTCCGCATGGCCGGCATTGGCGCCGTTGCCCAGGGCCACGGCGTTGTTGGCCGAGGCCGACGCCGCAGGGCCAATCGAGACACTGTCGATACCGGCGGCGGCCGAATCGGCGAGCAACGAGTTGGCGTGGAAATATTTGGCCTGGGTGCCACCGCTGGCCAGGTGGTTGATCGCGTCACCGACACTATTGAAGGTAGTCCCGCCCACGTTGAAGACCGGCCCGGTAACGGTGCCATCCGGATTCACGGTCGAGCCACCGCCCAACGCGCTGCTCAGGCTCTGGCTCACGCCATACAACTGCGATCCGTTGATCGCCTCCAGCGAGGCCGCGCTGACGGCGCCGTTGGCGACACCGGTGATGATGCGTGCGCCCTGGGTCCCGGTCATGTCGACGATGCCACCGTCGGTCGCGCGGGCCACGGTGATCGTGCGCGAGGCGGCATCCTGCTGGACCAGGCCGACACTGCCGTTGTTGATCTGGCCGGTCAGCTGGGTGATGTCGGTCGTGTTCTGGGTCACGCGGCCATCGATATTGGTCAGCGCCCCGTCCACGCTGGTGAAGGTGGTGCCGCCGATGCTGTAGGTGGGGCCAGTGAGGGTACCGGTGGCCGGATCGTAGGTGGAACCGCCGCCCAGGCCCGTGGCCACCGTGCCGCCCAAGGCGTCGACCTGGGTATCGAGGGTGGTCACCGCGGTTTGCGTAGCGAACAATTGGCTGCCGTTGATCGCATCGGTGCTGCTGGCGTTGACGCGCCCAGCGGCCAGGTTGGTCAGCGTGCGTTCGCTGCCGGTGTTACCGATGCTCACCGTGGCGACCGGCGCACTGCCGGCATAGGCATACGTGACGCCGGCAATCGTGCCCGTCGCTGTGCCCACGGCTGCGCCAGTGACAGCGCCGGCGCCCAGCGCAACGGCGCCCGCCTGAGCCGCCGACGCGCCCGCGCCCAGCGCCAGCGCGCGGACCGTGGAAGCCGTGGCATTGATACCGGCGGCAAGCGCGCCGTTGTCACTGGCCGACGCGCCAACCCCGATTGCCGCTGCGCTCACGCCCGACGCCTGCGCGCCCGAGCCTATGGCGATGTTGCCATTGGTGCCCAATGCTTGTGCGCGATAGCCCAGCGCCACGCCTTCTACGCTGGCGGCAGCCGCCTCCGCGCCGATCGCAGTGGCGTTCTGGCCGGTCGAAGCTGCCATCAAACCCAATGCGGATGCGCCGGCCCCCGTGGCCTGCGACAACACCCCCACGCTGGTGGAATTCTGGCCCGATGCCGACGACAGCGCGCCAAGCGCGGTCGCGCGCGCGGCCGTGGCAAGGGTTCGATAGCCCAGCGCAACGCTCGCGCTCCCCGCCGCCGAGGACTCGGTTCCCAGCGCCATGGCGTTTTGGTCGCCAGCCACCGCTTGGGGGCCCACCGCAATGCTGCCGAGCCCACTGCGGTCGAGTCGGGCGCCACTGAATTGGCGTGGAAATACTTGATGCCACCGCCACTGGCGATGGTGTCGATTCGATCGTCTAGGCCGGTGACGGCTCCGCCGACATTGTTGTAGGTGGTGCCGCCCACGCTGTAGGTGGGCGCGCTCAGCGTGCCGGTGGCGGGATCGTAAGTGGATCCGCCGCCCAGGTGGGTCGCCACCGTGCCGCCAAGGGTGTCTACCTGGGTATCGAGGGTCGTCACCGCAGTATTCGTCGCGAACAACTGGCTGCCATTGACCGCATCGGTGCTGGTACCGCTGACTCGACCGGCGGCCACGTTGGTGACCGTCCTTTCTGCGCCGGTTGCGCCCACGCTGACCGTGCTGGCCGGTGCGGCGCCGGCGTAGTTGTACGTCGTACCAGCAATCGTGCCGCTGGCCGTGGCCACCGCTGCGGCAGTGACCGAGCCGGCGCCCAGCGCGACCGCGCCAGCGTCCCCGGCGGCCGCGCCGTTGCCGATCGCCACCGCGTTGGTCACTGACGATGACGCTGCCGGCCCGATCGCGACGCTGTCGGTGCCGCTGGCGTTGGAATCGGCCAGCAGCGAGTTGGCATGGAAATACTTGATGCCCGCGCCGTTGGCGATGGTGTCGATACGATCGTCCAGGCCCGTCACTGCACCGCCGACGTTGTTGTAGGTGGTGCCGCCCACGCTGTACGTCGGCGCGCTTACGGTGCCAGTGGCCGGGTCGTAAGTGGAACCGCCGCCAAGCTGGGTGGCCACCGTGCCGCCGAGAGTGTCTACCTGGGTGTCCAGCGTGGTCACTGCCGTATTGGTCGCAAACAACTGGCTGCCATTGACCGCATCGGTGCTGGTACCGCTGACTCGACCGGCGGCCACGTTGGTGACCGTCCTTTCTGCGCCGGTCGCGCCCACGCTGACCGTGCTGGCTGGGGTGGTGCCGGCGTAGTTGTACGTCGTACCGGCAATCGTGCCGCTGGCCGTGGCCACCGCCGCGGCAGTGACCGAGCCGGCGCCCAGCGCCACTGCACCGTCCTGCGCCGCCGATGCGCCGCTGCCCAGGGCCGTGGCGTTGGCACCGCTGGCAGCAGCACTGGCACCTGCTGCCAGCGCACCCACGCCAGTGGCCTGGCTGCCAAAGCCAAACGCCGAGGACTGGTTGGCGGTCGCGCTTGCGGTCGTGCCCACCGCCGTTTCGCCCGAGGTGCCGCCACTAACACCGGCTACCGCGGCCCGGCCAATGGCGACCGAGTCACTGGAGAAGGCATCGGCATCGTTGCCTACTGCGATCGCGGAGGCACCTGCCGCGTTGGCAAGCGGGCCGGCGGCAAGGCCGTTGACGCCGGCAGCCGTGGCGTCGGCAAGGCTGGAGTTGACCCTGAAATACTTGATGCCGCCGCCGCCACTGGTGATCGCCGTCAGGGCGTCTCCAACATTGCTGTAAGGGGAGCCATTGACGGTGTAGCTCGGAGCGCTGACGGCGCCGGTCGCCGGGTCGTAAGCGGCCCCGCCGCCCAGGTTGCTGGCGACGTTGGTCCCCAAGGTATCGGTACGGGTATCCAGGGCCGTGACCGCCGCGTTGGTCGCGAATAGCTGGCTGCCATTGACCGCATCGGTACTGCTGCCACTGAGGCGGCCAGCCGCAAGGTTGGTCAGTGTCCGTTCGCTGCCAGCCGCGCCGATGCTCAAGGTACTGGCTGGCGCAGTGCCGGCGTAGGTGTAGGTGGTGCCGGCGATTACGCTGCTTCCCGTCCCTACCGCTGCCGCGGTCACCGCGCCCGAGCCGAGCGCCACTGCCCCGGCCTGGGCGGCGGTAGCGCCGTTGCCCAGCGCCATGGCGTCTGCGGCCGAAGCGGCGGCCACCGGTCCGATCGCGACAGTGTTGGTGCCGGTGGCGTTGGCGTCTGCCAGGGTCGAATTGCTGCGGAAATACTTGAGGCCACTACCGCCATTGACGATTGCGTTGATGGCGCTTCCCACGTTGTTGTAGCTGGCGCCGTTGACGGTATAGGACGGCGCACTTACCGCGCCGGTAGCCGCGTTGTAGGCCGAGCCGCCGCCGAAGTTGGAGGCCGTGTTGGCGCCCAGCGTGTCTACCCGGGTATCCACGTCGGTGATGGCGGCATTGGCGGCGAACAGTTGGCTGCCGTTGACGGCGTCGGTGCTGGTGGTACCGATGCGCCCGGCGGCGACGTTGGTGAGGGTGCGCTCTGCGCCGACGGCCCCGGTGCTGATGGTGCTGGCAGGTGCGGTACCGGCGAAGTTGTACGTCGCGCCCGCGATGGTCACCGATGTGGTGGCGACCGCCGCCGCAGTGGTCGAACCGGCGCCCAGAGCAACTGCGCCGGTGTTGGATGCCGCTGCCCCGCGGCCCAGTGCGACCGCATCGGTGGCGCTGGCTGAAGCCGTCGCACCGGCGGCCAGGGAAGTCGCACCCGCGGCACCGCTACCAAAGCCCACGGCCAGCGCATTGGTGCCAGTGGCCGATGCGGTCGAACCGAGCGCAGTGGCGCCGCTGCCGGCAGTGCTGGTCCCGGCAGTGGCGTTGCGGCCGATGGCAACCGTATCGGTAAACAACGCGTCGGAGTCCCTCCCGAACGCCGATGCACTCGTAGCGGCAGCGTTGGCGCCATGGCCTAGTGCCGTGGAAAAACCGCCTGCTGCAGTGCTGGCAACGCCCAGTGCGGTGGCTGCCTGCCCAGAAGCCACCGTGCCATTACCGATAGCAAGCGAGTCGGCCCCCGAGGCCAAGGAAACTGCGCTGAAGCTTCCCCCAAATCCGATGGAGATGGCGCCCATGCCAGACGCAGTGGCAGAACCGATGGCCAGG
>DATLJF010000173.1:0-10910 GCA_035539015.1 Stenotrophomonas sp. | reverse complement strand
CGCCGAGTACATGCCCTGCCAGGGCACCACCGCTTCGGAGGCCTCGCTGCCGACATTGATCAGCACGCCCTGGCTCGACACCAGATGCGGCAGGGCCAGCAGCGAGCCATTGACCACGCCCCAGAAATTGACGTCGAACAGCCGCCGGCTGTCTTCGTCGGCCACCTCGTCGAGCAGGCCGTAGATCGCCACGCCGGCATTGTTGATCCAGGTATCGATCCGGCCAAAGCGGCCCAGCGCCTGCTGCACGGCGACCTGCAACTGTTCGCGGTCGGCGACGTCGGCGGCCACCGGCAGCAGTTCCCCGCCGTTCTCGGCCACGGTCTGGGCCAATTCTTCCAGCACCTGCGCACTGCGCGCGACCGCCACCACCTTGGCCCCGCGCTCGGCCGCCAGCAATGCAGTGGCCAACCCAATACCGCTGGAGGCACCGGTGATGACGATGACTTGATCTTCGAGGGAACGATGCTGGCTCATGGGGGAACTCCTGCAGACAAGGAAAGGGCGCGAGGCTCATTGCGCAGGCGATGGCGCGCCTGCATCACGGACACCGGGAATCGGGGTTGCCGCGGGGAAGGCGCTGCGCAGGGCATCGACGCCCTCCTGCGGCCTGGCCAGCGGCAACAGGTCCTGGCGGTCGCGGCGCATGGCCTCGGTGGATATGTCCATGCGCTGGTCACGCTCGGCGACCAGGGCCGGATCGGCTTCGCCATCGCGATTGAACGACCAGGCCAGTCTTGCCGGGCCCAACGGCAGGCGGTCGGCGGGCATGTCCCCCATCGGCCTGGAGGACCAGGTGTGCCACGTCTTGCCGTAGCTGTTCATCTTCGAACGCATCAAGGCCTTGTCGGCGACCTTCGGCAGGCCCGGGGCTACCAATTGGCCGCTGAGAATCTCGGCGTTGTGCGGATGCCAATAACGGCGCTCCTGCGCCGGCAATTGCTCGAACAGCTTCTCGGAAATGATGTACTCGATGCCGTTCAAGTTCGCATCGACGCCGTTGCCATCGAACAGCGCACATTGGGCGAAGTCTTCATTGACCTGGCGGCAGAAATGATGCGCCTCCATCTGGTGCTGCGGCGCTTCCTTCATCGGGTGGAAGCCGACCAGGTAGACATCCATCTTCGCCAGCGGGCCGTTGTTCTGCAGCAGCGCCGCTCCGGCCTCCAGCGTATTGGTCTTGGCCGACTCGGCCGCGCCGGGCGGTCGCACGGCGTCCTGCACGCGCTCACCGCCGGTGCAGCCGGCGAGCACGCTGGCCAGGGGCAAGGAAAGGCAGAACAGGCGGGCCAGCGGCGGCTTCAAGGACACGGCGCTTCAGTCGAAGGAGAGGGTCAACCTCAACTTAGACGCCGGGATGTAAAGCGAGCCTGCGTGCGGGGTGAACACTTTGCATAGGCGCTACTGCGCCGCGAACGCTCAGGACTGCGGATCGAACATAAACTCGCGCAGCTCCTGCTCGCAGCGGCAGGCCTTTGCCAGCCGCGCGGCCCAGTCCAGTGCATGCTCGCGCGAAGGCAGTTCGAGTACGCAGAGGCCGCCGTTGAGCCGCGGCGCCCACGGATAGCCGCCCTCCACCATCGCGCCCTCGCCCGAGACCAGTACCGGCGGCACGCCCTCGTCGATGCCGCCGCCAAACACGTAGACCCCGGCCGCCTTGGCCTGCTCGATCACCGCGTGCGCATCACGGCTGATGGCTTCCAGCTCGCCTTCGGCTACAACCATGGCGGCGGCGGGGAACGAGATGAGGTATTTGGCCATGGGGTTGCTCCGCTGGAGTGCGCTGGTAAATGCATCCTGAGCGGCGGTAGGTGCAGGCATTGTCCGCTCGGGTTCTGCCCCGGTAGTTTGCGCTCACCACCCTCGACTTGGAACGCAGTCATGCATGGATGCTGGGCAGCACTGATGATGTCGGCGATAGCGGTGCCGGTGGCGGCTACCGGCGACCCGCTTTCGATCGAGGCCGTGCTGGTACCGCCGATCTTCCACGACACCTTCGAGTGCAGCGAACACTACGAAGGCCAATTGAAAGGCCTGGGCGACGAGCTAGGCACGGACTGCATGGTGGCCGATCTTGTTACAGACCGGGGTCGCACCTGGCTGCGCACTTACCGTGGCGACGGCAGGAAGAACGAAGACTGGTTCGGCTGGCGCGCCGAAGTATTGTCGCCTTGCGAATGCACCGTGGCCAAGATCAACATTAATGGCGTGACCAATCCGCCAGGCGCCCTAGGGAAGCCACCGGCGTCGTGGATACAATTGACGCGGGACGATGGCGTCAATTTCATGCTGGCGCACGTCGAGGATTTGCAGGTTGAGGTCGGCGATCGACTATCGACGGGCCAAATCATCGCGCGCGTAGGCAATAACGGCTATGCCCGTGCGCCGCACATCCACATCGGAGCTTGGCGCGGCACCCAAGCAATGCAGATCCGCTGGGATCAACGCTACTTTGGTGACGAACGTTAGCACTTCGCGCTAGCCTGCCGCCGGAGCAACCGTCACTCCAGCCCCACTCCCACATGCGCCAGCTCGGCCACCCGCACCAGTGCGGCCACCGAGCGTACGCCCAGCTTTTGCATGATCCGCGCGCGATGGACCTTGATGGTCTTCAGCGAAACCCCGAGGTCGGCGGCGATCTGCTTGTTGAGCCGGCCGCCGATGATATGCGGCAGCACTTCCTTCTCGCGCGGGGTCAGTGCGCTCCAGCGATGTTCGGCCGCGTGTTCCTTCTCGCGCCGCTGGCGTGCATCGATCTCGGTGCGGATGCCGCGCAGGACCGCTTCAAGCAGCACATCGGACTCGATCGGCTTGATCAGGAAGTCGATGGCGCCGGCGCGCATGGCACTGGCGCAACTGGCGACATCGGCACACCCGCTGACAAAGACCACGGCCGGATGCTGGCCGCGCTCGCCCAGCAGTTGCTGCAGCTGCAGCCCGCTCATCTCCGGCATCTGCAGGTCGAACACCAGGCAGGCGGTCACGGCCGGGTCGTAGCTATCGAGGAACTCGCGCGTGGATTGGCTCAGTGTCACGTCCAGTCCATCGGCGCGAAGGCAGCGGCCCAGCGCGGTCAATACGCCGGGGTCGTCATCGACCACATGCACGAGGGTTGCCGGCATCGGTGCTGCGCTTGCCGCGGGAAGGGAGGCGATCATGGCACTACTCCACGATAGGCAGTTCGAAGATGAGGGCGGCGCCACCGCCAGGAAGATTGCAGGCCCAGATGCGGCCGCCGTGGGCGCCGATGATGGTGCGGCAGATCGACAGGCCCATGCCCATGCCACTCGGCTTGCTGGTCTGGAAGGCGGTGAAGATCGTCTCCAGCATGCCGGGGGCAATCCCGCTGCCGGTGTCGTGCACTTCGAAGCCGATGTGGCCCTCGTGCGCGAGCGTGGTGCGCAGGGTCAGGGTGCGCGGCTGGCGGTCGGCCATCGCCTCGCAGGCGTTGATGATGAGATTGAGCAGGACCTGTTGCAGCTGCACCGGGTCGCCCTGGATGTGGACCACGTTGGCCGCCAGGTCCAGGCGGTATTCGACCCCCCGATTGATCAGGTCGTTGCGGATCACCCGCACCGCGTCATTGACCAGGTCGTTGGCGCTAAGTGGGACGAAGGCGCGGAACTCCTTCTTCAGCAGCCCACGCAGGCGGCTGATGACCTGGCCAGCGCGGCGGTCGTTCTCGACGATATCTTCGAGAATGTCGCGCACGTCGGCGATCTCCGCCGGGTTGCGGCGCAACATGCGCTGGGCGGCCTGGGCGTTGGCAAGAATGGCGGCCAGGGGCTGGTTCAACTCATGCGCCAGTGAGCCGGAGATCTCGCCGATCAACGACACCCGCGACATGTGCGCCATGCTTTCGCGCTCGATCGCCACCTCGCGCGCCGCTTGCTGCCGTTCGGTGAGGTCTTCCACCGCCGCCACCACGTGCGGGGTGCCTTCGATGTCCAGCGGATTGAGCGCGATCTCCGCGGGGAACTCACGCCCGCCGCGCGCGCGCGCGAACAGCTCGCGGCCACTGGCCATGCCACGGCGACGTGGATGCTCGGCGTATTCGGCGCGGTGATGCGGATGCCCGCCGCGACAGCGCTCCGGCAGCAATTCGTCCACCGACACGCCGATCATGTCCTGGTCTCGGTACTCGAAAGTGACGGCCGCCTGCCGATTGGCATAGCGGATCTTCCCGTGCGGATCGACCAGCAGCAGCGCGGTCGGCGAACTGTCGAGCACCGCATGCAGTTGCGCTTGCTCGCTGCGGCGCCGACTGATGTCCTGGGTCAGGCCGCGGACGATACGGGGGCTGCCGTCGGGGCCGTGCTCCACGCTGCCGCGCAGGCAGATCCAGCGGCGCCGGCCGTGGCGATCGCGCGTTTGATACTCGAACTCGTAGTCGGCGCTCTGGATCGCGCTGTCGAAGCGGCGTCGGACCTGCTCGATCTCCTTGCACTCCACCCCAGCGAACAAGGCAGCGATGCCATCCTCCTCGACCTGGCTGATGGTCTGCGAGGGGTCGCCGCCGAGCGTTTCGCCATTGCCCAGCAGCCGCTGGTTGGTCGCGTTCTGGATGAAGCTCTGCGCGCCCACGTCCCATTGCCACAGGCCTTGGCCGGAGGCTAGTGCAGCGCGGCTCAGCTCGCTTTCCACCCGCAGACGACCCAGTTCGCTGCAGCGCAGTTGGCCTTCGAGCTGGTTCCAATGCATGAGGTCCTTGCCCAGCTGCCAGCCCACGACCAGCAGCAAGACCGCTACGAACGGCAGTGTCAGCGGCAGGCGCGGCATGTCCACCGCCCACGACAGCGAGGTGGCCACCAGCAGCCCGGCCAGGAGCACGTGCGCGCCGCACACCAACAGCAACGCGTTGCGGCGCTGCGGCTGCAGGCGCAGGCCACGCACCAGCGTGTGCAGCACGAAGATCGCCAGCATCAGGTTGCTCAGCACAGCCACCCACAACCCCGGATTGGGCGAGCCGACCGGATGGGCGATGAGCACCCCGCCCCAGCTGCGCCACTCGACCCGATCGATGCTCAGGAAATTCAGGTTCACGCCGGTAGTGAAGTCCAGCACCACTGCCAATATGCGCAGCCCCAGCGCACTGATCGCCAGCCAGGTCGCACCGGTCGCAAAGGTGTCGTGTACGGCATACAGCAGCGCGGCGACCAGGAATAGCAACGGCACATGCATCCAGCGGATGAGCGTCGCGATCTGGTCCGGGGAAGGGTTGAACAGGGCAAGCCGCTCAAGCATCGTCAGCGCCGCAAAGCTGAATGCGGCCACGGCCAGCGCAAGGTGCGCGCCCTGACGACGGTGCGCCCACCACACCAACAGGTGCACCAGCCCGAGCAGCATGCCCAGGGCCATCACCACCGGCCATACCAGCTCAACCCAATTCATCAATGCGTCCCCGTAGAGGTGATCGCCCGCCCTTCCTTGTTGCAGCCCCAACCCCCAACAACGCGCACTCACCGCGTTGACGGCCAACTTCGCCGAGCGCACCCGGTTCCTGGCGTTGCCGTGCATGCAAGACCGGCACTTGCTCCCCGCGCGCTCGTAACGGCTGCTTCGCCGCCGAGCCCCTTCGTGGCATGGGTCCAAGGGCCAATTGCTCCGCACGCTGCGCCAGGCGAGGTTAAGCCGTGATGATTGATCGCACGCCCCTGGTAGCGGTGGTCGACGACGAAGACGACGTGCGGCAGGCACTGCGCAGGTTGCTTCGCTCGGCCGGGTTCGACGTTCTGGCCTACGGCTCGGGGTCGGAATTCCTGCGCCATGCCGCCGGCAGCGTTCCCGATTGCGTGGTCATGGACCTGCGCATGCCCGGGCTCAGCGGCTTCGACGTACAGCGCTTGCTGACCGAGTCGAACCTGTCGATCCCGATCGTCGTGGTGAGCGGCGATGAGAGCCCGGAGAGCCAGCGCCAGGCCCTGGCCAACGGCGCCGACGCTTATCTGTGCAAGCCGGTGGACGGCGACACCCTGGTGGACGCCGTCACCGCGGCCATCGCCAAACGACGTAACGCGCGTCATCCCTTCCGATCCCCACCCCACTCCCCGCCGCCATGAATGTGACCTGCCCCTTCCCCGCGCCCCTCCCCCTCTGGTCGCGGATGCTTGCCTTGGCGTCGTTGCTCGCCACGCCCTCGCTCGCCCATGCCTCACTGCTCAGTGGCGAGACACTGGACACCGCCGCCGACGTGGTGGCGTGGGTGGCCCTGATCATCGTGCCGATCGCGTTGATCACTGCGTTCTGGCTGGTACACATCCTGCCGGAGAAGATCGCCGAGAAGCGGCGGCATCCGCAGCTGGCCGCGATCAAGACACTGTGCCTGCTGTCGCTGCTGTTCGGCGGGCTGCTGTGGCCGCTGGCCTGGCTGTGGGCCTATACCAAGCCGGTGCTGCACAAGCTCGCCTACGGCACCGACCAGGACGATCACGCACCGCATGGCGAGGCGCTCACGCCGCTGCGCGATGCCGAGGGCAAAGCGCCACCGGCAGACACGCCGGTCGCTGCGCCCGCCACGACGTCCGGTGCCGCCCATGCGAGCACCTGGCAACAGCAGATCGAAGCACTCAATCGACGCCTGACCGCGATGGAGATCGACGCCTCGCTGGACCGGGCCAGCACGCCGCCGCTGCGCGGCCCGACCAGCAGCGACCGGGGCTGAACCATGGAAGTCATCCTGCTCCTGATCTACGCGTTCTTCGTCTGGCTGATCTTCTTCAAGTTCAAGTGGCTGCCGTGGACGTTCGTCTCGCAGATCATCGTGTTCTCGCTGCCGATCTTCGGCATGACCCTGCTCATCCTCATCCTCAACGTGGTGGCGCCGTCTTCTTCGGATGTGCGGGTGATCAACTACGTGGTGCAGATCGTGCCGCGCGTCACCGGCCGGGTGATCGAAGTGCCGGTGGAAGCCAATCGCCCGATCCGCAAGGGCCAGGTCCTGTTCCGCATCGACCCGGTGCCGTACCAGCAGCAACTGGCCGCCTTGGAGGCCAAGCTGCCCGAGCTGGCGGCCAAGCTCGACACGGCCCAGGCCTACCAGCGCGAACTCGGTGAGCAGTTGCGCTCGATCCGTGCCGACCGCGCCGCGCTGGCGTCACGCCTGGCGCTGGCCGACCGCCGCGAGAAGCAGACCGGTGAACTGGCGCAACTGGGCGCCGGCTCGCGCTTCGACCATGAGCAGGCACAGACCGAAGCCTTGAGCATGCGCTCGCAGCTGTTGTCTTCCACTGCGCAGGTGGCGCAAGTACAGCAGAAGCTATCGGCGCAGACGCCCCAGGGGCAGCTGTCCGAAGTGGCGCAGGCCCAGGCCGCGCTGGAGCAACTCAGGGCCCAGATCGTCGAGGCGCGCTGGCAGCTGGACCAGACCACTGTGCGCGCGCCGGCCGACGGCAGCGTGATCAACCTGCAGCTGCGTGAGGGCTCCTACGCAGCCAGCCTGCCGCTGACGCCGGTGATGTCCTTCGTCGAGCGCGAGCAGTGGGTGCTGGCGATGTTCGCGCAGAACGAGCTCGGCAACGTGGCGCCGGGCAACGAGGCGGAGATCGCGTTGAAGGTGTTCCCCAACCGGATCATCAAGTGCAAGGTGGATTCGGTGGTGTGGGCCTCGGGCAGCGGCCAGCTGCCGATCAGCGGCATGGTGCCGCAGACCGGCGTGACGCCGTTGCCGCCCGGCCGCATCGCGGTGCGGCTGCGGCCCACCGGCAAGGACCGTGACATGTTCATCTCCATGGGCGCTGAAGGCCAGGGTGCGATCTATACCGAGCACGGCAAGCTGATCCATATCGTGCGCAAGGTGATCCTGCGCGTGGGCACCAAGTTGGACTGGCTTGTGCTGAAGCTGCATTGAGGCCGGCCATGCATGTTTCCCGCACCGTCTTGTCTCGTGCCCTGCCCCGGCGCATTGCCCGGTCCACTGCGCTGGCCATGGCCGTGGCACTGGCCGGTTGCGCGCTGCTGCCCGAGCCGCGCAGCGACGAGATCCGCGCCGCTGCCTTGAGCACGGTGTCGATCCCGCCGAACTGGTCGGCCCAGGCCAGCCAGCAGCAAGTGGATGCCGGATGGCTGTCGCGGTTCGACGATCCGCAGCTGACGGCCCTGGTGCATGAAGCACTGCTACGCAATCCTGATTTGTTGATCGCCGCCGCGCGGGTCGAGCAGGCAAATGCCCAGGTCGACATCGCCCGCGCCCAGTTGCTGCCGGCCATTGGCATCATCGGCCGCGGCGGCTCCAAGCCGATCGCCGACCTGGTGCCCTTGCTCAGCGGCGTGATGCTGCGGATGAGCTGGGAACTGGACCTGTGGGGACGGCTGCGCTATGCGCGCAACGCCGCCATCGCCGCGGCCGATGCGCAAAGCGCCGACTATCGCTACGCGCAGCAGGCGTTGGCCGCCAGCGTGGCGCGGGCCTGGTTCGTCGCCACCGAGGCCAACCTGCAACACGCGCTGGCCCAACAGATGGCCGACCAGGGCCAGTCCCTGGTGGCGCTGGCCGAGCATCGCGAACGCCTGGGCATCGGCACCAGCAATGAAACCCTGGCCGCGCGCGCCAGCGCCGCCAGCTATCTCGACGCCAGCCTGCAGACGCGCCAGGCCTACTTGAGTGCAACCCGCGGCCTGGAGCTGCTGCTCGGCCGCTATCCCGGCGCCGCATTGCAGGGCGCCAGTGCGCTGACGCCGATGCCTGGCCCGGTCCCAGCCGGGATTCCGATCGACGTGCTCAACCGCCGCCCCGACCTGTACGCGGCCGAGCGCCGCGTCGCCGCCGCCTTCGACAAGGTCGGCGAAGCCAAGGCCGCGATGCTGCCGACGCTGTCGATCTCGGCCGGCTACGGCCGGCTGAGCAACAGCGCGGTGCAGACGCGCCAGGACCTGGAGCAGACCACCTCGAGTGTGTCCGCCACCGGGGTAATGCCGCTATACACCGGCGGCGCGCTGACCGGGCAGGTGCGCCTGCGCTCGGCCGAACAGCGGCAAGCCGTGGCCGACTACGCGCGGCGCGCGTTGACTGCATTGGGCGAGGTCGAAGACGCATTGGCCGCCGAACAGATGCTCGGCCAGCGCGAAGCGGTGCTCGCCGATGCACTGGCCGCCAATCAGCAATCGCTGCAACAAGCACGCGACGCCTACCGTGTCGGCAAGGCCGACCAACGCGCGGTGTATTCGCAGGACATGAGCACGCTGGCGGCGCGTTCGTCGCTGCTGAGCGTGCAGCAGGCGCGCCTGTCGCGCCGGGTCGACCTGTACCTGGCATTGGGCGGCAACGCCGAGCCGCTGGCGCCCGCCCCCGAGCCCGAGCCCGAGCCAGGCGCCGCCAGCCCATCGCCGCCGCTCGCCGCCGGAGCCCGCCAATGAAATGGATGCTGCTGCTGGTTCCGCTCGCCATCGTGCTGCACCACCTGCTGCCGGACCGGCCGCTGTGGGTGTTCGCCGTGACCGCCGGCGGGATCGTGCCGCTGGCCGCACTGATGGCGCGGGCCACCGCGGCCCTGGCCACGCGCCTGGGACCGGGCATCGGTGGCCTGCTCAATGCCACCTTCGGCAACGCCGCCGAGTTCATCATCGCGCTGGCAGCGCTGCGTGGCGGCCTGCATGAACTGGTCAAGGCCTCCATCGCCGGCACCATCATCGGCAACATCCTGTTCGTGCTCGGGCTATCGATGGTGCTCGGCGGCGCGCGCCATGGGCCCCAGCACTACGATGCACGCACCGCGCGGACCCAGAGCACGCTGTTGTCGCTGGCGGTGATCACCTTGATCCTGCCGGCCGCCTATCGACAGGCGGTGCCTGCCCCCAGCGGCGCGCTGCAATCGATCAGCCTGGTGCTGTCGGTGGTGTTGCTGCTGGTGTACGTGGCCAACGTGGTCTTCACCATGCGCAGCCCGCAGGCCGCCGAGGCCGACGGCCATGCGCACGCCCACGGCGCGCCGATGAGCAACCTGCGCGCGGGCCTGTTCCTGGGCCTGAGCAGTCTGGGCATCATCTGGTTGAGCGAAATCCTGGTCGGCGTGGTCGAACCGGCGAGCCAGTCGCTGGGCCTGAGCGATGCCTTCACCGGCGTATTCGTGCTGGCGGTGATCGGCGGCGCGGCCGAGCAGGCCACCGCGCTGGTGGCGGCGCGGCAAAACCGCATGGAGCTGAGCATGTCGATCGCCTTGGGCGCCAGCGTGCAATTGGCGCTGTTGGTGGCGCCATTGCTGGTGTTGCTGAGCTACTTCACCGGCCCCACCCCGATGAGCCTGGAATTTGGCCCGGGCCTGGTGCTTACCGTCCTGGTGGCGGTCATCATTGCCGGCCAGGTTGCCAGCGACGGCCGCGCCGACTGGCTGCGCGGCGTGCAGTTGCTGGGTCTGTACGTGATCCTGGCGACGTTGTTCTGGTTCGTCCCGGACGTGGCGGCATGAACCGGCATGGCCATCTCGCCGACGCCCCTGATCCAACGCCATCGCTACGCGGTGCTGTTCGGGGCACTGTTGGCGACGGTGACGATCGGTCCGTTGCTGGACGCCATCGCGTTCGGCCATCGCATCATGGAAGGGCTGCTGTTCGCCAGCCTGATCACCGCGGTCTTTCCCATTGGCCATGCCTTGCAGCGCTATGTGTTGCTGGGCCTGGTGGTGCTGGTGCAGGCGCTGCGCTGGCTGGCGCACGACGCCGGCTCGATGGTCGTGCCGGTGCTGGGCGCCGTGCTCTGGTGCGTGCTCGGCGCGCTGGCGGCCTATCACGCGGTGCGCTATTCCCTGTCCAGCGTGAAAGTGCACGCCGAACAGCTATATGCCGCGCTCAGTGCCTACTTGCTGATCGGCATCTGCGGCGGCGTCATCTTCGCCACGCTCTCGGCCTGCCCGCCGATCAGCATCGAGGCCGGTTGCAAGGCCGAGAGCGTGGCGAAGATGACGCCGCCGCAGATGCCG
>DATLJF010000172.1:0-34580 GCA_035539015.1 Stenotrophomonas sp. | reverse complement strand
CGATGTACGGGTGGAGGCAGGGGGAGGAACAACCCAGGCAGGTTCAATCGCGCAGGGGAGTGCGAGAACCCTCCGCCTTTCCGCGGAGCATGATTCCTCACTTCGCGTCACCTTCCGTGCAGAGGGGCAGCCCGATCCTTTGGTATGCAACGGCGATGTCTACTTGACCACATCCATGAACTCGCGCATCGACGTCACGATTGGAGCGAATAAGCAAGCGTGATGAGGCAGCAATCTCCGTAGCCGCTTCATGCAGGACGTACCTAAGGCAATGCAGTCTGTGGCACCGATCAAATCCTCACGAAAACATAGGTGGAGAATGCCCGTAATGTGGATAACGACTTCGTGGAGGCGATTTCTAGCCTATGAAATCGGCCATCTCCTGTTCTTCGCGGCCCTGTTCGCTACTCTCAGCCTGGCCCACGTAGCGAATGCGCTGCGCGCCTCGGTGATTCTCTTTCTGGGAGCGCAGACATTCCTGATTGCGGCCTTCCTTGTCGGAAATATCTCTGGACGCAGGCCTTGAGGCATGAACAGCGCAGCGGCCCGCAAGCGCATTACTGGTCTGGCCGCAGTGGGGCGAGCGCTTTTTTCTACAGTGGCGCTTGCTACTTGCAGCTCAGCGAGCTGTGCAGACCTTGACTCCTCCTACGGGCAAGCGATCTCTATTTCGCCCGTGTCGAGCCAATCGAACAGGCGACATGAATTGCACCGGTGTGTGCGCGGCTGGAGCGCGATAGGCGCCAAACGCGCAGAGCCCCCCGCCCCCAATCGAAACGGCGTCCTTCTGGAGACCGGTGGAAGCGGCTTTCCGCGATACGAATATGTCCGCATCGAAGGGATGATATTGGTGACTAGCGATGGGAATCAGATTGACCTGACTGGATCCTCGCTGGGCCTGAGGCTGCAAGAAATTTACGATGGAAGGAACGCAGAGCTACAGGGAAACGCGACCTCGGCCAGTGATTACGGAAATTGCCGCTTCCTCACAACGAAGGGCGCATGGGGAATCAACAGCGTGGCTCTCTACGGGGATGATGGGGTGGCGCCGTCGGCGACCTTAGTAAGAGAAATACGGCAAGCCGCAATTCTCGCAGCACGGAGCGCATCTGCAGATGAGCGCTCCACACAGCAGCAGAGCGCGCACCCTTACTGCAACCTATACGCGGACATTCCCTGCTTTGCGATCGCGAGCAGCGAGTGAAGTGCCCATGCGCCTTGCCGCTGATTTCTCGCTTTTTGACATCAGGCTGGCTGGCGGCGTTGTCGGCACGGTCTACGTCGGAGAACATGCCGATATATCGGATGCCCCCCCTTTCGCAACGAAGTGGAGCAGTGTAATGACGCGGAGAAGCCCTGCGTATTTTTGTCTCGCGCCAATGGTGGGCTCTGGGCGATCTACATCAAAGCATCCGCCACTCAACTCGAAGTGATGACTCCTCGGCTTGGGCAAGCGCAAGAAGCACGGGCAGCGGAATTCCTCCTTGGATTCAAAAAATGCGCCACCCAAATCGGCAGCATCACCTGTGAAACTACGCTCCTTTCCTCAAAGGGGAACGCTCATCCCGCATGTCAAATGCCGCCGTAACCACCTGGTGAAGTGCACACATGAAAGTAATTTCCGAGCAACAGGCGTCCGAAATTCTAGTGGGTCATGGCTTGGCGTTTGGATCGTGGAAGCAGGTTTCGGCTCCTGCGCACCTCTCCGCGTCCGTGACTCCATCGAGAGACTACCGCTCAACTTGGCTGGCCACGTCCGCTGTTATTGATTGGCTTGGGGCTGAAGATTGGCTCTTGTGTTCTTTCGATCTTTCGAATGCAGTACTGGAGGGAGAGGCTGAAGCTGTAAGCCAGGCCACTGGCTGCTCCATCCGCATTACCGGCGATCAGCCCATACTGTTTGAAAAGAGCGACGTTGGCGATACCGGCCAGTTAAAGCGCTTCGCCAGCGCGATGCTCGGTTTCGAATGGCATTGCTATTTTGTGGCGAAGGGCAGATACGGAGTTCGTTGCGCAGCTTTTCTTGATGGTGTGGTTGACTTCGTCCATGGGGATCAAGCAAGCGCGAAGCGATTGGCCGATAAGATTAGCCAGTATTAATGAACCGGAGACCTGGCTTGCCCATCTCGAATGCGCAAGGGGAAATAGCTCAATGCCCACTTCAAACCTGACGACAAGAGCTCTTTGCCTCGCCCTCGCAGCGACCTCATTTCAAGCGCAGGGCGGTGAGTGCGGCATACGCGTCATCAATAGTGAGAGCGATAGCGGATTGGCGCAGAACACGGAGATCGAACTGCAGGCAAAGCTCCGGCGATCCCACGCAGAAGTAGTAACAAGGAATCCGGAGGTGAACGTTCGGCTCATCTCGGTCGTTCCGGCCGTGCATGCCACTTCCGGTGATCTCAGCAAGAATGTTCGCGTGTACTACGTTCTGACCGACGCACAAGACAGATTCCAAGCGGCAGCACTATGTGTGGCCGACAACGCCGCGTGCGCCTCGATCATTGACAGGGCAGCTCGCCGGTTTTGCCCTTCTCGATAGGTGTGAAAGGACCGGTATCGACTCTACGCTGTGGTACGGCCAGCCTGCCGCCCATTCGGCGGCTCTAACCCATTCGGCGCGGCGTTCCCTCAAGAATGCGCCAACCGCCAAGCCCGATGAATCCGCGCATTCCTTTCGAAATCCGGATCAAAAGTCCGCGCCGTGATCTCTTCGCAATCGGCAAACTCGGCAATCGCCTCTTCATCCAGCTTGAAACGGCGGAAGTTGTTGGAGAAGTACAGCACCCCACCCTGCGCCAGCCGCGCCATCGCCGCGCGCAGCAAACGCACGTGCTCGCGCTGGATGTCGAAGTCGTCGGCGCGGGCGGAGTTGGAGAAGGTCGGCGGGTCGCAGAAGATCACGTCGTACAGGCTGCGCTCGGCTTCCAGCCAGGCCATCGCGTCGGCTTGCACCAATGAGTGGCGGGCGCCGGCCTGGCCATTGAGGGCGAGGTTGCGCGCACACCATTCCAGGTAGGTGCCGGAAAGGTCCACGCTGGTCGTCGAGGCCGCGCCAGCTACCGCCGCTTCCACGGTGGCCACGCCGGTGTAGCAGAACAGGTTGAGGAAGCGCCGCCCGCGCACTTGTGCGGCGATCTGGCCGCGCAACGGCCGATGGTCCAGGAACAGCCCGGTATCGAGGTAATCGAACAGATTCACTTCCAGCAGCGCGTGGTGCTCGCGCACGTGGATGAACTCGCCGCGCTGCTCGAAACGGCCGTACTTGCTGCCTCCCTTGCCACGTTCGCGCGACTTCAGCGCGACCTGCTCGGCCGGCACCTGGAACACGTCGCGCGCGGCGGCCAGCAGTTCGTTGCGGCGGCGGCGCACGTCGGCTTCGGGAATGGTGGCCGGGGCGGCGTATTCCTGCACGTGCAGGAAGGTGCGCCGGGCGCCATCGGCTTCCTGGTAGACGTCGATGGCGGCGGCGTATTCCGGCAGGTCGGCGTCATAGGCACGGAAGCATTCCACCTGCTCGCGCGCACGCCACTTCTTGAACTTCTGCAGGTTCTTGCGCAGGCGGTTGGCGACCATCTGCGCGCCGTCGCTCAACACGCGCGCTTCGGCCGGCGCCTCGCGCTGCGGCGGGGCGACCGGGTCGCAGACGATCAAGGCGCATTCGATGGCGCCGTTGAACAGCTGGTAGCGCTTGGCCGCGCGCAGGCCGGTGGCCTGCGCCAGTTCGACGTCGCCGCATAGCAGGCTGGCGCGCCAGGCCGGCACGGCCCGGCGCAGGGCATCACCCAGCCCACGGTAGAGCGCGGCGTCGGCCGCGAGGCGCTCGTCATAGGGCGGATTGCACACGGCCAGGCCATGCGCTTGCGGGGGGGCCGGCAGGCTTGCGATGTCGCGTACTTCCAAGTGCAGCGCCGCGCTGACGCCGGCTACCTGGGCGTTCTCGCGTGCATTGGCGATCGCGCGCGGGTCCAGGTCGCTGCCGTGGAAAACCGGGCGCAGGCCGGCGCGGCCGATGCGCTCGCGGCCGCGTGCTTCGTTGACCAGTACTTCCCAGGCGCCGCGATCGAAGCCGCGCCAGCGGCTTGGCACCGCCTGGCCGTGGCGCTGCAGGCCCGGCGCCACGTCGGCGGCCATCAGCGCGCCTTCGATCAGCAGGGTGCCGCTGCCGCACATGGGGTCGAGCAGGCCACCGCCCTCGTGATAGCCCTTCGGCCAGCCGCCGCGCAGCAGCACTGCCGCGGCCAGGTTCTCCTTCAGGGGCGCCTCGTTCTGCGCCAGGCGCCAGCCGCGGCGATGCAGCGAGCCGCCGCCCAGGTCCACCGACACCGTCGCCCTGCCCTTGCGCAGCGAGAGATTCAGCCGCAGGTCCGGCTGTTCGACGTCCACCGACGGCCGTTCCAGGCCGTGCTGGCGCATCGTATCGACGACCGCATCCTTGACCCGCTGCGCGGCGTAGCGCGCGTGGGTGATCACCGCGCCGGAGACGTGCGCGTCCACCGACAAGGTATGGCCAGGAGACAGGTGTTCGGGCCAGTCCAGCTTGGCTACGCCGTCATACAGCGCGTCTTCGTCGGGGCACTCGAATTCGGCCAGCGGCCACAGCACGCGGCTGGCCAGCCGCGACCAGAGCACGGCGCGCTGGGCATCGGCGAGCGTGCCTTCGACGTTGACGCCGGAGACGGTGGCGGTAGCGCGCGTGGCACCCAGCGCCAACAGTTCGTCGGCAAGCAGGTATTCCAGGCCTTTGGCGCAGGAAGCGAAGAATTTCACGTGATGGCAGGATCGAATGGGCCGGCGCCGGCGAGACCGGCAGGCCGTGAAGGGAGGCGGCGGACAGGCACCAGGCCGCAGGAGGGCGCATGTTCGGCCATCGCGGCCGGCATTGCCAGTGCGGCGCCGGGGCGCAGCCGGGCTTGTTCAGCCCTCGCCGCTCAGCGCCGGATGCAGGCTCACTTCGGCCAGCGGCGGCAGGCGGTCGCCAAAAGCATGCGCCAGCAGGGGCGCGCCGGCGAGGGTCAGGCCCGGCTCGGGCGCAAATCCAGCCGCTAGGAACAGCGCGCGCGGTGGCGAGGCCACCACGCAGCCCGCTGCGCCGTCCTGCTGTAACTGCGCCATCGCTGCGCGCAGGAGGTCGCTGGCCAGGCCCTGGCCGCGATGGCCCGGCCCGACCGCCAGCGGTCCCAGCGCATGCCAGCCGCGCCCCCCATCGGACAGTTCCACCGGTGAAGCCGCCAGGTGCGCGACCACGTAGCCGTCGTGCTCGGCCACCCAGGACAGCGACAACGCGCCATCGGCGCGCAACGCGTCGACCACCTGGTGCTCGCGGTGGGTGCTGCCGGGCACATCGAAATACGCCACCAGGGTGAGCACTTCGATTGCGTCGGCGTCCTGCGCACGCGCCGGGCGCAAGGCGATGCCGTCGAACGCGCTCATAGCGACCGCAGCAAGGCTTCGAACGCCTGCGCCGCTGCCTCGACGTGCGCAGATAGCCGATGCTGGTCGTCGAGCAGCAACAACCGCGCCGAACGCGCCTGTGCCCAGGCGATCACTTCGGAAGCCGGAATCAGTTCGTCATGCCAGGCATGGACCACCGAGATCGGCACCGCTGCCGCGTCCAGGGGCGGCAGCGGCCCCATCCGCGTGGGCGGCACCATCAGGAACAGGCCGCGCGTTGGCACCTGCAGCGACACCTGCGCGGAAATATAGGCACCGAGGCTGGAACCCCCAAGCACCACCGGCCCGCGCCCGGCCGCCGCGGCGGCGATCTCGCGCAGGCGCTGCCAACGTGCACTGACATCGCCGACCTGGCTGATCTCGCGGCGCGCGTCCAGGTCAGTGTAGTCCGGGCGCTCATGACTCCAGCCCAGGCGTTGTGCGACCTCGGCCAGTGCGGCCACCTTGGTCGCATCCGGGCCGCTTTCGAACCCATGCGAGAGAATGCAGTGCCCGCGAGTCACAGCGCTTCCACCTCGTCGCCCAGGCGCAGCGTGCCGCCGCGGACGATGCGCGCGCACAAACCGCCATGGCCGCGCATGGCGTTGTAGCCACCGGCGCCGAGCGCGGTCTCCATGCGCGAACAGGGATCGCACGGCGCGGTGCCTTCCAGCTCGATCTCGCCAATGCGGAAGCGCCGGCCCTTCAAGGCGATCAAGGGAATACCCGACACCACCAGGTTGCGCCGCAAGGTGGCCGGCTCGACCACGCCATGCCCGGACAGCGCAGCGATAGCCGGCAAGTGTTCGGCCTGGATCAGGGTGATGCCGCGCTTGCCATTGCGGCCCTGGTAGCGGTCGCCGAGCAAGCCGCCCTCGGTGGTCGCCTGCGCCGAGGGGACCTGCTGCATCGGCGTGTCGCGCGCGGGGCGCAGGCCGATCCATTCGAGTCGACCGCGCTGCGGCAAGGTCGCCATCAATACGGCGAGCGGGCTTTCGGGATTCAGGGGCATGCGCAAATGCTAGCATCCGCGCATGCCCACGCCGCCGTCGATCCACGCCGCGCCACTGCCCTACGAGCGCCTGCTGCCGCTGCGCGGGCGCGACCGGATCACCCAGGTGGTGATCCACTGCACCGAATTGCCGGACCTGGCCACCGCGCGCGAATACGGCGAGCGCGTGCTGTACGACAGCGGCACCGGCAACAGTGGCCACTACTACATCGACCGCGACGGCCGCATCGAACAGTATGTGGCGCTGGAACGCGTGGCCCACCACGTGCGCGGGCACAACGCCCACTCGCTGGGGATCGAGCTGGTCAACCGCGGGCGTTATCCACACTGGCTGGACGCACGCCACCAGCAGATGCGCGAGCCCTACCCCGAGGCGCAGTTGCTGGCGCTGGAATCGCTGCTGCACTGGCTGCGCGCGCAGCTGCCGGCGTTGGCCGACATCGCCGGCCACGACGCCCTGGATACCTCGCTGGAAACGGCCAGCGATGATCCCTCGCTGCAGGTACGGCGCAAGCTCGACCCCGGCCCGCAGTTCCCTTGGCCGCGCATTCGCGCCGCCTGGGACGCCGCTGCCGGCCGCTGACCTCACCAGTTGGCGATAAAGGTCTTTTCGCCGGCATTGACCGCCAGGTCGAGCCGGTTGCTGGGCGGTGCGATTGGGCACACCAGGTGCGGCGTCAAGGCGCACGGCGGGTTTTCGGCGCGATTGAAGTCCAGCACCAGTTCCCCATCGGCTGGCTGGGCGACGAACAAATAGCGCGCGCCGCCGTAGGTTTCCTTGCCGCTGGTCCGGTCGGAAAAAATGAAGAACAGCCGCGGGTCATTGGGCTGGGTGACCGGATGCAGGCGGTATTGGCGGCCGTCGCGCTCGAACACCGCTTCACCGGGAATGAAGGCCGCCAGCGGCGTACCGATCGAGGTCAACAGGGTGATGGGCCGCGGCTTGGCATAGGGCATCCAGCGCGCGCGCACGCGCCAACGTACATCGACCGGAAAATGGTCGATCCCGGCAAACTTGTGCCGCGCCGGTGATTCCGGGTCGCGAAAGCGCCAGCCGTAGATGGCGCCAGTGCGCACGACGTAAAACTGGCTGTCGCCCACATCCAGGCGGTCGGCCTTGCGCCCGGCTTCCTCGGGCACCAGGCGGGTGCTGGAGACCGGCTCGCCGCGCAGGCGCACATCGACCCCGCGCGCGGCCTCGAAGCGGATCTGCGCCTCTTCCACCGTGAGCAGCCCCAGCCGCGCGGGCCCGGAAGACAGGCTGATGTCGCTGTCGGCGGCCGTGCCTACCCGGTAGCTGCCCGGGCGCAGGCGTCCGGAGCCGGTGTAGCTGAGCCAGCCATCGGGCGCGCGCAATGCGGCCAGGCGCGCCTGGCGCCAGGTTTCCAGTTGCTGGGTGTAGCTATCCTCGTGGCCGCTGCCCAGCAGCGAGCCCGCCGGCGCCGCGTTTCCGCCGCCGTCGGAGCATGCCGCCACCGCCATCAACAGGCCACACACGGCCCACGTCCGCCCACGCATCGCACCGCCCCCGAGAAACCTGATCCGGTTCGGCCGGATCCTGCCGCCGGCTGCCATTGTGCCGCAGTGCGGCCTCAGGCGGTCGCCACGGGCCGCGAGGGATCGCTGATCCAGCCACTCCAGGAGCCGGCGTAGACGCGCGCGCCCGACAGACCCGCCGCTTCCATTGCCAACAGGGTGTGGCAGGCAGTGACGCCGGAACCGCACATCAACACGACTTCGCGCGGATCGCGGTTGCCCAGCCTCGGCTGCAAGTCAGCACGCAGTTGCGCTGGCGACAGGAACCGGCCCTGGTCCAGGCTCAGTGCCAGCGGCCGGTTGATCGCCCCCGGCACGTGGCCGGCGACCGGGTCGATCGGCTCGACCTTGCCGGCGAAGCGTTCGGCCGAGCGCACGTCGATCAGCCAGCCCGGGGCCTCGGCGTGGCGGCGAGAAATTTCATCGGCGTCGGCGACCAGCGCGGCGTCGAACTGCCCCGGATACGCCGGCGCTTGCGGATAACCGCCAGCCTGGGTGCTTTCCGGCAAGCCGGCGGCACGCCAGGCGGCCAGGCCGCCATCGAGCACCGCCACGCGGCGATGCCCCAGCAAGCGCAGCAACCACCACAGGCGCGCCGCGGCCATGCTGCCATCGGCGGCGTCGTACACCACCACCTGGGTGTCCGGAGTAATGCCCCAACGGCCCAGCGTGGCAGTGAAATCGGCTGCGAACGGCAGCGGATGCCGGCCCAGCCCGGCACGCGACAGGTTGGACAGGTCGCTATTGAGGTCGGCGTAGACCGCGCCGGGCAGGTGCGATTCGGCATAGGCGCGGCGGCCAAAATCAGGATCGTTCACGCCTGCCGGCGCGAACCGCGCATCGACGATGCGCTGGTCGGCGTGCCCCAACGCAGTGGCGACGGTGGCCGGATCCACCAGGGTCTGCCAGTCGGTCATGCAGTGTGCTCCAGTCTTCGACGCAGGTTGAGCAGGATGGCGGCGGTTGCGCCCCAGATGCGCTGGCCGGGCCAGGCGTACTCCAGCACTCGGCGTGGCCTGCCGAGAAATTCAATGTCGATGCTGCGCAGGTTGCCTGGGTCCATCAGGAACGCCAGCGGCACCTCGAACACCTCGGCAACCTCGTCTGGTTGCGGCACGGCAACGAAGGCCGGATCGATCACCGCCACCACCGGCGTGACCCGGAAGCCGCTCACGGTGACGAACGGATCGAGATAGCCGAGCACGCTGGCCTGGGCGGCAGGCAACGCGATCTCCTCGCAGCTTTCGCGCAGTGCGGCGGCGGCGGCATCGGCATCGGAGGGTTCGATACGGCCACCGGGAAAACTGACCTGGCCGCCGTGGTGACGCAGGCTGTCGTTGCGGCGGGTCAGCACCACGTGGGTGCCGTCGCTGCGCGACACCAGGCCGGCGAGCACGGCCGCCTCGGCCGAAACGCCGCCGGCCAGCACATCGACCAGATCGTCATGGTTCCAGCCCGGCCCGACCGGTGCGGCATGCGCCGGATACAGCGCGCGCAGCAAGCGCTCGCGCTCGGGCAATTGCAGGTCGAAGCGCTCGCGCGATGCGCGGGCGGGCAAGGTGTCCTGCAACAAGTGGCGGCGCTCGTCCTCGCTCATATCCGGCCAGCGGGCGATCTCTTCGATACTGCGGTGGCATCCACGGCACACGTGCACGGCATCCAGCGAGCAAACGCCAATGCACGGGGAAGCCACAGCATGATCGCGTCGATCCTCGGGATGAATGGGCACACTGCGCAGCGTAGCGCGAAAGCGGGTTTGGCCCAACGGGTTGGGAGACGGGGTTAATGAGGAGTTGCGCCGCGCAACACCTCATCAATCCCTACCCCAAAAAAAAACGCCGGCACCAAGGCCGGCGTCTCCGTACTGCACTGGCAGTGCGCTTACTTCACGCTCACCAGCTTGATTTCGAACTGCACCGCCACGTTCGGCGGGAACGGCGTGCGCGGGTCGGCGCCATAGGCCTGTTCCGGCGGCAGGGTGACTTCCCACTTCGAACCGGCCGGCATCTGCAGCAAGGTGTCGCGCATGGCCTGCATCTCGACCTGGCTCAACTTCATCGCCGGGATCTGCTGCGCCGGACGTGCCTGCGTCGGGCGCTGGCCGAACGGGAACGGACCGGCGACTTCGAGCTGCACGGTGCTGGCCTGAGTCGGCTTGGCGCCGGTGCCCTTTTCCAGCACCTTGTACTGCACGCCGCTGGGCAAGGTCTGCACGCCAGCGGCCGCCTTGTTGGTGGCCAGGAACTGGGTGCTCTTGGTCTTGTTCTCGGCAGCAGCCTTGTCGTACTCGGCCTTGGCCTGCTGGGCACGGGCCTGCTCGCGCTTCTGGAACGCTTCGACGGCCGGCTTCAGCTGGTCGGCGGTGATCGACGGCTGCTTCTTGGCGTAGGCGTCCTGCAGGCCCTTGATTACCGAGTTGATGTCCAGCTGCTCGCCGCGGCCGGTGAGCTCAGCAAGGTTGTTGCCGTAGTCGTAGCCGAAGTAATAGCTCAGCTTGCCCTTCTCGGACGTGGTGTCCTGGGCCAGCGCATTGCCCGTCAGGGCCAGGGCCGCCACGGCGACCGCGATCGAACGCAACTTCATTAAAAATATCTCCAGGGTGGTGGCACAGGACGGGACTGCCGCCTGAGGTGACGCGCTAGGATAGCGACCGCTTGGAAGGTCCGCTACCAGCATCGCACCGTATGACCAGCGGGGCTTTCGGAAGTTCCGCCTTCACTATTTTTTTACTTTCCCGAGGTTTATCCATGACCGAGAGCGTCCTGGTCGCCAACGCCGGCGGCATTCGCACGATCACCGTCAACCGCCCGGACAAGTTGAATGCGCTCGACCAGAAGACCTTGCTGGGGCTGGATTCGGCCTTCGCCGAAGCCGCGCAAGACGCTGCGGTGCGGGTGGTGGTGCTGACCGGGGCAGGCTCGAAGGCCTTCGTGGCCGGCGCGGATATCGCCCAGATGAGCGATCTGCCTGCGCTGGCAGGACGGGATTTTGGCCTGGTCGGCCAGCGCTTGATGCGGCGGATCGAGCGCATGCCCAAGCCGGTGGTGGCCCGGATCAACGGTTATGCGCTGGGCGGCGGCCTTGAACTGGCCATGGCCTGCCACCTGCGGATTGCTGCGGATTCGGCCCGGATCGGGCAGCCGGAGATCAACCTGGGCCTGCTCCCCGGTTTCGGCGGCACCCAGCGCCTGCTACGCCTGACCGGGCGCGCCGCCGCCCTGGAGCTGTGCCTGCTGGGCGAGCCGATCGATGCGGCGCGCGCGTACCAGCTCGGGCTGGTGAACCAGGTGGTACCGGCCGCCGAGCTGGATGCAGCCACCCTTCGCATCGCCGAACGCCTGGCCGCCAGCGCCCCGCTCGCGCTGCGCGCGGTGCTCGATGCGGTCATTGTGGGCGGCGAATGCGGGCTGGATGAAGGACTGGAATTCGAGTCAGCGCAGTTCGGCCTGATGTTCGCCAGCGAGGACATGCGCGAAGGCACGGGTGCCTTCCTGCAGCGGCGCGCGCCCCGTTTTAACGGCCGCTGATGACTGTGGCCGATCCACGCCTCCTGCTGCAGCGGGTATTGGCCGACGATCTCGACGGCGCGCTGGCGCTGGGGTTGATGGACTACGTGCCCCAGCCTGGCGACAGCGCGTGCGATCCGGCCCATCCCGATCTGCCGCAGCGGCTGCTCGCCGCGCAGGATCGCCTGCGCACGGCGTGGGCCGCGCGCGAGCGCTACCGCCAGCGGGCAGCACGCCTTGCACGTCGCGCCGCCGAGCGCGATGCGCGACGCGCGCCGCCGCCTGCGCCCGAACGACCGGTCGCCCCGGCCCTGCCGGCCGCCGCTGCGGCGATCCTCGCCCGCGCCAAGGCCCGCGCTGCGGGCCGCGACTCCACATGACCAGCACCCGCAACCTCGTTCAACCCAAGCCCGCGCGTCGCGGCCGCACCTTGAGCAAGCCTGAAGTCCAGGAGATGTTCGCACGCCTGCGCGAGCTCAATCCGCACCCCACCACCGAGCTGGAGTACAGCACGCCGTTCGAGCTGCTGGTGGCGGTGACCTTGTCGGCGCAGGCCACCGATGTCGGCGTCAACAAAGCCACCCGCCGCCTGTTCCCGGTGGCGAACACGCCGCAGGCGATCCTCGACCTCGGCGAAGAAGGGCTCAAGCGCTACATCGCCACGATCGGCCTCTACAACGCCAAGGCCAAGAATGTCATTGCGGCGTGCCGCATCCTGGTCGACCAATACGGTGGCCAGGTGCCGCGCGAACGTGCTGCGCTGGAATCCTTGCCAGGCGTCGGCCGCAAGACCGCCAACGTGGTGCTGAACACCGCATTCGGCGAACCGACGATGGCGGTGGACACGCACATCTTCCGCGTCTCCAATCGCACTGGACTTGCGCCGGGCAAGGATGTACGCGCGGTCGAGGACCGCTTGCTGAAAGTTGTGCCGAAGGAGTTCATGCACGACGCCCACCATTGGCTGATCCTGCATGGACGCTACGTGTGCAAGGCACGCAAGCCCGACTGCCCCCGATGCGTGATCCGCGACCTGTGCCGCTATCCGGACAAGACCCCCGGGCCGGCCGAAAGCTGACGCCCCTGGCGAGGCGCGCTGTCTCGCCATCGCAACATCCCGGTCATGCGCCGCGCCGATCCTCCCTGCCACCGGGACCGGGCGCCGATGCGGTTCGATGACAAATTGTCATATTTACGCAATCTTCACGCCCTAGCCTGCGCGCATCTTCCAACTGCCCGCAAGGCGCATCCATGAAACTCACCCGCACTCTTCTCGCCTCGGCCTTGTTCACGGCCATCGTGGTTCCGGCCGCGCACGCCGAAATCGCCATCGACGTTATCGCCGGCTCCGAAGTGACCTTCGAAGGCCTGTTGCAGTACGACGGCAATTGGTACGACAACGACGTGCTGGACCTGAATGGCAACACCGGCAACAACGGCAGCGATTCCGAGTTTGGCCTGCGCCGCGCCGAGCTGGTGCTCAAGGGCAAGGGCCCGGGCAACATCGACTGGGTGCTCGGCTATGACGCCAGCACGTTGAAGGAAGCCACCAACAACGGCACCACCGTGCGCAGCACCGGCAAGTTCCTGGACACGAACATCAAGTACAAGTTCGGCGGCAACAGCAACAACTACGTGATCCTGGGCCAGTACAAGCAGCCCAACAGCCTGGAAGAACTGTCCAGCACCAAGAACAATGACTTCATCTCCAAGGCCTCGGTCACCAACACCTACGCCGTGGCTCGCCGCCTCGGCGCCGGCCTGGGCTTTGGCGACAGCAACTGGTCGGTGACCGGCTCGGCCTTCGGCCGCGAGCTGACCCGCAACCTGGCCCACGGCAGCGGCTTCGGTGCGCGCGGCACCTTCGCGCCGATCAACGAGGGCGGCAACGTCCTGCACTTCGGCCTGAGCTACAACGACTACGACACCGACGCCGACACCCTGCGCCTGCGCGCCCGTCCGGACGCCGACCTGGCCAGCGGCCGCCTGGTCGACACCGGCAACCTCACCGACACCGACCGCATTGCCGTGCTCGGCGCCGAAGCGATGTACATCACCGGCCCGTTCAAGGCCCAGGGTGAGTACTACAGCGCCAAGGTCGACCGCCAGCTGGCCCGCAGCAACTACACCAGCGATGGCTGGTACGTCAGCGGCGTGTGGAACATCACCGGCGAGAAGTTCGGCTACAAGGCCGGCGTGCCGACCACCGGCCTGCCGGACGAGCCGGCCCGCGGCATGTGGCAGGTGGGCGTGCGCTACGACGACATCAACCTGGACGACGGCAGCATCATCCCGCCGACCACCCCGACCGGCCGTCCGACCGTGGACGGCGTGCTGGGCGGCGAAATGAGCACCTGGACCGTGGGCGTGAACTACTACTGGCGCTCGAACTTCAAGCTTGCCCTGAACTACGTCATGGCCAAGAGCACCAAGTGGAACACCACCACCCGCACGTTCGTCGATGACGACCCGAACATCCTCGAAGCGCGCGCGCAGTTCTACTGGTAAGTCCGAACCACGCAACGGATCCGAGCGCGCCCCGCGCTCGCATCGCACGCCGCCGTTCGTCGGCGGCGTGCGATGAACCGACATACGCGGCCGCAAGCCCGCGCCTTCATTCCTCAGGAGCCACATCGTGATCCATGCCATGAAAAACCGTCTCGCCGCTGGCCTGATCGCCGCGACGTTCGCGTTGTCCGCGCAAGCTGCCGATCTGACCGGCGCCGGCGCCTCGTTCATCTACCCGGTGATGTCGAAGTGGTCGGCCGACTACAACGCCGCCACCAACAAGAAGGTCAACTACCAGTCGATCGGCTCGGGCGGCGGCATTGCCCAGATCAAGGCAGCGACCGTTGACTTCGGTTCCTCCGACGCCCCGCTCAAGCCTGAAGAACTCGCTGCTGCCGGCCTGGCGCAGTTCCCGTCGGTGATCGGCGGCGTGGTGCCGGTGGTCAACGTGCCGGGCATCCAGCCGGGCGCGTTGAAGCTGGACGGCCCGACCCTGGCCAACATCTTCCTGGGCAAGGTCAAGACGTGGAACGACCCGGCCATTGCCGCACTGAACCCGGGCACGAAGCTGCCGGAGCAGAAGATCACCGTTGTCCATCGTTCGGATGGTTCGGGCACCACCTTCAACTTCGTCAACTACCTGGGCAAGGTCAGTGCGGATTGGAAGAGCAAGGTCGGCGAAGGCACCTCGGTGCAGTGGCCGATCGGCATCGGCGGCAAGGGTAACGAGGGCGTGGCCGCCTACGTCAAGCAGATCAAGGGCGGCATCGGCTACGTCGAACTGTCCTACGCGCTGCAGAACCGCATGTCCTATGCGGCGATGAAGAACGCCGCCGGCAAGTTCGTGCAGCCGTCGGACGAGACCTTCTCGGCCGCCGCCGCCAGCGCCGATTGGGCCAACGCCAAGGACTTCTACCTGGTGATGACCAATGCCCCGGGCGACAACGCCTGGCCGATCACTGCCACCAACTTCATCCTGGTGCAGAAGAAGCCCAAGACCGCGGGCAGCCTGAAGAACACCACCGACTTCTTCCGCTGGGTGTATGCCAGCGGCGACGAACAGGCCAAGAAGCTGGACTACGTGCCGCTTCCGGACGCGCTGGTCAAGCAGATCGAGGCCTACTGGGCGCAGAACAACCTGAAGTAATTGCGGGTAGGAGACCGGCGCCAGAACGCGCCCTCACCTCCGACGCTTCGAGAAGACGCGGGCCAATCGGCCCGCGTTTTTTTGTGCCAGCGATTTTGACGACGTGCCAATACGACGATGTATCCAATTTCAGTGCACTCAAGTCCCGTCCAACATGACCGCACTGGCGATGCGGGCGCAAAGGCAAAACGTTAGTGGATTGCGAACACTCCAGCAGAGCCAAGCCGATGTATCCTCGATCCGGGGCGTGTTTTTCGTCTTGTGTTTGGCAGCGATCAGCTCCCTCCTTGCGCGGCATCTGGCCAATCCACACCCGGCAGTTCCAGCATCGCGACCGACGCGAGGCGCGCCAGGTCATTCAACGCCTTGAACCCAGTGCCCGGGCCGGCGACAGCCATTCGGCGCTCCTGATCGCGCTCAAACTGATGGATTGCCATGAAATCATCGCGCACCAGGACGACGAAAACTCGCTGATTGCCGATGCCCAGCGCTTGGGTGGCCTTGAGAACGCGCTGCAGAAGCGAAGCGAGCGCCACGCAGACTGCGTATCCCTTGGCTCGCAAGACTACGAGCGCAGGGGAGAGTGGCTGACGCTGGCCGCGCGCGAGGGCAACATCAATGCACAACTCCTGTATGCATCCGCGGCCGACCTTGTGCTCGGCTCGCCCGCCATGATGCTGAAGCATCCCGAGAGAGTGATCGCCTACAAGGGGCAAGCACTGGAATACCTGAGGAGCGCAGCTGCCACCGGCAGCGTGGATGCATGACTGATCTGGCCGAGATCCATCAAACCGGCATCCTCGCCCCAGCCGACAAATCACTCTCGTACGGCAGCGGACCGCGCCCACCCCGCACCAAGCCAACGCCGGCAGATTGAGTTATTCGATCGCGACCTCTCGGATGCCGAACGCTCGGAAGGCTTGAGTATGTCAAAGGAGATTTACAATGAATGCTGCAGGTAAACGCGCGGCACTGATCCTGTCGCTATCTGCGCTCATCGTCGCCGGAGGCACCCTGGCCGTAGCGGTACAGGCTTTCGATAGAGGCCCTTTCAACTGCGATCGTTGCCCCCTCTAGACGCCGCGGATTGACGAAGTCACGAAGGATTTTCTGAAGGAAAATATGGCGGCTATCGACCGCGTCCCGATGCTGGGATTGACTTCGAACTAGCGATACATCGTCTGTAGCACCGATCGGTGCGTCAGTTATAGATTCACCTGGAGCGGCAGATTCTAAGGCGGACAGGCAGAGGACATAACTCGAGGCAAGGTACCCACGCCACCTATCCACTGCCGGGTGCACCTGTGGTTCACGTCATAGAACCGCCGCCGCGGCCTATCCCCACACGGCCTTGGGTGCCGCTACCCGTTCGACCAGGCTACGTCGGATGCGTGACGGTCGGTACCGCCAAGCCTTGCAGAACGCTGCAACGGTAACGTTGGCCCGCCGCTTTGCCAGCAACTCTGACAATGCGCAATCGAAGCGAAAAATCGCATTGAAATACCGCCGGACTTGCCGAGACGATACCCGCGCATTCGTCGAGGCAAGCAGCACATGCGCGACAAGAAGCAAACAGGCGAGCCAGCATCATGGTGGCTGGCGATTCTGGCGGTCCTCGCGGCACTGATTACCGCGTGGTTCGCGGGGTCGTCGCGACATTCGGCCGTGGGACCGGAGCGACAGGCGGTCAAGCCAGCGCCCTTACCTACCACCCGTTCGACTGACAGACCGACAAGCCCTTCGACCCCGCAAGCGGCACCAACGACACCCCTCGTCCGACTGGGCGCAAAAGCCTATCGCCTGGACGGCTATCCGGATATACCGGAAGGCCAGGCGAAGGCGGTGGTCGACCAGTTGGACGACCGGGCGCACCAAGGCGACAGCCATGCAGCACTGCTGATCTATTTGAAGATCGACCAGTGCCTGCGTGCCTTCCGCGACCAGAACGATCCCGACGCATTGGTGGGGGCCGCCGAAGCACTCGGCAGTGTCGAGGCCGCGCTCGAAGAACAAGGCAAGCGTCGCTCGCAATGCGAAGGGCTGACCGAACAGGACTACATCCGCCGCGGCGAATGGCTATCGCTGGCAGCCGACCTGGGGAACCCTTTCGCGCAACTCACCTACAGCATGTTGCCCGCCAATGTACTTGGGTCGCTGGCTGAGATCGTTCGCCAGCCCGAACGTGTGGTCGATTACAAGCGCCGCGCGGTGACCTACCTGCACCGCGCGGCGGCGAGTGGCAATGTCAACGCGCTCGATCGCCTGGCCCAGGTCTACAGCGATGGCTATCTCGCGCCAGTCGATCCGGTCCTGGCGCGGAGTTACCAGCTTGCGGCCAGGCGGGCCAACCCCGGCACCGAGCGCCCGGATGCAGAGCAGGCAAACCAGAAGCTCGATTCGAAACAACGGGCCGAAGCCGCCCGCATGGCGAAGGAGATCTATCGTGAATGTTGTGAAATCAAATAGGAAATGCATCGTCCCGTTGGTCTTGGTCGCCGTTCTTGCGACCGGTTCAACGTATGCGCTCATGGCCTTTAACCGAGGAACGTACTACTGCGATCATTGCATGCTGCAAACACCTGATGCGGATTCCGGCACCGCAGAATTCATCCGGAAGATCCGGGCACCGATTTCGAAAGTTCCTTTGTTCGACTTTGTAACTGGCAGCAAGTACACGGTTTGCAACCCCATGTATTGCGCCACCTATGAGGAGCAGTTCAACGGGACCTACCTCGCCAGCGACCCTGCCAAACGGCGAACCATCTCGCCCGGGCAGCGACCCAAGGGCGTCATCCTCATCGAGCCGCCCCCCGGCCAGCCGCCCGCGCCGAACCCGGCACTGATACCGTCGCCTCGCCCTGTCGGCCCGCCACAAGGTGCCCGCGTCTGCGTCAAAGGGCCCGGCGGAATCACAAAATGCGATCTCCGCCCGCACTAGCGATGAGCACGCTGCACCCGGCTCGCGCTGGGCGAGCTGGGTTCCTCGCCGGATCTAGATTCGGACAATTTTGCCGCCGAGCTGAATTGCCTACCCGCCCCCATGTCATGCGGCTGTAACAAAAACATCATTTCATAGCGTCGTCCGCCGGACCTTGCCGGCACCTGCTATGGAGTTCGCATGAAACTGCACACGGCCGGCGTTGCCGCCCTGTCCCTGGCCATCGCGCTGGCCCTTGGCGCCTGCAAGCCGGGCAACGAATCCCAGCCCGCCGCCGACGCTGCCGGCGCCGCGCCCACGGCGGCAGCACCTGCCGCCGACGCCAAGACTGCCGAGATCTCCGGTGCCGGCGCCTCCTTCATCTATCCGCTGGTCTCCAAGTGGTCGGCCGACTACAACGCCGCCACCGGCAACAAGGTCAACTACCAGTCCATCGGTTCAGGCGGCGGCATCGCGCAGATCAAGGCCGGTACGGTCGATTTCGGCTCCACCGACAAGCCGCTGGACTCGGCCGAGCTGGCGCAGGCTGGCCTGGGCCAGTTCCCCTCGGCGATCGGCGGCGTGGTGCCGGTGGTCAACCTGGAAGGCATCGCCGCCGGCCAGTTGCGCCTGACCGGCCCGCTGCTGGCCGACATCTTCCTCGGCAAGATCAGCACCTGGAACGATCCGGTAATCGCCGCGGCCAACCCCGGCGTCAAGCTGCCAGCGGGCAAGATCAACATCGTCCACCGCTCGGATGGCTCGGGTACCACCTTCAACTTCTCCAACTACCTGTCCAAGGTCAGCCCGGCGTGGAAGGAAAAGGTCGGCGAAGGCACCACCGTGCAGTGGCCGGGCGGCGTCGGCGGCAAGGGCAATGAGGGCGTGGCCTCCTACGTGCAGCAGATCAAGGGTTCGATCGGCTACGTCGAACTGGCCTATGCACTGCAGAACAACATGCCGTATGCCTCGCTGCAGAACGCAGCCGGCAACTGGGTGCAGCCGAGCGCCGAGACCTTCGCCGCGGCCGCTGCCAGCGCCGACTGGGCCAACGCCAAGGACTTCAACCTGGTGATCACCAACGCCGGTGGCGACCAGGCTTGGCCGATCACCGCGACCAATTTCATGCTGATGCACAAGCAGCCGAAGGATGCGCAGCGCAGCCAGGCCACCCGCGACTTCTTCAAGTGGGCGTTCGAGAATGGCCAGGCGCAGGCCAACGAGCTGCATTACGTGGCGCTGCCGCCGGAGCTGGTGAAGCAGATCGAGGCTTATTGGGGCAGCGAGTTCAAGTGATGCCCTGCGCGCCTGCGGCCCTCCCCGCAGGCGCGCGTTCTCCGGCCGGACGCAACCGGCCGCCGCGCCTTCCTTCCCTGTGCGCCGTCGCCGGCCACGCTGAGCCCCCACCATGAATGCCACTGTCATCCCGGAAGCGATGGTCGCGCCCGCCAGCCAGGATCTACGCGACGCGCGCAGTGATCGCTGGTTCCGCTGGCTGCTGACGGCCACCGTCGTGTTCGTCCTGGTCGCCCTGGCCAGCGCCGCCCTGTCGATGTTGTGGGGCGGTCGCCATGCCTTGCAGGAACAGGGCCTGAGCTTCTTCTACTCGGCCGACTGGAACCCGGTCGAGAACAAGTTCGGCGCGCTGGCGCCGATCTACGGCACGCTGGTGACCGCGGTGATCGCGATGCTGATCTCGGTGCCGGTGAGTTTCGGCATTGCCTTCTTCCTCACCGAGGTGGCGCCGCGCTGGTTGCGCGGGCCGATCGGCACGGCGATCGAGCTGCTGGCCGGTATCCCGTCGATCATCTACGGCATGTGGGGCCTGTTCGTGCTGGTGCCGGTGATGACCGAATACGTCACGCCCTGGATGAACGACCACCTTGGCACCCTGCCGTTGATCGGTCCGCTGTTCCAGGGTCCGCCGCTGGGCATCGGCATGCTGACCGCCGGCTTCGTGCTGGCGATCATGGTGATTCCGTTCATCTCCTCGGTGATGCGCGAGGTCTTCCTCACCGTGCCGACGCGGCTGAAGGAATCGGCGTACGCGCTGGGCTCCACCCGCTGGGAGGTGAGCTGGGACATCGTGCTGCCCTACACCCGCTCTGCGGTGATCGGCGGCGTGTTCCTCGGCCTGGGCCGGGCGCTGGGCGAGACCATGGCCGTGGCCTTCGTGATCGGCAACACCGTACGCCTGTCTCCCTCTTTGCTGGAGCCGGGCACCACGATCGCCGCACTGATCGCCAATGACTTCGGCGAGGCCACCGAAACCTATCGCTCGGCGCTGCTGCTGCTCGGCTTCGTGCTGTTCATCGTCACTTTCGTCGTGCTCGCCATTGCCCGCTTCATGCTGATGCGCCTGTCGCGCAAGGAAGGCAACTGATGTCCTCCGTCTCCGACGGCCTGTACCTGCGCCGCCGCATCGTCAATGTGGTGGCGCTGGGCCTGTCCTGCGCCACCGCGCTGTTTGGCCTGTTCTTCCTCGGCTGGATCCTGTGGACGCTCGCGGCCAAGGGCCTGGCCGGCGTCAACCTCGACCTCTTCACCAAGATGACGCCGGCGCCAATGTCCGAAGGCGGCCTGCTCAACGCCTTCTTCGGCAGCGCGGTGATGTGCGGCCTGGCGATCGCGATCGGCACGCCGCTGGGCGTGGCCGCCGGCACCTGGCTGGCCGAGTACGGCAATGCGCGCAAGGCCGGCCTGGTCGTGCGCTTCGTCAACGACATCCTGCTGTCGGCGCCGTCGATCGTGCTTGGCCTGTTCGTCTACACCTTGTTCGTGATGCAGACCGGCGGCCAGTTCTCCGCCTTCGCCGGTGCGCTGGCGCTGTCCTTCATCGTGCTGCCGGTGGTGGTGCGCACCACCGACGAGATGCTGCGGCTGGTGCCTTCGCAGATGCGTGAAGCGGCGCTGTCGCTGGGCATCCCGCAGTGGAAGGTGATCGTGCAGGTGCTGTACCGCAGCGCCTCGGCCGGCATCGTCACCGGCATCCTGCTGGCGCTGGCACGCATCAGCGGCGAGACCGCGCCGTTGCTGTTCACCGCCTTCGGCAACCAGTACTGGAACAGCAATGTGTTCCAGCCGATGGCCAGCGTGCCGGTGGTAATGAACCAGTTTGCTGGCAGCCCGTATGAATCCTGGCAGACGCTGGCCTGGGCCGGCGCGCTGGTGCTGACCGTGTTCGTGCTGTTGGTCAGCCTCGGTGCCCGCGCCCTGCTGCGTCGCTACAAGACCCACCATGAATGACCTCTCCCGGAACCCCGCCATGAACGACCTCAACAACGCCGCGCCGCTGCAGCGCATCGCCGTCCCGGCTTCGGGCGAGGCGGCGCTCGCGCCGGCCCCGGTCAAGCTGGCCGCCCGCAACCTCGACTTCTACTACGACAAGTTCCATGCGTTGAAGAACATCAACCTGGAGATTCCGGAAAAGCGCGTGACCGCGCTGATCGGCCCCTCCGGCTGTGGCAAGTCGACGCTGTTGCGCATCTTCAACCGGATCTATGCGCTGTACCCGAAGCTGGAAGCGCGCGGCGAGGTGATCCTGGACGGCGAGAACATCCTCTCGCCGAAGTATCCGATGAACCGGCTGCGCTCCAAGGTCGGCATGGTGTTCCAGAAGCCGGTGCCGTTCCCGATGACCATCTTCGAGAACGTGGCCTACGGCATCCGCCACCATGAAAAGCTCTCGCGCAGCGAAATGAACGACCGGGTCGAGCAGGCCCTGCGCCAGGGTGCCTTGTGGGACGAAGTGAAGGACAAGCTGGGCCAGAGCGCCCTGGGCCTGTCCGGCGGCCAGCAGCAGCGTTTGTGCATCGCGCGCGCGGTGGCACTGCGCCCGAGCGTGCTGCTGCTCGACGAGCCGACGTCGGCGCTGGACCCGATTTCCACCAGCCGCATCGAGCAACTGGTGGAAGAGCTCAAGCGCGAGTACACCATCCTCATCGTGACCCACAACATGCAGCAGGCCGCGCGCGTTTCCGACTACACCGCCTTCATGTACCTGGGCGACCTGATCGAACACGACCGTACCGAAACGATCTTCCAGCAGCCCTCGAAGCAGCAGACCGAGGATTACATCACCGGACGATTCGGGTGAGTCAATCCGGGCGGCCGTGCCGCCCGGACTTCCAGCCTGCTTCCACCTCCTTCGACTCCACCCCGAGACACCCATGAGCACGCACCCGAACGAACACATCGTCAAAAGCTACGACGAGGAGCAGCACCGCCTGGTCGCCGAGATCGTGCACATGGGCGAAACCGCCGTGGCCCAGCTGGAGGCGGCGCTGGATGTGATCGAGCGCCGTGACGACAACGCCGCGCACCGCATCATTGCCAACGACGAGGCCATCGACAGCCTGGAACATGCGATCAGCCACGACGTGATGCGCCTGGCGCTGCGCGGGCCGATGGCACGCGACCTGCGCGAGATCCTCGCCGGCCTGCGCATCCCGGCCGATATCGAGCGCATTGGCGATTACGCCGCCAACGTGGCCAAGCGTTCGATCGCGCTCAATGCGGTGCCGCCGCTGCCGCAGACCGTGGGCCTGCGCGCACTCGGCCGGCTGGCCGCCGACCAGGTCCGCGAAGCCCTGCGCGCCTACCGCGACAACGACAGCGACGCGGCGGTGCGGGTGCGCAATGCCGATGCACAGCTGGATGCGCAGTACACCGCGTACTTCCGCGAGTTGCTGACCTACATGATGGAAGACCCGCGCAGCATCACCCCGTGCACGCACCTTCTGTTCATGGCCAAGAACCTGGAGCGGATCGGCGACCACGCAACCAATATCGCCGAAAACGTGTGGTTCCTGATCCATGGCGAGCAACCGCTGCCGCCGCGCGAGAAGCGCGACGAGACCAGCACCACGGTCTCGCCCTGAACGAAACACCGCCTGCACGCAGGCTTGATGCCCTATTCAGGTTCGGCGGACTAGCGTGGGATCCATGGCGGACCCCACACCCCCGCCGGAACGGAGACACCTGATGAAGCGCATTCTCGTCCCGCTGTTTGGCCTGTCCTTGTTGTTGGGCACCGGCTCGGCGCTCGCCGATCCGCCGCGCCACGACAACCACGGCCACGATCAGCATCACGACGATCGCCATGACGACCGCCATGACGACAAGCGGCACAAGGACTACCGCGGCCACCACTGGAACCGTGGCGAGCGCCTGCCCAGCGACTACCGCGGCGCGTACGTGTCCGATTACCACCGCCACGGCCTGAAGGCGCCGCCGCGCGGGCACGAGTGGCGCCGAGTGGATGACCGCTATGTCCTGATCGCCGTGGCGACCGGCCTGATCACCAGCGTGATTCTCGCCAATCATTGACAGCTGCTGACGGTGGTTCGTCGGGAAGGGCTTCGTTCGCGGAGCCCTTCCCTTTTTGGCCAGGGCTGCAGCCGGCAAAAGCGCTAAGCTGCCGCCAACACACGACCATGAGGCGCGCAGCATGACTACTTCCCGCAAGCTTGCCGTACTGGTCACCGGGTTGGCGGGCAGCGCCCTGCTGGCGCATCCGGCCCTTGCAATGACCGAATTGCCGAGCGGCTATGGCAACGCCCCTCCGACCGCTTCGGCCACGCCCCCGCCGACTGCGGAAACGCCGCCGCCAGCCGAGCAAGCGAGTGCCGACACCGCTCACGACCCCGCCAAGCACACGCAGGGAGCCGCAACCCCCGAGCAGAAGCCGGCGACCAACGGCGGCAGCACGCCGCGGGCGGACAAGGGCATGGAAGGCAAGTGCGGCGAAGGCAAATGCGGCAGCGGTGGCTGAGGCTGTGCCATTGCAGGCCGATGCCGTCGGCCTGGGCCTGCGCCGGCCGCTGCTCGACGAGCTGCTGGGTGCAACAGCGCCGCCGTTCGATTTCCTCGAATGCGCACCGGACAACTGGGTGGGCGTCGGCGGGCTGGCGGCCGAACAGTTGCGCACGCTGTCGCGTCGCCATCGCCTGACCTGCCACGGCCTGTCCCTGTCCCTCGGCGGCGTGGCGCCGCTGGATCGCGAATTCATCGCGCAGACGCGGCGCTTTCTGGAGCTGCACGCAGTGGCGTTGTACAGCGAGCACCTGAGTTGGTGCGACGACGGTGCGCAGCTGTACGAGCTGTTGCCCTTGCCGCGCAGCGAGGAAGCAGTTCGGCATGTCGCCACGCGCATCGGCGTGGTGCAGGACCTGCTCGGTCGGCGCATCGCCATCGAGAATGTCTCGCGCTACCTCGACCCGCCGACCACCGGCACCGCACTGAGCGAGGCGGAGTTCGTGCGTGCGGTACTAACCGAGGCAGATTGCGATCTGTTGCTCGACGTCAACAACGTGCAGGTCAACGCCAGCAACTTTGGCGAGGACGCGGCAGGCTTCATCTCGGCGATGCCTTCCGAACGTATCGTCTGCCTGCATGTCGCCGGCCACGATGACGATGCCAGCGGCCTGAAGATCGACACGCATGCCAGCGCAGTGGATGCGCAGGTGTGGATGCTGCTGCAGCACACCTACCGTTGCCATGGCCTGCGCCCGACCTTGCTCGAACGCGACAGCCGGATTCCACCGCTGGCGGAGTTGGCGGTGGAGCTGGCCCATATCCGCAACATGCAGCACGCCTCATGAGCAGCCTGGCCGACACCCAGCGGGCCTTTGCGGCGTATCTGCGCGACGGCCGCGTGCCGGCCCCGCCGCCCGGTTTCGACCCACAAGCGGCAGCGCTGTACCGGCGCCTGTTCCGGCGCAATCTCGATGCGCTGCTGTCGCGCAATTTTCCACTCGCCCATGCACTGCTGCCGGCGCCGGCATGGGCACACCTGATTGATGACTTCTGCCGCGTGCATGCCGCGCGCACGCCGGTCTTCCCGCGTATCGGCGGCGAGTTCGTGGCCTTCCTGCAGCAGCGCGCAGCCGATGCAGAGGCGCCCTGGCTGGCCGAGCTGGCGCGCCACGAATGGGTCGAACAGGAACTGCGCATCGACGCTACCCCGCTGCCCACGCACGACCCCGCCGGCGATGTGCTTGCCGGCATACCGGTGTGTTCGCCCTGGCTGCGGCTGCACGGCTATCGCTGGCCGGTCCACCAGATGGGGCCAGCGGCCGCCCTGGCTGCGCCACCCGCACTGCCCACCTGGTTGCTGGCCCGCCGCGATACGCAGGGGCAGGTAATTTTCGCCGTGCTGAGCCAATGGAGCGCGCGACTGGTTGCGCTGCTGATGCTGCCGGGCGTGCAGACCGGCGAGCAGCGCCTGCAGCAACTCGCCGAGGAAGCCGGCGCCGCAACCGATCCTGGTTTCCTGGCGCACGCGCGCACGCAGGTGCTGCAGCTGCGGGCGCAAGGCAGCCTCCTGGGCACGCGGATTGATTGAGCCGGCCCACGCACATCGGCGGCTGAACCCCGCCGCGCGCGGCAAACTGGCGCGCGGGGCGACCTGCTAGGCTATGTGCATGACTGAAGACGCGCAATCCACGGGCCCGACCATCGTTACGCCGATGTCGCGCCGCTTCCGCGGTTACCTGCCGGTGGTGGTCGACGTGGAGACCGGCGGCTTCGACTGGAATCGCCACGCGCTGCTGGAAATCGCCGCGGTGCCGGTGGAGATGGATGAGAACGGGCTGTTGTTCCCGGGCGAGACCAGCAGTGTGCACGTGATCCCCGCACCCGGCACCGACATCGACCCGAAGTCGTTGGAAGTGACCGGCATCGTGCTCGACCATCCCTTCCGTTTCGCCAAGGAAGAGAAGGCCGCGCTCGATCACATCTTCGCCCCGGTCCGCGCGGCGGTGAAGAAGTACGGTTGCCAGCGCGCGATCCTGGTCGGGCACAACGCCCATTTCGACCTGAACTTCCTCAACGCGGCAGTCGCGCGCACCTCGCACAAGCGCAACCCGTTCCATCCTTTCAGCGTGTTCGACACCGTCACCCTGGCCGGCGTGGCCTACGGCCAGACCGTGCTGGCGCGCGCCGCGCAGGCGGCCGGGCTGAGCTGGAACGCAGCCGATGCGCACAGCGCGGTCTACGACACCGAGCAGACCGCGCAGTTGTTCTGCAAGATCGCCAATGCCTGGCCGCGGATGGACTGAGGTCTATCTGTAGGAGCGGCTTCAGCCGCGACCGTGAACCGTAATCGCCTGCAAAAGCACGCTCAGCCCACACAGATGCAGTCGCGCCCAGCACTCTTGGCCTGATAAAGCGCCAGGTCCGCCCGCTGCATCAACGACGATGCCGACTCGTCCTCGCGCAGTTCGGCCACGCCGGCGCTGAAGGTCACGCGCAGCCCGGCCACCCCGCCCCAGTCCGAGCGCGCATGGAACATCTCGCGAATACGCGCGCAGGCCCGCTCGGCTTCGTCGGCCGGTGTATCGCTGAGCAGGATCGCAAATTCCTCGCCGCCCAGCCGCGCCGGCAGGTCAGAGGCACGGCACGCTTCGGTCAGCAACGCACCGACTTCATGCAGCACGGCATCGCCGGTGGCGTGCGAGTGCTGGTCGTTGATGCGCTTGAAATAGTCGATGTCCAGGATCACCAGCGACAGCAGCCGTCCGCTGCGGCGGGCGCGGCTGAGGTCGCGGGCAAATGATTCGTCGAACTGGCGCCGGTTCGGCAGCCCGGTCAGCGCGTCCTCGTGGGCCTGGCGCTCGAACGCGTCCGAGCGCAGGCGCAGGCGCGTGAGCAGTTCGCTTTTTTCCTGGTTGGCCAGCAGCAGTCGCTGCGCCTGTTGCTGCAGGTCATGGGTGCGTTCGCGCACCAGGCCGGCCAGACGCTCGTTGCGGCGCTTGTAGCCCTGCACGCCGAAGCGGTACAGGCCGAACAGCAGCAACAACAACAGCAATCCCGCGGCCGCCTGCACGTCGCGCCGCTGCCACCACAGCGGTGCGACGCTGAAGTGCAATTGCGCCTCGCGCTCGCTCCAGCGGCCACCTGGGTGGCGCGCCGACACGTGCAGGAGGTAATCGCCCGGCGCCAGGCCGATGAACTCGACGTTGCGCTGCCGCCCGCGCTCGATCCACTCGTTGTCGAGGCCTTCGAGGCGGGTGCGGTATTCGATCCGTTCGGACAGCAGATAGCTCAGGCCAACGTAGTTCACCGATATCCGGCTGCGTCCCGGTACCGCCAGCGAGGGCGTCCCCTGACTGGCGTGCGGCCGGCCATCTACCTGCACGCTTTCGATCACCGGCGAGGGCGCGCTGCGCTCGCGCAAGGCATCCATCCGCGTCGGATCGAGCGTGGCCAGGCCCCCGGCGGTGGCCACCCACAGCGTGCCGTCGGCGCGTACCAGGGCAGACGGCGACGAACTGCCGTTGCCTTGTGAGTTGGCCATGCCGTCCATCTCGTTGAAATGCTCGATGACCAGCCGCGGCTGGCGGCCATCGGCCACCGCGTTCAGGGCGGCCAGGTCGGTGCGCAGCAGGCCGCGGTTGCTGCTGATCCACAGGTTGTTCTCGTGGTCGGCCACCATCTGGAACAGCGCATCGACCGGCATGCCCTGTTCCAGACCGACGCGCGCCAGCTGGCCATCGCGATAGCGGTACACACCACGGTCGGTCGTGATCCACATGTCCGCACCGGCGTGGAAGAAGCCGAATACAGTGCGTGCGCCGCCAAGCTGCTCCAGGGCCGGCCGTTCGACCTGTGCGCCGCGCAGCACGCGTACACCGTCGACGGTGCCGACCCACAGTGCGCCGCGGCTGCTGGCCAGGCTGGTGATTAGTCCGGTCGGCACGCCAGCACCGCGCAACAGGCGCGGACCCTGCGGCAGCATCTGCGCCACGCCATGCTGGGTGCCGACCCACACGGTGCCGCCGTCATCGACGGTGATCGCGCGGACATTGCCGGCCGGCAGCTCCTCGCTGAAAGCGAAATGGCGCAGGCCGGCGTCGTCGATTCGGTAGACGCCGTCGCCATAGGTGCCCACCCACAGGCGGCCGTCGTGGTCCTCCGCCAGGCTCAGCACTGCCGGTGCGCGTCCGTTGCTGTCGGGCAACGGGTAGTGGCGGATCCGCTCGCCGTCGATCACGTCCAGGCCGGTGGAGCTGCCTACCCACAGCCGGCCGCGCCGATCTTCCAGCACGCAACGGCTGTAGTCGCCGCTGAGGCCATCGCGGCGGGTGAGGTTGGCGATCAGGGTCTCACGCAGCCGGAACAGACCAGCGTTGGCGCCCACCCAGATGCTGCCCTCCGCATCCTCGAACAAGCTGCTGATGCGGCCGCCGGGAATCGACACGTTGGGCGGGAACCGTTCCAGCCTGTGCCGACCGATGCGGAACAAGCCGTTGTTTTCGGTGCCGACCCACAGCTCGCCGCGCCGGTCCTGCAGCAGCGCGGTGAGGTGGCCCTGTCCCGGCACCCGGTGCTTGAGCACGGCCTGGCCTTCCTCGACCCGGTACAGGCCATCGCCGGCAGCGATCCACAGCGCACCATCCGGGGCCAGGTAGGGCCAGGCGAGCCCGGGCGGCAGGCCAAAACGATCCGGGGCGCGATGGAAGCTGCCGTCCGTATCGCGGTAGATCAGGCCATCGAAGGTGCCGACCCAGACCCGGTCGCGCGCATCCACCGCCAAACGCATGTAGCTGACCGCCAACGGCATGTCGGTGGGCGGCGGTGGATAGACCAGCTTGCCGTCGGGCCCGAGGTAGCCGAGGCCATGGCCTTCAAACAAGAGCCACAGCCGGCCCTGGCTGTCACTCTGCATGCCCTGGATGATCACCTGTGGCGTCGGCGCCTGCTGCGGCCACCATCGCCAGGCATTGCCGGCCGGATCGAAGCGGCCGACGTTGCCGCGTGAGTCGCCGAGCCACAGTTGGCCGCGGCCATCGATGAACAAGGTGCCGACGCCGTTGTCGAGCAGCCCCGGCCGCGTGCCACGATCGAAAACAGTGAACTCCAGCCCGTTGTAGCGCACCAGCCCTTCCCAGGTCGCAAACCACAGGTGGCCCTCGCCGGTCTGGGCGATGGCGCGGATGGAGTTGTGCGGCAGGCCTTCGCGCGAGGTCCATACGTCGATGGCGTAGTCGCGCAGCGGCGGCGCACCGTTGCCGGCGGGATGCGCGCCAGCCAGCATCGGCATCCCGGCCAGCAGCAACCACACGCACGCCCACCAGCGCCACGGCAAGGCCGGGGCGCGACGGGAACGCGGGATTTGCATCAGGCAGGATGCTGACATGGCACGCAACAGGCAGGGTTCGACGCTAAACAGGCAAGAACTGGGCCACACCCCTGGCGTGGCGGCCTGATGGGCTCAGCCCTGGCGCTGGCGCACCGCTTCGAACAAGGTCACGCCGGCCGCGACCGAGACGTTGAGGCTTTCGATTTCGCCCGGCATCGGGATGCGCACCAGGCCATCGCAATGCTCGCGGGTCAACCGGCGCAGACCATCGGCCTCGCCGCCGAGGACCAGGGCGACATTGCCGCGCAAATCCAGCGAGAACAGCGAAGCTTCGGCTTCACCGGCCAGGCCGTAGATCCACACGCCCTGCTTCTGCAGGTCACGCAGGCAGCGCGAGAGATTGGTCACCGCCACCACCGGGATGCGGTCGGCGGCGCCGGCCGAGGTTTTACGCACGGTGGCGTTGACCGGCGCGGATTTGTCCTTGGGGATGACCACCGCGGTGACCCCAGCCGCCGCGGCGCTGCGCAGGCATGCACCAAGATTGTGCGGGTCTTGCACCCCATCGAGCACCAGCAGCAGCGCGCGGCCCTCGGCGGCCTCGACCAGCGCAGGCAGCTCGTTCTCGGCCCAGGTACGCGCCGCGGCATAGCGCGCAGCCACGCCCTGGTGGCGCACCGAGCCGCCCACGCCGTCCAGCGCCTGGCTGTTGACCCGGCGCACGTCGATGCCCTTGCGGCGGGCGTTTTCTTCGATCTCGGTCAGGCGCGGGTTCTTGCTGCCGGCTTCGACCAGCACTTCACGCACGTTGTCGGCGTCGTTCTCGATCGAGGACGCCACGGCGTTGACGCCGACGATCCATTGGTTCTGCTTGCTCATGCGGGCGGGGGGCCGGGCGGGTGACAGGGGGGCTAATGGTAGGGGTTATGGCCGCCGCTGGCACGGCCAAAGCCTCCGTTCGGCGCCCGAGCGGGGGCTCAAGCGGCTGGCGGCGCGGGTGGCCAGTGCGCGGTGTCGTGGTCAGGATGCTGGCAGGACACCAGGCCCTGCAGGAAGGGCTCGGCTTCGAGATCGTCTTCGGTACGCGTGCCTGGGAGCGCGAACAGGCCGTCCAGGAAAGGCATCCGCCCCTCCAGGCCGTACTGGGTGCTGGGTGGCAGCGCGGCCGGGTCGTCGAAGGCGCCGGCGGCGACGGCCATGCCATTGGGCGCCTCGTAGGTCAGCGGCGTGCCGCACTCGGCGCAGAAGCCACGCCGCACCCGGTTGGACGAAATGAAGTGGCGCGGCGCGCCACGGGTCCAGGCAAAGTCGGTGCCGCGTACGGAGACCAACGGCGCGAAGTACCCGCCGAACGCCTTCTGGCACATCCGGCAATGGCAGATCGAGGCCGCCAGCGCGCCCTCGACCTGGAAGCGCACCGCGCCGCACTGGCAACCGCCGCTGTAATGCGCCATCGCGGCCGCCTCAGTAGCTCTGCTTCTTGCGCTTGGCCGGCTGCCCGCGCGGTGGCGGTGGCGGCGCCGATTCGGCGTCCTTGCCGTCGACCAGGCGGAAGTCGATCTTGCGGTCTTCCATGCTCGCCTTCAGCACCAGCACGCGCACGCGATCGCCCAGGCGATATTCGCGCCCGCGGCGCTCGCCGGCCAGGGTCTTGCGGATCGGGTCGAAGTGGTAATAGTCCTGCGGCAACTGGGTCACATGGACCAGGCCGTTGACCTTGGAATCATCCAGTTCGATGAACAGTCCGAAGCTGGTCACGCCGCTGATCACGCCGTCGAACTGGCCGCCGACGTGCTTCTCCATCCACGCGGCGCGATAGCGCTCGTCCACTTCGCGCTCAGCCTCGTCGGCACGGCGCTCGCGCTCGGAGCACTGCAACGCCAGTGCGGCCATCTCACGGGTGCTGTACTGATACTTGTCGGCACGGCCACCGGTCAGCGCGTACTTGATGGCGCGGTGCACCAGCAGGTCGGGATAGCGGCGGATCGGCGAGGTGAAGTGCGCGTACGCCTCCAGCGCCAGGCCGAAGTGGCCGTGGTTCTCGGGCGAGTACACGGCCAGGCTCTGGCTGCGCAGCAGCACCGATTCCAGCAGGGTCGCGTCGGGACGCTCGCGCACCTTCTTCAACAGCTTGGTGTAGTCGCCCGGGCGGACCTTGCTCCACGGCGGCAGGCTGAGCTTGAACTCCTTGAGGAATTCGAGCAGGTCTTCGTACTTGTGTTCCGGCGGGCGCTCGTGGATGCGGAACGGCGCCGGGATCTGGTGGGCGATGAGGTAGCGCGCCGCCTCCACGTTGGCGGCGATCATGCATTCCTCGATCAGCTTGTGCGCATCGTTGCGCACCAGCATGCCGGCCTGGGTGACCTCGCCGGTATTGTCGAGCACGAAGCGCACTTCCGAGGAGGAGAACTCGATCGCACCGCGCTGCGTACGTGCCTTGGCCAGTACGTGGTACAGCTGGAACAACTGCTGCACCTGCGGCAGCAGCGCGCCGACCTGCGCCTTGGCCTCGGCATCGTCTTCGCCCACGGCCTTCCACACCTGCGTATAGGTCAGGCGCGCGTGCGAGTTCATCACCGCTTCGTAGAAGCGCGACGAGGTCACCTCACCGGCACGGTCTATCTGCATGTCGCAGACGAAGCACATGCGGTCGACCTTGGGGTTGAGCGAGCAGATACCGTTGGACAGTGTCTCGGGCAACATCGGCACGACGAAGCCGGGGAAGTACACCGACGTGGCGCGGCGCTGCGCTTCATCGTCCAGCGGCGTGCCCGGTTGCACGTAGTTGGAGACATCGGCAATCGCTACGACCAGGCGGAAGCCGTCGCGCGTGGGTTCGCAGTAGACCGCGTCGTCGAAGTCCTTGGCGTCTTCACCATCGATGGTGACCAGCGCGGTATCGCGCAGGTCGACGCGGCCGGCGATCATCGCCGGCTCGACCACCAGCGGCACCGCGGCGGCTTCGTCGAGCACTTCCTGCGGGAATTCGTGCGGCAGGTCGTGGCCGTGGATCGCGGTCTCGACCACCAGCGAAGGCGTGAGCTTGTCGCCCAGCACCGCGATGATCTTGCCGATGGCCGGGCGGCGGCCGTCGGGCGGCGAGATCATCTCGCACACCACCAACTGGCCTTCGCGCGCACCACCGGTCTGGTCGGCGGGGATCTGCAGGTTGCGCTGGATGCGCTTGTCGTCAGGGTCGACGTAGGCAATGCCCAACTCGTAGCCGAAGCGGCCGATCAGGCGTGTCACCCGGCGTTCGAGCACGCGCGCGATGCTGCCTTCGCGGCGGCCGCGGCGGTCGATGCCGGTTACGTTGGCCAGCGCCCGGTCGCCATGCATGACCTTGCGCATCTCGAACGGCGGCAGGAACAGGTCATCGCCGCCCTCTTCCGGGCGCAGGAAGCCGAAGCCGTCCGGGTTGGCGATCACCACGCCGGCGATCAGGTTGGTGTGCTTGACCGGCGCATAGCCGCCGCGGCGGTTCTGCACCAGCTGCGCCTCGCGCACCATCGCGGCCAGGCGCTTGCCAAGCGCATCGATGCGGTGCGATTGGCCGAGGCGCTCGGCGATTTCTTCAGCCGTCTGCGGGCCGTCGCACTGCTCCAGCAGTTCCAGGATCGCTTCGCGGCTGGCGATCGGGTCGGCATAGCGTTCGGCTTCGCGCGCGGCATGCGGATCCTGGAAGCCGGCGCCGGCATCGGCCGGCAAAGCCTGGCGTTGCACCTGCGGCGGCGGGATGCGGCGGCCGCGACCGCCTTCATTGCGTGGCTCGGGGCCACGCTTGCCGGTACTTGCCGGGGCTGGCCGGCCTTGTCCCTGTCCGCCCCTGCCTTGCGCGGCCTTGCCAGCGCCAGACTTGCCGGCGCCCGGCTGGCCCGACCCGGCGGTCAGCGACTCCGGCATCCACGGCGGCAGCTTGGCCTTGGCGGCCTTGCGCGGCTTGTCCGATGCGGCCGATTTACCCGGCGCGGCAGTGCGCGCGGGAGCGTTGGGGGCCTTGCCGGCACCCCTGGCGTTCTTTTTTGTCATTCAGGGATGGTACCCCCGCACCACATCAATCCGGTGTCATGCCGGTCAGGATTGCCTGGTTTTGCGGACAGGCATTGACAGCTGCCGGGCGGACCAGCAGAATGCGCGGCTCGCACCTGCCCAGGTGGCGGAATTGGTAGACGCACTAGTTTCAGGTACTAGCGGGTAAAACCGTGGAGGTTCGAGTCCTCTCCTGGGCACCAGCAGTTCAAAAAAAACCGCCGAAAGGCGGTTTTTTTTGAACTGCTGGTGCCGGGCCTCGTTGTTTGCCTATCCCCTGCGGCTGTCGCCGCGCCCCCCTTAACAAAAGGGGGGCTACTGCTCCAGATGGGGATCGGTTTTTTCAGGGGGCGGGTATGCCTGCTTGGCGTAGTGCCTGGGCCCAGATGCGGTAGCCGGCTTCGTTGGGATGGGTGGTGTCGGGGAACAGCGTTTCGGGGAGGGTGCCGTCTTTTTGCAGGAAGCGCGGGCCGATATCCAGGAAGTGGATGCTGGGGTCTTGGGCGAATCTGGACGCCAGCAGGCGGTTGGTTTCTTTGATCGGGGCTCGCAGCGGGTCGTTGCGGTGGCGGCCGCGCGGGAAGATGCCCATCAGGATGATCTTGGCCTGGGGAAGTTGGGCGCGGACTTCGGTGACGATGGCTTGTACGCCGGCCGCTACTTCCGCCGGGGTGTTGGTGCGGGCGTTTCCGGTGCCGGCCAGGTTGTTGGTGCCGATGTTGATGACCACCCATTGCGGGGCCAGGCCGCTGAGTTCGCCCTGGCGCAGGCGCCACAGGACGTTCTGGGTGCGGTCCCAGCCGAAGCCGAGGTTGAGGACGGGACGTTCGCCATACAGCCATTGCCAGGATTCGGGGCCGCTGGCGCGGACGCCGCGCGGTGGGCCGCTCCAGAAGTGGGTGATGGAGTCGCCAATCATCACCACCTCGGGCTGCAGGCGGCGGGCGGCGGCCAGTGCACCGTGGTGGCGGGCAAGCCAGTCGTAGGAGTCCTGCTCCAGCCACGGCACCGGGATCAGCGCGGTGTTGATGGTGGTGCCCAGTTGCGCCATCGGTAGGCGCGGTGGTTCGCCCAGCAGTCGCGCCAGGGTCGGCTCGATGGCTTCGGCCATCATGCGCTGGCCGAGGGTGTCTGGATGGAGTGCGCCGGCAGGCGGGCTGAAGCGGGTGTCGTAGAAGCGCGCGCTGTCGGGCTGGCCGTCGCGCAGGAAGATCGAGCCGATATCCAGGTAGGTGACGCGCGGGTTGTCGCCGTAGCGCTCGGCCAGGTAGCGGTTGACCTCGGCATCGGCGCGACGTCTCTCGCTCGAAACATCGCTGGGCAACAGCCCGAGCAGCAGGATGCGGGTGGTGGGCAGCCTTTGTTCGAGCGTGGCGATGACCGCATCGATACCGAGCTGCGTCTGCTCG
>DATLJF010000171.1:0-8264 GCA_035539015.1 Stenotrophomonas sp. | reverse complement strand
GACCGTCGCTGCGGTCGATCCGCGCGACCTCGACGCCCTGTTGGCGTACTCGCTGGCGCAGATGCCGCATGGCGTGATCGCGGTGGATGCGGCGCAGCGGGTGGTCATGTTCAACCGCGCGGCCGAAGGCATCTGGGACGTGGCGGCGGCGGAGCTCTGCGGCCAGCCGCTGACTGCGCTGCAACCGCCGTTGCTGGCAAGTTATTTCGCTGACGCGGCGCAGGCCGACCCTGGCCAGGCCACCGACCCGCGCGACCTGACCCTGTCGCGCGACGACGGCAGCCAGGTGGTGCTGGCGGTCTCGCTGATGTGCGTGGCGCAGGACGCGCGCCGCCTGACCGTGGCCTTCGTGCGCGATGTCACCCGGCAGCGCGAGCATGAGGCGCGCATGCGCAACCTGTCGCTGGCGGTGGATCGCAGCGATACCGCCTTGATCACGCTCGACGCCAGCCTCGGCATCACCTATGTCAATGCGGGCTTCACCCGCCTGTTCGGCTACACCCTGGAGCAGATGCGCGGCAAGCGGCCGACGCAGGTGCTGTCCGGTCCGCACTCGGACCCGGACACCATGCGCTACATCTACGAACAGGCCGCCAACTGGCGCAAGTTCAGCGCCGACCTGTTGATGTACCGCAGCGATGGCCGGCCGCTATGGACCTCGATCATCACCAATCCGGTGAATGACGAAGCCGGCACGCCGAGCGAATCGGTCGCGGTGCTGACCGACATCACCCACAGCAAGATGCACGAGGTGTTGCACAACCGCGTGCTCGATGCGCTGGTGCGCGAGCAACCGCTGGCCGACGTGATGACGATGATCTGCGTCGAGCTGGAACGGGTGGCCCCAGCATTGAAGGCCTCGGTGCTGAGCGTGGACCACGACAGCCGCCTGCGGCCGCTGGCTTCGCCCAGCCTGCCCGACGAGTACAGCCAGGCGATCGAAGGCCTGCGCATCGGCGCCGGCGTGGGGGTCTGTGGCACGGCGGCCTGGCGTGGGCGTCCGGTCAGCGTCAGCGATATCCGCAGCGACCCACTGTTCGCCAATTTCCGCGATATCCCGCAGCGCTTCGGCCTGCTGGCGGCGTGGTCGAGCCCGATCAAATCCAGTGGCGGCCGCGTGCTCGGCACCTTCGCCATCTACTACAGCGAAGCCCGCGAGCCCGACCCCTGGCATATCAAGCTGGCCGACATCTGCCTGCACTTGTGCGCGCTGGCGCTCGAACGCGAGCAGACCCGCGCGCGCGTGCACCAGCTGGCGTTCTACGATGCCCTCACCGCGCTGCCGAACCGGATGATGTTCAACGCGCGCGCAGAGCAGCTGCTGGTCAATGCCGAAGCCCAGAACAGCGGCGCGGCCGTGCTGTTCCTCGACCTGGACCGTTTCAAGCGGGTCAATGAGACCCAGGGCCACGCTGCCGGCGACGGCTTGCTGCGCGACATCGCCCAGCGCTTGAGCGAGCAGTTGGCGTTGGGTGACCTGGTCGGCCGCCAGGCCGGCGACGAATTCGTGCTGGCGCTGCCGCAGTGCAGCGCCGAACAGGCCGCCGGGATTGCCGAGCGCCTGCTCGGTGCGGTCGCCGCGCCGTCGGTGGTCGGGCACATCACCCTGCACCCTTCGGCCAGCATTGGCGTGGCGATCTTTCCCGAGGACGGCCGCGACATCAACACGCTGCTGCGCCACGCCGACCTGGCGATGCATCGGGCCAAGACCGAGGGCGGCGGGAGCTTCCGCTTCTTCAGCGCCGACATGAACCGCCTGGCGCAAGAACGCGTGGCCCTGGAAACCGCATTGCGCGAGGCACTGCGTCGCGACCAGTTGCAACTGCATTACCAGCCGCAGGTGCTGGCGCACCCACCGCATCCGCTGTACGGGGTCGAAGTACTGTTGCGCTGGGATCATCCCCAGCTGGGGCCAATCTCGCCCGCGCGCTTCGTGCCGCTGGCCGAGGAAAGTGGCCTGATCGGCGATCTCGGGCGCTGGGTGCTGCGCAATGCATTGACCCAGTTGGCCGACTGGCGGCGGCGCGGCGTGGAGATCCCACGCATGGCGGTCAACCTGTCGGCCAGCAACTTCGAAGACGCTCAACTGCTGGACGAGCTGCTGCGCCTGCTGGACCAGCACGGGCTCTCGCCCTCGGACATCACCCTGGAGATGACCGAGAGCGTAATGCTCTCGCCCCAGCCGCGGGTGCTGGACAACATTGCCGCGATGCAGGCCGCCGGCCTGGCCCTGTCGCTGGACGACTTCGGCACCGGCTATTCCAGCCTCAGCCACCTGCACCGCCTGCCGATCCACGAGCTCAAGCTGGACATGAGCTTCGTGCGCGACCTGGAGCACAGCATGTCCGCGCGCGCCCTGACCAACTCGGTGCTGCGGATTGGCGAGAGCCTGCGCAAGCATGTGGTGGCCGAAGGCGTGGAAACCGATCACCAGCGCCGATTGCTGGCCGGGTTGGGCTGCGAGGTGCTGCAGGGGTTCCTGTTCTCGCCGCCGTTGCCGGCCGATGCGCTGGAGGCGTGGCTGGCGGCGCGGGAAGCTTAGCGAGCACTCACACCAAGGGACTGGATGGGTTGCTGCTCGATCCCATCCCAGCCCCCACTGTTGGTACGCCTGTAGGTGGTACAGGCCAGCGCATTGCAGACAATGATGCGTCCGCCGGCGCCGATCCCCAGGAAACGGTTGTGCGCAGCGAGCCCTTGCGCGGCTATCCAGCGCTCGATGAAGGCTTGCGTCGGTTTGTCGGCCAGTGGTGCGGCGATGGAGCAGACATCGCAATGCAGCGGGCCGTACCGTGCGTCGTCGTGCAGCCGCGAGATCGAGAAAGTGGCTACCGCAGCTCCTACGATCAGCCCCACCCCCAGCACCCATTTTAGTTTCATCGACGCCTCCATCAGTTGCGAGCGGCTGATGTATTGCGATTCTGCGCGCCCTGAGACAAAGGCATATACAAACTTTGGCGTGCCAACAAGCGAAGACCGGCCCCAGCTGCGATTTTTCGCAGGTCATCTCCGGTTTACAGTATTCGCCGAAGCGTGCCTTGTTGCGCTGCGGCGCGCCTCACGCGGCAAGGTATTTCCTCTGCGTGGCTCGCGAGCTGCGTTTCAGGGGCCTGTCACCGACAAAGCTCGCCCTTTCCGCAGGCGCTGCGAGCCCCCACAGCAGGCCACTGCCTTCTGTACCCGCACTCGCACAAACAAGAAAGCCCGGCTCGCGCCGGGCTTTCTGCTTGCTGCTTTCCGCGTGGCTTACGCCGCGACGGTATCGGCCACTTCCTGGTAATCCTGGATCTGGTCGAAGTTCATGTAGCGGTAGATCTCCGCGCCCTTGCTGTTAAGCACGCCGATGTCGGCCATGTACTCGGCCTTGGTCGGAATCCTGCCCAGACGCGAGCAGATAGCGGCCAGCTCGGCCGACCCCAGGTACACGTTGGTGTTGCGACCCAGGCGGTTGGGGAAGTTGCGGGTGGAGGTGGAGAACACCGTTGCGCCCTCGCGCGCCTGCGCCTGGTTGCCCATGCACAGCGAGCAACCCGGCATTTCCATGCGCGCACCGGCGGTGCCGAAGGTGCCGTAGTGGCCTTCCTTGGTCAGCTCGGAGGCGTCCATCTTGGTCGGCGGCGCGACCCACAGGCGGGTCGGGATATCGCGCTTGCCTTCCAGCAGCTTGGCCGCGGCACGGAAGTGACCGATGTTGGTCATGCACGAGCCGATGAAGACTTCGTCGATCTGCGCGCCGGCCACTTCGGACAGCGTCTTCACGTCGTCCGGGTCGTTCGGGCAGGCCACGATCGGCTCATGGATATCGGCCAGGTCGATCTCGATGACCGCGGCGTACTCGGCATCGGCATCGGGTTCGAGCAGCTGCGGGTCGGCCAGCCAGTCTTCCATCTTCTTGATGCGGCGCGCCAGGGTGCGGGCGTCGGCATAGCCTTCGGCGATCATCCACTTCAGCAGCGTGATGTTGCTGGTGAGGTACTCGATGATCGGTTCCTTGCTCAGGTGCACGGTGCAGCCGGCCGCCGAACGCTCGGCCGAGGCGTCGGACAGCTCGAACGCCTGTTCCACCTTCAGCTCCGGCAGGCCTTCGATTTCAAGGATGCGGCCGGAGAAGATGTTCTTCTTGCCCTGCTTGGCCACGGTCAACAGGCCCTGCTTGATCGCGTACAGCGGGATCGCGTTGACCAGGTCGCGCAGGGTCACGCCCGGCTGCATCTGGCCCTTGAAGCGCACCAGCACCGATTCGGGCATGTCCAGCGGCATCACGCCGGTGGCCGCGGCGAAGGCGACCAGGCCCGAACCGGCCGGGAAGGAAATGCCGATCGGGAAGCGGGTGTGCGAGTCGCCGCCGGTGCCGACGGTGTCGGGCAGCAGCATGCGGTTGAGCCAGCTGTGGATCACGCCATCACCCGGACGCAGCGAGACGCCGCCGCGGGTGGAGATGAACTCCGGCAGGGTGTGGTGGGTCTTGACGTCGACCGGCTTCGGATAAGCAGCAGTGTGGCAGAACGACTGCATCACCAGGTCGGCCGAGAAGCCCAGGCAGGCCAGGTCCTTCAGCTCGTCGCGGGTCATCGGGCCGGTGGTGTCCTGCGAGCCGACCGAGGTCATCTTCGGTTCGCAATAGGTGCCCGGGCGCATGCCCTGCCCTTCGGGCAGGCCACAGGCGCGGCCAACCATCTTCTGTGCCAGGGAGAAACCCTTGCCGGTATCCGGCGGGTTGACCGGCAGGCGGAACAGGTCGGTGGCCGGCAGCTTCAAGGCTTCGCGCGCCTTGGCGGTGAGGCCACGGCCGATGATCAGCGGAATGCGGCCGCCGGCGCGGACTTCGTCCAGCAGCACCTCGGACTTCAGCTCGAACTCGGCGATGACCTGGCCGTTCTTCAGCGCCTTGCCGTCGTACGGGCGCAGCTCGACCACGTCGCCGTGCTCCATCTGCGAGACGTCCAGCTCGATCGGCAGCGCGCCGGCGTCTTCCATGGTGTTGTAGAAGATCGGCGCGATCTTCGAACCCAGGCAGACACCGCCGAAGCGCTTGTTCGGAATGAACGGAATGTCCTCGCCGGTGAACCACAACACCGAGTTGGTCGCCGACTTGCGCGAGGAACCGGTGCCGACCACGTCGCCGACGTAGGCGACCAGGTGACCCTTGTCCTTCAGATCCAGGATCTGCTGGATCGGGCCGCGCTTGCCGTCTTCTTCCGGGGTGAACGACGCATCGGGACGCTTGTTCTTCAGCATCGCCAGCGCGTGCAGCGGGATGTCCGGGCGCGTGGTCGCGTCCGGTGCCGGCGACAGGTCATCGGTATTGGTCTCGCCGGGCACCTTGAACACCGTCACCGTCAGGCTCTGCGGCACTTCCGGCTTGCTGGTGAACCACTCGGCATCGGCCCAGCTCTGGAGCACGGCCTTGGCATTGGCATTGCCCTGCTCGGCCTTCTCCTGCACGTCGTGGAAGGCATCGAATACCAGCAGCGTGTGCTTGAGGCCTTCGGCGGCGATCGCGCCGACCACCGCGTCGTCGAGCAGCTCGACCAGCGGGTGCACGTTGTAGCCGCCGAGCATGGTGCCCAGCAGTTCGGTGGCGCGCTCGCGGCTGAGCAGCGCGGTCTTCTCGCTGCCAAAGGCAACGGCGGCCAGGTAGGAGGCCTTGACCTTGGCGGCATCGTCGACGCCGGCCGGCACGCGATGGGTGATGAGGTCGACCAGGAACGCCTCTTCGCCAGCCGGCGGGTTCTTCAGCAATTCAATGACATCGGCCGTCTGCTGCGCGCTCAGGGGCAGCGGCGGGATGCCGAGCGCGGCGCGTTCGGCGACGTGGTGGCGATAGGCTTCCAACATGACAACACTCCGTGAATCGAGAGGGATTCGGTAATTTGGGGCTCAGGCTTGCGGCACGATCAGCTTCAGGCCCTTGAAGTAGTCGCGATAAAAAGAGGTGTCGTGGGTGATCAGGCCGTCGCACTGCAGCAGTGCATGGGCGCCGACCAGGAAATCGGCCACCGGCCGCGTACTGCCGCCACGCTGGCGCGAACGTCGCTGCATTTCACCCGCACGCAGCGCCGACTTGGCCTCCACCGGGTTGAAGTGCACGCCCATTTCCTCCAGCGCACTCAATGCCTCGGCGCCATTGCGCAGCGAGGCGCACAACTCGGCCAGCGCCACATCGCTGACCACGACCTTGCCGTTACCCAGGCACTGCCGCAGGCATGCCTCGGCTGCATCGGCCTGGGGGCCATCGGTGAGCAACTGCACCAGCACCGGGGCATCGATGGCAATCATTGCCTCAGCCCTGCTCCGGCCCGGCGGAAGGGTCGAGCGCGAACTTGCCGCGGACCCGCGAGATCGCGTCGTCCACGCTCTTGCGCAGGACAATGCGGCTGCCCTCCAGCTCGACCTTGAGCACACTGCCCTTGGTCAGCCCGAGCGCATCGCGCACGGTCTTGGGCAAGGTGATCTGGCCGCGTTCAGCAACTGTGGCTTCCATGGGTAGGCTCCAGAAAGTATGCATTGATTATACATACCTGGGCGAACGGGAGCCACCCTGAAACCTTCCATTCCACCGACCAAGACACAACCGCCACATATTCATCTGTAATCTTTGCGGCTTGATACGCCGCCAGCCGCCACTGCCCCGTGGCGTGCCCGCCACCGCCTCAAGGAGAGCCCCACATGCATGATTCCTTCTCGACCCTCGCCACCCTCGAGGTCAACGGCCGGCAGTACGACTATTTCAGCCTGCCCGCCCTGGGCAAGCACTTCGACCTGGCCCACCTGCCCTATTCGATGAAGATCCTGCTGGAGAACCTGCTCCGGCACGAAGACGGCGGCATCACCGTCGGCAAGGACCACATCGAGGCGGTGGCCAAGTGGAACCCGAAGGCCGAACCGGATATCGAGATCGCCTTCATGCCGGCCCGCGTCGTATTGCAGGACTTCACCGGCGTGCCTTGCGTCGTCGACCTAGCCGCGATGCGCGATGCGGTGGTCAAGCTCGGCGGCCGGCCGGAACAGATCAACCCGCAGATTCCCTCCGAACTGGTCATCGATCACTCGGTCCAGGTGGATGTGTTCGGCAAGCCCGAGGCGCTCGACCTCAATGGCCAGATCGAATTCCAGCGCAACAAGGAGCGCTATGGCTTCCTGCGCTGGGGCCAGAAGGCCTTCCACAATTTCAAGGTGGTGCCGCCCAATACCGGCATCGTCCACCAGGTCAACCTGGAGAACCTGGCGCGGGTGGTGATGACCGGCGGCAAGGACGGCCGCGCGATTGCCTACCCGGACACGGTGTTCGGCACTGACAGCCACACCACCATGATCAACGGCATCGGCGTGCTCGGTTGGGGCGTGGGCGGCATCGAGGCCGAGGCGGCCATGCTCGGCCAGCCTTCTTCGATGCTCATCCCGCAGGTCGTCGGCTTCAAGCTGACCGGCAAGCTGCCCGAAGGCGCCACCGCCACCGACCTGGTGCTCACTGTCACCCAGATGCTGCGCAAGCTCGGCGTGGTCGGCAAGTTCGTCGAGTTCTACGGTGACGGCCTGCAGCATCTGCCCCTGGCCGATCGCGCCACGATCGGCAACATGGCACCGGAGTACGGCGCCACCTGCGGCATCTTCCCGATCGATGCCGAATCGCTGACCTACCTGCGCCTGTCCGGCCGCAGCGAAGAGCAGATCGCCCTGGTCGAGGCCTACGCCAAGGCGCAGGGCCTGTGGCACGAGCCCGGCAGTGCGCATGCGCAGTACAGCACCACGCTGGAACTGGACATGGCCGACGTGCGGCCTTCGCTGGCTGGCCCCAAGCGGCCGCAGGACCGCGTGCTGCTGCAGGACGTGCAGCAGAATTTCCGCGACAACCTCACCGGCCTGACCAGCAATCGCGACAAGCGCAGCGAGGACGTGTCCACCTTCGTCAACGAAGGCGGCGGTGCCGCGGTCGGCAACGAACAGCTTGCGAAGGGCTTTGCCGATATCGAGATCGAAGGCAGCCGCGCGCGCCTCAAGGACGGCGCGGTGGTGATCGCCGCGATCACCTCGTGCACCAATACCTCCAACCCGGCGGTGATGCTCGGCGCCGGCTTGCTGGCCCGCAACGCCGCGGCCAAGGGGCTCACCCGCAAGCCGTGGGTCAAGACCTCGCTCGGGCCGGGCTCGCGCGTGGTCACCGACTACCTGGAGAAGGCCGGCGTGCTGGCGCCACTGGAGCAGCTCGGCTTCTACGTCGTCGGCTATGGCTGCACCACCTGCATCGGCAATTCCGGGCCGCT
>DATLJF010000170.1:0-4674 GCA_035539015.1 Stenotrophomonas sp. | reverse complement strand
AGCCACCGCGGCGTGCCAGCGCCAACACCGTGAGCACGTCGGCGCGATCATGCGCCATCGAAATGATGTAGCTGCCCACCGCGTCGCTGCCGTGGCGCTCACGCGCATCGGCCAGGGCAGCAAACACGGCATCCAGGCGCGGATTGCCTTCGTCATCAGAGGCCGGCAACGTCTGCGAGCCACTGGCATACGGGCCCAACACTTGCGCGCGCTCGACCGCATCGAGCGCTTCCCAATCCCCGCGCCCCAGCGCCGCCGCCACCGCGCGCGCATGCACGCTCGACTCCTGGCGCACATCCAGCCGCGCCAGGTGGAAGCCGAAGCTGCGCACGCGCCACAACAGCCGGCGCACCGCGAACCAGCCCGCATGCATCCCGCGATTGGCCTGCAGGCTGTCGAGGATCAGCTGCACGTCCTCGGCGAACTCCTCCGGCGAGGCATAGCCGCCCGGCGCATCGTCCAGCGTCGCTTCCAGGCGCGCCCGCATCAGATCGTTGAATAGCCGGTACGGCATGTCCGCGTGGCGTGGCCGCGACTGTGCGGCGGCCTCCGGCAGCAGGCCGCGATAATGTTCCAGGCGCTGCTGCAGCGCGACGCTGACGTCCACCAGCGTGGTCGATTGGCTGAGCAAGCTGGCCAATTGCCACAACTCATCCAGGTAACGCTCCAGCACCGCGCGCCGTTGCGCATCCAGCGTGGCCGAAACCGTGCGCGCATCCACGTTGGGGTTGCCATCCATGTCGCCGCCGACCCAGGTACCGAAGCGCAACAGTCGCGGCACCGGCAGACCGGCGCCGTAGGTTTCGGCGATCGCATGCTCCAGCGTTTCATACAGCGCCGGCATGATGCGGTACAACACGCGCGTGAGATAGAAGCCGACGTGTTCGCGCTCGTCGTCCACCGTCGGCCGCACCGGCGAGGAATCAGCAGTCTGCCAGGTCGCGGTGAGCGCCATGCGGAAGCGCGCCGCGTCGGTCGCGCGCTCGCCGGGCGTGCGCATGCCGTCCAGGTCATCGACCAGGCTGGCGACCATCAACTGCTCCTTCTCCAGCAGCGCGCGACGCACCGCCTCGGTCGGATGCGCGGTGAACACCGGTTCGATATCGATGCGCGGCAACCACTCGGCCAGCTCCTCCAACGTCACGCCCTGCGCCTTGAGCCGGCGCAACGTATCGTGCAACCCCTCCGGCTGCGGCGTGTCGGTACTGCGTTCGTAGTCGCGGCGGCGGCGAATGCGATGCACGCGCTCGGCGATATTGACCACCTGGAAGTAGGTACTGAAAGCACGCACCAACGCCTCGGCGTCACGTGGACTGCGGCCCTCCAGATCGGCACTCAGCGAAGCGGCCGGCTCATCGGACTCGCGCCGCGCGATCGCGCTGGTGCGGACGTGTTCGATTTCTTCGAGAAAGGCCGGCGAAACCTGCTCGGCCAACATATCGCCAACCATGGCACCGAGGCGGCGCACATCGTCGCGAAGCGGGATATCGGGCGTGGCAAAGACCAGACTGCTGCGATATTCGTTCATCGATGACCGGGCGTGGGACGTTGCGGGAGGCGTCTGTGGGGGCGCCATGCGGGCGGTCAGACTAACTGAATTCTTCCGCTTTGATTTGGCTGGGGTGTTGTTTCTTGTGCAACAAATTGGGAGGTTGTGAGGCGCGCGGCGCTGAGCGGCTGGCTGTGTCGGCTTGCGGTGTGGGCGCCGTCCCCTCGGGGGTAGGTGTGTCGGTTCCGGCGTACGTCCTTGTACTCACTCACCGAACGTAGGCCATCCATGGCCTACTCACACCTACCCCCAAGCGAACGACGCAAGGCGCGTTGATGTCCCCACTTCGTTATGGGCGCGCTGGAGAGAGAAAGGAGAGCAAAAGCGCTCGCACCAATTTCACTCTCATCTCAACACTCCCCGCCTCGCTTGCTTTTCGCTTCGGCATTTCCCCTCCGCCCGTAGTTCGCGTGGGGGCCTTCGGGGGCATGGCCCTTTCGGGACAATCGACGACATGGATGTCGTCGATTAGCCCCCAGGGATGGGTTCACGGCGTGTCCCGAAAGGACCATGCCCCCGAAGGCCGCAAGCCAAAACCAACAAGCCGATCAACCTCGCAACCCAAAAAAAACCAGAGCAAGAAAACCAAAAACCAGCGGCCGCAGGCCGCAACACCACCCCACCCCACCCATCAAGGTGAAGCAGCACCCACAGCCTTGCCCTTCTTGCCCGTCACCGGCACCCCAAGATACTGCGCCAGCCAGTCATTACTCTCTGCCAGCATCTGCATGATCGACTCCCGCGCCCGGTACCGATGCGCCTCGTTCGGCAGCATCACCAGCCGCGCATTGCCGCCCAGGCCCTTGATCGCCGCGTACAGCCGCTCGCTCTGGATCGGGAACGTGCCGCTGTTGTCGTCGTCCTGGCCATGGATCATCAACAGCGGCGCCTTGATCCGATCGGCAAAGTTGAACGGCGACATTGCCTCGTAGACCGGCTGTGCCTGCCAGTAGTTGCGCTCCTCCGACTGGAAACCGAAAGGCGTCAAGGTGCGGTTGTACGCGCCGCTGCGGGCGATGCCCGCCTTGAACAGGGTCGAATGCGCCAGCAGGTTGGCGGTCATGAAGGCGCCGTAGGAATGGCCGCCAATGGCGATGCGTTCGCGATCGGCCACGCCGCGCCGCACGACTTCGTCCACCGCGGCCTGCGCGTCGGCGACCAGCTGCTGGATATAGGTGTCGTTGGGCTCGGCATCGCCTTCGCCGATGATTGGCATCGACGGGTTGTTGAGTACCGCGTAACCCATCGCCAGGTAAGCCTGCGGCCCCCAGTAACCGACTGCATTGAAACGGTAGGGCGAATCGGTGACCTGGCTGGCGGCCGCGGCGGATTTGTATTCGCCCGGGTAGGCCCACATCAGCATCGGTAGCGGGCCATCGCGCTTGGCATCGTAGTTCGGCGGCAACAGCAGGGTTGCGGTGAGATCCACGCCATCGGCGCGCTTGTAGCGGATCTGCTCCTTCTGCACGCCGCGCAATTGCGGCAGCGGATGCTCGAAGCGGGTCAGCGCGCGCGGTGCGACTGCGTCGCCCTGGAGCGTACGCACGTACCAGTTCGGTGGCGAGTCGGGCGATTCGCGGGTGGTAAGCCACTGCGTGGCTGCCGCATCCAGTACGGCGCGCGGTCGCTCATAGAACGGCGCCTGGGACTGGAACAGGCGTTCGCGGCGGCCATCGCGCAGATCGAGGCGGTCGACGAACGGGCGATCGCCCTCGGGCGAGGCACCTTCGCCGATCAGGTAGATCGACTCGCCTTGCGCGTCGGTCAACAGGCGCGCGTTACCGCTGGCGTCGTCCACCGTGACGGGGGTACCTGGATCGGCATAGCGGTCTTCTTCCGAGCGCTCGTTCACCAGCACCGGTGCCTGGCCCGGCGCGTCCGGTGCGACTCGCCATTGGCGGATCTTGCGGTCCTTCCACCAGAACTCATCGACCAGTGCCAGGTCGCCGCGGCCCCAGGTCACCTCGTTGAAGCGGCTACCCAGTTCGATCAGGGTTTGCGGCGGTTGCTCGAACGGCGCCGCCTGCACCATCACCGCATCACGGATACGCGCCGGGCGGGAGGGGTCGCCGCCGTCCTGGGCTTCGGCCCACAGCAACGTGGCTGGCGCGTCGGCGCGCCATTGGACCTCGCGCACCCCCGTGGGTACCGCGTCGTTGCCGGTCGGCAGGCCCTCGACCAGGGGCAGATGCGCGACCTGGTGCTGCACACGGCCGTTGGCGTCGAGCACTTCGATCCGGCGTGGGAAGCGGCCCAGCGGCACCAGGTAGGAGAACGGGCGCTCGACCCGTTGCGACAGCAGGTAGCGGCCGTCCGGCGAGGGCACCAGATCGGTATACAGGCCAGGGATGCCGATCGGCTGGGCGCGCCCGTCCAGGCCTACGCGTGCCGGCTGGCTGGCCAGGTAGTACTCCAGGCGCTTGGCGTCGGCTTCGTTGCGCAGCAGGTCCTGGTAAGTGCGGATCGAGCGCGCGCCGGCGTTGGGGGCGGTCTGCTGGATCGCCGGACCGGCCGGGATGCCGTCATCGGCCGGCGCGGCGGCCTGTCCCAGCGGCTGTTGGAAGACCAGCAACGAGCGGCTGTCGGGCATCCAGCGATAGCCGTTGTCGGCGACGGTGTTGAGCCGCTCGGCCACGCGCCAGGCACGATGCGCGGCGACTTCCACCAGCCACAGTTCGTTGGCGCCGCTGGCCGAATCGACCCGGTTGAAGGCGAGGTACGCCTGGTCCGGCGACCAGGCCAGCGTCGACAGCGACAATGGCGAGGGCAGCCCTTCGATGGCGATCTGCTGGCCATCGGCCAGTCGCATCAGGCGCAGCTCGCTGGCGAAGGAGAACTCGCTGCGCGAGCGGGTACGCGGGTGCAGGCGCAGGCCGGCGAGCTTCAATTCCGGCTGCGCGACCTCGGCAATCCCCGGCAACGGCGGGGTCTGCAGCAGCGCCGCCCATTCGCGCTTCGGCGACAGCACCAGGCGTGGCGGGGTCGGCGCATCGGCCACCGCCTGCAAGGCCGGCGGTGGCAGCCGGTAGCCGGCGCTGGCACTGGCCGGCGCGGCGGTCGTATTGGCGGCCCATGCCAGGGGCGTGGCCAGGCACCCGGCCAGCACCCCTGCCCATATCGCCTTG
>DATLJF010000169.1:0-1995 GCA_035539015.1 Stenotrophomonas sp. | reverse complement strand
GATCGATCGAAGCACGCAGGGATTCCTTGCTGGACGACCCCCAGAAGTAACCGGCGCGCCATGGCCGCTCAAGCGCGATTGGACGTCGATTGATGACCGTGGCGACTGCACACGAAATGCCGCCCGGTGTTACCGTGCACTTACGCCGTAACACATGGACTTCGCATGAGCGACAGCACCCTGACCTTCCGGGTCGACGAAACATTGAAGAACGCCTTTGCCGAGGTCGCCAGGGCCCAGGACCGTAACGCGGCGCAGCTGCTGCGCGACTACATGCGTACCGCTGTCAGGGAAGCCCGCGAGAAGCCACAACACGGTGCCTGGTTCCAGCAAGAGGTCGCAGTCGGCCGTCGCGCAGCTGCGCAGGGCGAGCGACGCTCGAATGAGGACGTGGAGCGAGAATTCGCGCATCTGAGAGCGTCTGTCGGCGAACCGTAAGTGGCCGCCCTCACGCACGATCAGCGTGCCGATGTAGGCGCTAGCGCTTCGGATTCCAGTGCTTCGAGCAAGCGACCGCAATCGCCGAAAGCGTGGTCGCTAAGCTGCGGCCATGGGTTTTCCGCACCGACAAACACGGTGCTCGCCCCTGCTGCCCGGCCCGCTTCCAGGTCGTAGCCGTGGTCGCCGACCATCACCAGGTCCCCCGGCGACACGCCCCAGCGCGCGGCATGCAGCAGCAGGCCGGCCGGATGCGGCTTGGGGATGGCGTCGTCGCGACCGAGGATGGCGTCCGGCGGAAATAGATCGGCGACGCCGATTTCGGCCAACGTCAGTCGCGCCAGCGCGTGATCATTGCGCGTCAGGATGCCGAGCGCGCATCGGCGCGCATGCAGGCTGCGCAACAGTTCGACCGCGCCCGGTGCAGCGACCGAGGCGTCGGCCAACTCGCGTTCGTGCGCGACCAGCCAGGCGCGCTTGGCCGCGGCTTCGGCGGCAGGCAGGCCGCCGAGGTAGCCGAGGATGTCGTGGCCTTCCGGAATCTGCAGCTCACGCCGGATCAGGGCGAAATCATGCACCGCCAGTGTCAGCGTGCCGTCCAGGTCGAAGATCCAGTGACGGCACGCAGACAGCGCCGCGACCCTCACAGTGCTCAGTTCCAGCCGGGCATCTGCTTGCCGTCCAGACCACCGGTTTCGAACACTGCGGTGCGGGTGCCGCCGGCCTTGACCGGGAATTCGATGCTCAGCGTCGTCTTGGCTTGCTGCGCAAGTTTCCACAGGGCGTTCTGGTCGTCGATGAACATCGCGATCGCTTCATCGGTATCCGGGCGATGCGCGGCCATGGCCTTGGGCTTGCCGCCGTCCACGCTCACCTGCACCTTGCAGCCGCCGTAGCACTTGAAGTCACCGGCCTGGAGGACGAGATAGGCGTGGCGCTTCCATTGCGGGTGGTCGCGAAACACCAGCTGTACGTTCTTGGCCCCGCTGCCATCGACATCCACGCGCGACTTCGCGTCGATCATCGCCGCGCGCTGGGTGCCGCCTTTCACCGCGGTCTGGTTGTATTGCCACAACGCCTCCAGCCGACGCTGGTTACGCGCTGCCTCGCCCTTGGCCTTGATCTCGGCGTAGCCCGGCTCCACGCGCTTGGCCGCCGCGCTCTGGGGGTAGGTCTGCAACAGATCGGCGCCGTAGGCGCGCGCCATGTCCCAGTTGCTGGCCGCGACGGCCTGGTCGTAGCGCTTGGCCAGTTCGCCCGCCTTCTGTTCGTTGGCCTGGGCGAGCGCGGCGGCCTGGGCCTGGCGCTCGGCGGCGCGGTCGGTACAGGCGCTGAGCGCGAGCGCGCACAGGACGATCCAGGTCAGACGTTTCATCGGCGCAACTCCGTGGAAAGAAGGCCAAAGATAGCAGCGCACAGGAAAACGGCGAGCCATGGGCTCGCCGTTTCGCATACTGCATTGCCGCAAGACTTACGGCTTGGGCTGCGATGCCTCGGCCTTGGCCAGCATTTCTTCCACCGACACGGTGGTGATCGGGTGGTAGCCCGGCCTGGCCT
>DATLJF010000168.1:0-40098 GCA_035539015.1 Stenotrophomonas sp. | reverse complement strand
TGGAGCCCGAGCCAGAGGAGTGATCGATGAGCGAGCGCCTGCTCAGCCGGCTTTTGTCGCGCAGCCTGTTCGATGCGCGCTGGCTCATGGCACCGTTCTACTTTGGCCTGGCGCTGGCCCTGCTGATCATGCTGTTCGTGTTCGTGCGCGAATTGCTGTGGAGCCTGCTGCACATCGCTGCGTTCACGCCGACCAGCGCCATCCTGATGGCGCTGGGGCTGATCGACATGACCCTGGTGGCCAACCTGCTGCTGATCGTCACCCTCGCCGGCTACGAGAACTTCGTCGCGCGGATCGACTCCGGCGAGGCCAAGCGGCCAGCGTGGATGGGCACGGTGGACTTCAACGCGATGAAGATGAAATTGATGGGCTCGATCACCGCGATCTCGGCCATTGCCTTGCTGCGCATCTTCATGAAGCTCGAAGAAGGCGCTTGGCTCGAACGCAATACGCTGATCTGGATGACCGCCATCCACGGCGCGCTGATGCTGTCGGCGCTGGTCCTGGCCATTGCCGACCGCGTCTCGCCACGCACCCCGCCACCCATCGGCGCCCCGCTGCCCCCGTCCACCTGACCTCGCCCCTCTTTCGGAGACGCCTCATGCCCCATCGTCGCTCGCGCCATCCCGGTCGCCTTGCCCTGCTCGGCCTGTGTGCCGTGATAGCCACCCTCGCCGGTTGCGCCAGCACCGCCGATACCGCCGGCAGCCTGGGTAACAGCGATGCCGGGGTCCAGGTGACGGTACCGGCGCAGCGCCTGCCCGGGCTGCGCTATGCCTGGGTACCCGCACCGCACGAGTACACCGAGCAGGCCGACCCGCGCGTGCTCGACCCGGCGCTGCGCCAGCGCCTGCGCGGCGCCATGGACGCGGCACTGGCCGCCAGGGGTTACCAGCGGGTTGAACAGGTGGGCGAGGCTGACTGGGTGGCGGCCTACCGCGTCGGCGTGCGCGAAGGCGAACGCCTGGTGCCCAGCAATGAATCGGCCGGCAGTGGACCAACACGAATGAACGCCGTCCAATGCACCAGCGCCGGCTGCTCGCAACTGGTGGTGCCGGGTAGCGACGGCTCGCTGCAGTTGGACATGCGCCGGGTCAGCTATGTCGAAGGCGCGTTGCAGATCGAGGCGATCGACCCCCATTCGGCGCAGGTATTGTGGAGTGCGGTGAACCGCGGCAGCGTGCGCCGCAGCGACAGCCGCCAGGCGCGGCTGGATGCGATCGCCGCGCAGACCTTGCAAGCCTTCCCGGCTGCCCCGCACTGAGTTCGCGGCGCCTCAGTCGGCGCGACGCGAAGCCTCCAGCTGCGCGCGCCGGCGCGCGTCGAGTTCTGCTCGCAGTACTTGCAGGCGCGCCGGCGACCAATCGCGCGCGCCGGTCACCAGCAACCACGCATCGATGTAGTGCGAAGGCGCGATGACATGGCCATAGCCCAGCGGCGTGCTGTCGGCCAACAGCATGTCCAGGGCCAGCTGGAACATGCTCACCAACGGGTACCAGCGCAGCGATGGCGAGACATCGAAGCCGCGCGGCGGGTCCATCCAGTCCGGCTTGCGCCAGGCATCGTGGGCATCGAAGAAGGTGATGGCATCGCTGGCGTACTGCAGGTACACGACCCGCGTGGGCCCCCACGGCGCGTCATCGGGCACCGGGCTGCCGTGCTGGTTCATGAAGCGCACGAAGCGGCCATCGCGGAAGCTGGGCAGCCACTGCGGCGAGCCCGGATTGCGCGCGGCGGTGAGGCTGCGCCATTGCCGGGTCGCGAACGGCGGCCCGCTCCACAGCGCGCCGTCGATCGGGTCGCCGAGCAGTTCGAACAACTCCATCGAGCGCTCGGAATTCATCGCGCCCAGGCTCAGGCCGTGCACGTACAGTCGCGGCCGTTGGTCCTTGGGCAGGCTGCGCCAGTAGCCGTAGACCTCGCGGAACAACGCCTGGGCGCTTTCCTCGCCGTAGCCGGGCTCGATCATCAGCGACAGCGGGCTGGAGAGATAGGAGTACTGCATCGCCACGCTGGCGATGTCGCCGCGCTGCAGGTATTCGAGGCTGTCGATCGCGCCGGGGTCGACCCAGCCCGTGCCGGTGGGCGTGATGATCACCAGGATAGAACGCGAGAAGCCGCCTTGCTGTTGCAGTTCGCGCAGCGCAAGTCGCGCACGCGCTTCGACATCGTCGGCCGCCGGCAGGCCGACGTAGACCCGGATCGGGACCTGGCTCGGCCCGCCGCCCGCCTTGGCGCTGATCTCGGCTGCATTGGGGCCGCCGGAGACGAAATCGCGACCCATGCGCCCAAGATCCTGCCAGGCCACCAACGACCCGGGTCCGCCGGTACGTCCGGGGTCGGTCGGCGGATGCCGGTCGGGGGGCGTCAGCGTGTCCGCCTTGCGGAAGGACGCATCAATGCCGTGCAGCGCCGCGCGCAGGATGACGCCATTGGCGACCAGCGCGAACACCACGACCGCCGCGACTACGCCGATCACATTGGCCACGCGCCGGGGCAGCACGCGCTGGGCACGGCGGTCGACCACCGCGGTCACCCAGGCGAACAGCCGACCCAGCAGCAGCAGGCAGAGCGAGGTCAGCACCGCCACGCACAACAGCTGCAGCGAATAGCCTTCATCGATGGCGGGCATCTGCATCACCGCGCGCACTGAATTCTGCCAAGGCCGCGCCAGCCAGACCGTGGCGATCCACGCCAGCGCGCACAGGCCCAGCAGCATGCTCGGCCAGTGCCGCAGGCGTGGATGGCGCAGCAGCGGCGGCAACTGCAGGTAGTGCCATAGCCATTGCAACACGGCGCCCAGCGCGTAGCCCACCGCCAGGCAAAAGCCCGACAACACGCCCTGTGCCACGGCGCCGCGCGGGATCAGGCTGGGCGAAAGCGAACAGACGAAGAACAAGCTCGCCACCAGCATGCCGGCGATGCCCGGGCGCCGGCCCAGGCGCAGGCGCGCGCTGGCAAGCGCCCGGCGCAGCCGGCCGCGCGCGGCTGGTGCCGTCGCCGCAGGGGCTGGGCTCATATCCGCAGTGCTCCAGTCAGCATCGACCACAGGGCCCACAGTGCGGCCACGCACAACGCCAGGAACACGCTCCATTCGAACGGGTTCAGCGGCACGCTGTCGCGCTCGCGCCGCGACAGGAAGAACAGCACCGAGCCGGGCGCATACAGCAGCGCCGACAACAGCAGGTAGCGGCTGCCGCCCGCCAGCAGCATCGCCAACGCATACACCGTGGCCACCAAGGCAATGACACCCATGCGCCCGCGCGTGGCCGCCGGCTGGCTGGCGAAGGTTTCACCGTTGAGCGCCAGCTTGAGCTGGTAGGCAGCCACCAACAGATAAGGCACCAGCGTCATCGCACTGGTCATCTTCAGCGCCAGGGTGAAGGCGTACTCCGCAAACCAGGTGACCCACAGGAACAGCTGGATCACCGCATTGGTGAGCCACAGCGCCGCCACCGGCACGCCGGCGGCGTTCTCGCGTGCCAGCGCACGCGGCATGGCATCGTTGAGCGCGGCCGAATGCAGCACCTCGGCGGCCAGCAACGACCACGACAAGTAGTTGCCCAGCACCGAGATCAACAGGCCGACGCTGACGAACACCCTGCCCCACGGCCCCACGACCGCTTCCATTACCCCGGCCATCGACGGGTTGCGCAGCGCGGCCAGGTCCGGCCGCAACAAGATGCCGTAGGACAACACCGTGACCAGCACCAACAGGCTCAGCACGCCGAGAAAACCCAGCACCGTGGCCAGGCCGACGTCGCGACGATCGCGGGCAAAGCGCGAATACACGCTGGCCCCTTCGATGCCGACGAACACGAACACCGTGATCAGCAAGGTGCCGCGCACCTGCGACCACAGCGTGGCGGTGCTCGCCGGCTCGCCGCCCCAGCCGTTCCAGGCAAACACATCGCGCTGGAACCCGGCGGCGACCACGAACAGGAACACCGCGATCGGCACCAACTTGGCGATCGTGGCGATCGTGTTGAGCAGCGCGGCCTGCTTGATGCCGCGCAGGATCAGGAAGTGGAAGCCCCATAGCAGCAGCGAGGCCGACGCGATCGCCGCCAGGGTCGAGCCATCGCCGAAGATCGGGAAGAACTGCCCCAGCGTGGCCTTGATCAGGATCAGGCAGGCGACATCGGCCAGGCAGCAGCCGATCCAGTAACCCAGGGCCGAGAGCACGCCGGCGTAGTCGCCAAAGCCGGCCTTGGCGTACGCGTAGATGCCGGTATCCAGGGCCGGTTTGCGCCGCGACAGCGACTGGAACACCAGCGCCAGGCACAACATGCCGGTGCCGGCGATCAGCCAGGCCAGCAGCGCGCCATAGATGCCGGTGGTACGGCCGAACGCCGCCGGCAGCGCGAAGATGCCCGAGCCGATCATCGAGCCGACCACCAGTGCGGTGAGCTCGAACAGCGACAACTGCCGGTTCGGTGCGAGCGAACTCATGCCCGGGCGATCCTCTCGCGCTTCACCGGCGGCCGGCCGGAGCGGGTCAGATCTGGATGTAGCCGGTGGCGATCCAGTAGATGCCGACGATCAGTCCGATCACCGCCAGCCCCAGCACCACGCCATCGGAGGCCTTGGTGAAGACCCTGGCGTTCTGCTCGCGGCGTGCCCAGAAGTACAACAGGCTGCCTGGGGCATACAGCACGGCCGAGAGCACGATGAACTTGACCCCGCCGGCGTAGAGCAGGAACACGGTGTAGACCGTGGCCAGGATCGCCAGCACCAGGTCGCGACTACGGTTGCCGGCGGCGGCCTCGTAGCCCTCCCCGCGCTTGGTGATCTGCAGGCCGTAGGCGGCCACCAGCAGGAACGGGATCAACGACATCGCGCTGGTGAGGTTGAGCATCAGCGAGAACGCATCACGCGACCAGTAAGTGGTGATGACGATGATCTGGATGACGATGTTGGTGGCCCACAGCGCCGCCGAGGGAACGCCGTTGGCGTTTTCGCGGGCGAAGGCCTTGGGCATGTCGCCGGTGCGAGCGGCGGCGAACAGGACCTCGGCGCAGATGAGCGACCAGGTCAGGTAGGCGCCGAGCACCGAAACCAGCAGGCCGATGCTGACGAACACCGCACCCCAGTGCCCGACCACCGCTTCGAGCAGTGCCGCCATCGAGGGTTGGCGCATGCCGGCGATGTCCGCCCGTGGCAGCACGGCATACGGCAGCAAGGTGACCAGCACCATCAACGTGGTGACGATGAGGAAACCGCTGATGGTGGCGAAACCGACATCGCGGCGTTCGCGCGCATAGCGTGAATAGACGCTGGCGCCTTCGATGCCGAGGAACACGAACACGGTCACCAGCATGGTGGCCTTCACCTGTTCGAACACACCGTTGGTGAGGTCGCCGCCGTAGAAGTTGAACCGGAACAGGTCCATCTTGAAGGCGAACGCCACGATGATGATGAACACGACGATCGGGATGACCTTGGCGATGGTCACGATCTTGTTGATCGCCGCGGCCTGCTGCACGCCGCGCAGGATCATGAAATGGAACAGCCAGATGCCGACCGAGGCAACGACAATGGCCACCACCGTGTTGCCATCGCCAAAGACCGGGAAGAAGGCGCCCAGCGTGGACTTGATCAGCACCCAGTAGGAGACGTTGCCGATGCAACTGCCGATCCAGTAACCGAATGCGGACAGGAACCCGGCGTAGTCGCCGAACCCTTCCTTGGCGTAGGCGAACACGCCGGCATCGAGCCCAGGTTTGCGCTCTGCCAGGAACTGGAACACGCGCGCCAGCATGTACATGCCGGTGCCCGCGACCAGCCAGGCAATGACGGCGCCGAAAGGCCCGGTCGCGCCAGCGAAGGTACGCGGCAGCGAGAAGATCCCCGCTCCGATCATTCCGCCGACCACCATCGCAGTCAGCTGGGTACGCGACATCGTTTGCACGTTGGCCATGACCGATGTTCCCCATCCGTGACGGACGCGTCAGCATGGGGGGCGCTACCGTCACGGCAGCGTGACGATGCTGACGGGAGGGCAAACCACCCTCCGGCCAGCGCTTGACACGGTCAGGTTGCGGCGGCGTCGGCGGTGCGCACGGCCGGGTGCCGCACCAGCCAGCGGAACAGCGGGCCGGTCATCAGGGTCGACAGCACCGCCAGGGTGGTCAGCACGGCGAAGGCAAACTCGGAGATCAGCCCGGCATCGCGCAGGATGGTGGCCGCGACGATCTCCATCAGGCCCTTGCACTGCAGCAGGGTACCGATGGCCAGGGTGTCGCGGCGGCGGCCCTCGCGCAGCGGCGGATAGAGCAACACGGCCGCGAACTTGGCCGCCACCGACACCACCAGCACCAGGCCGGCGATCTGCAAGGTGCCCCAGTCAAGCGCGTCGGCAGCCACCTTCAAGCCGCTATGGCCGAAGAACAGCGGCGCCAGCACCATCAGCGCGACCCGGCCGATGTGCTCGATCGGCACCCGTCGCAGCCATGCCGCTGGCAACGCAGTGCCGGCGAAATAGGCGCCGAGCAGTTCGTGCAGTCCGAGCTGGGCGCTGGCCCAGGCGCCGGCAGCCAGATACGCCACCAGCAACAACGCAAGCACCGGCAGGGGCGGCGCCCAGCGTGCAAAGGCGCGACCGGCGGCCAGCATCAGCACCGGCACGCACAGCGCCAGCGCCTGCCAGCGCGAGAACGCCAGCCCGCCTGCGCCCTGCTGCGCGACCAGTAGCAGCCCTGCCAGGCCAATCCACAACACCGCATCGTCGATGACGGCGATCCGCACGGCGATGCGGCCAAAAGGCCGGTGCGCGGCGTCGAGCTCCCGCACGATGCCGATCAGCACTGGCAACGCGCTGACCGCCACGCACAAGCCCACCGCCAATGCACCCAGCACCGCGTTGCCGGCCGGCGGCGCCCAGGCCGCGAGGCCATCGAGCACGTAATAGGAGAGCAAGGCGCCGGCGGCGAAGGGCAACAGCATCGCCACCACCGCGCTGGCAAGCACGCGCCGGTGGGAAGGCCCGTGCTGGGCCGGCGCCGCCGCCATTGAATGACGTGTCTCCATGCCGGCGGTGAACGCCAACAACAGCACGCCGACCCAGCCCAGGGTCTGCGCGCCTGGCGAAGGCACGCCCCAGGAAGCGGGCAGCCCCCCGGCCCCGGCAATCGCCAGACCCATTGCAATCGGCACGATCGCGAACGGGAACGTGCGCCGGCACAGCCGCCAGATCACCCAGGCCAAGCCGATGAACAATGCGGCGTCGAGCAGGAAGGCAGCTACAGCGTGCATCGGGTCCAGGGGCTGGCGTTGGGAAACATGCGGCGATCGTAGGCAAACCGTGGCTGCCATGCCAGCGTTGGCGCCGGCGCCAACGCCGGCCGGCATGCGGCAGCGCGTCTGGACTTCGTTGCGGGCAGCCGTTAAACAACCCACTTCACTTGCCCTACCCCGGCCACCTGGTGGCCGGCCCTGCCCCGCCCACGAGGTCCCCGCATGAAGCGTCGCCCGCTGCTGTCCGCCCTGCTGCTGAGCACTACCTTGTCGAGTTCGGCGTTCGCCGCCGCGGGCGAGGCCAGCCCGGGCGGCACGGTGCAGGTATTCACCTCCGCCGCCGGCAGCGAGCAGCGCCTGGCACGCGGGCAGGACGTGCAGCTCAAACCCGGGCATGCGCTGACCGAGGTGGAGAATTCGGTCTTCGTCGACCCCACGCGCAAATTCCAGACCGTGCTTGGCATCGGCGGCGCGATCACCGATTCCAGTGCCGAGGTCTTCGCCAAGCTGCCCCAGGACAAGCAGGCCGAATTCCTCAAGGCCTACTACGACCCGCAGAACGGCATCGGCTACTCGCTGGCACGCACCACGATCCACAGCTCGGACTTCAGCTCGGCCAGCTACACCTACATCAAGGAAGGCGACAAGGCGCTGAAGACCTTCAACATCGACCATGACCGCCAGTTCCGCATCCCGCTGCTGAAGCAGGCGATAGCCGCGGCCGGCGGCCAGCTGACGACCTTCGCCAGCCCATGGAGCGCGCCGGCTTTCATGAAGACCAACAACAACATGCTGCGCGGCGGCTCGTTGCGCCCCGAATACGCGGGCGCGTGGGCGACCTATTTCACCAAGTTCATCGGCGCCTACGAGGCGGCCGGCATCCCGCTGTGGGGCATCAGCCTGCAGAACGAGCCGATGGCCGTGCAGAAGTGGGAGTCGATGGTCTACAGCGCCGAGCAGGAACGCGATTTCCTCAAGGACCATCTTGGCCCGGTGATGGCCAAGGCCGGCTATGGCGACAAGAAGATCATCGTCTGGGACCACAACCGCGACATGATGGCGTTTCGCGCGCAAGTGATCTTCGACGACCCGGAAGCGGCGAAATATGCCTGGGGCATGGGCTTCCATTGGTACGAGACCTGGGCCGGGTTCGACCCGATGTTCGACAACGTCGGCGTGGTGCGCGAGGCGCACCCGGATAAACCCATCCTGCTCACCGAAGCCTCGGTGGAGAAATACGACCCGGCGCGCCTGCAGGACTGGAGCAACGGCGAGCGCTACGGCCGCAACATGATCAACGACTTCAATAACGGCGTGGTTGGCTGGACCGACTGGAACATCCTGCTCGACGAGAAAGGCGGCCCGAACCATGTGGGCAATTGGTGCTTCGCCCCGATCCACGCCGACACCCGCACCGGCGAGCTGATCTATACGCCGAGTTACTACTACATCGGTCATTTCTCGCGTTTCGTTCGCCCCGACGCGCGTCGCGTGAGTGTGGCCAGCAGCCGCAGCAACCTGCTGGCCACCGGCTTCGTCAACAAGGACGGCAAGCTGGCGACGATCGTGATGAACCCCACCGACAAGGCGATTGTCTACAACTACTACGTCGGCACCGATTCGGCACAGCTGGAGATCCCGGCGCACGCGATCCAGACGCTGCTGCGGTGAGCGCGCGCCGCCGCTACGGCTGGTGCCTGCTGGCGCTGGGTTATGCCGGCGCTGCCGGCGCCGCCGAGCCGGCATCGTTCGCCTGGCCCGATGGCCACAAGGCGGCGGTCAGCCTGGCCTACGACGATGCGCTGGATTCGCAACTGGACAACGCGATCCCGCAACTGGACAAGTACGGTTTCAAGGGCAGCTTCTATCTGCAGCTGTCGCGTGAGCCGGTGGCCCAGCGCATGCAGGCGTGGCGCGAAGCCGCGGCCCACGGCCACGAGCTCGGCAACCACACCCTGTTCCATCAGTGCGCCGGCTCAGTCAAAGGGCATGAGTGGGTGGAGGCGCCGCGCGACCTCGACCACACCACGGCGGCGCAGATGCAGGACCAGGTGGTGCTGGCCAATACGATGCTGGAAGCCTTGGACGGCAAACACGAGCGCACCTTCACCGTGCCCTGCGGCGATGTGATGGCCGCCGGCACCAACTACGTTGCGGCGGTGGCCTCGCAGTTCGTTGCGATCAAGCTCGGCGACGGTGCGGTGGTGCCCGACATGGACACACTCGACCTGCATGCGGTCCCAGTGGAAGCACCGGTCGGCGTCAGCGGTGAACAGTTGATCGCGCAAGTGCAGGAGGCGGCGCGACGCGGCACCATGGTCAACTTCACCTTCCATGGCATTGGCGGCGATTACCTCAGCGTCTCCAACGAAGCGCACGAAACACTGCTGCGCTACCTGGCTGCGCACCGCGACGTGTACTGGGTCGATACCTTCCTCAACCTGACGCAGTACGTGCGTGCACAACGCGGGCATTGAACGCACCTGCGCGGTGGCGTTGCACGCTTCAGTCTCGTGAAAAAAAACTTGCGTGGCGCCAGCGGCGCCCGCTATCATTCTTTCCCTCAGCGACGTGGGGCCATAGCTCAGCTGGGAGAGCGCTTGCATGGCATGCAAGAGGTCGCCGGTTCGATCCCGGCTGGCTCCACCAACTTCAGACACCAGGCCTGTCGGAGTTGCCAAGTAAATCTGCGTCCCCATCGTCTAGAGGCCTAGGACATTACCCTTTCACGGTAGCGACCGGGGTTCGAATCCCCGTGGGGACGCCATCTTTACCCACAAACCCGGGCCTGGCCCGGGTTTGTCGTTTGTGGGACGTGCAGGCTGCGGCCGCGCCTGCAGATCGATCGCCCCCTCTTCCCAATGCGACGAATCGCCGTTATGATAGGCGGCTCGCAGCATCGTGGGGCCATAGCTCAGCTGGGAGAGCGCTTGCATGGCATGCAAGAGGTCGCCGGTTCGATCCCGGCTGGCTCCACCAACTTCGGACACCAGGCCTGTCCGAACGGCACAACGTTCAATGCGTCCCCATCGTCTAGAGGCCTAGGACATTACCCTTTCACGGTAGCGACCGGGGTTCGAATCCCCGTGGGGACGCCACTTTTCAGAGAGCCCGGCCTTGTGCCGGGCTTTTTTTTGGTTGCCGATCCGAGCTGCGGCGGCGGACCCCTCAAATTTGAATGCCGTCGCGCAATTGGGGGAATCCAATACCTCAGCGCCTCGACGGGAATCCCTCATATCCGACTTCCTACGATGGCCGGATCATGGACGCGAGCCCCGCCAATCATGCGTTGTTTCCGCTGCATTGGCGCAGGCGCCTGGGCTGCGTAGCCTGCGGCGTGGTGGCGAGCAGCTGCATGTGGCTGCCGCCTGCACCGCAGCCGGCGGTGAACACGCCGGCACCGGCCGCGGCGCACGCAGTAGCGGCTGCGCGAAGTGACGACTCCGGAAGCGGTCCCGCGACGCGGGCCAAGCGCTTCGTCAACCAGCCGAAGCGTCTCCCAGCCGCCGCCGCAAGCGCGATGGATGCCTTCGCCCAGCCCGCCGCTATGGCCACTGCCTTGCCCATGCCAGCGACGCAGCCTGGCGCCAACGGAGCACTGCTTGCGACGGCTGACGAGCTCGCAAGCCCTGCACCTGATCCCCGCGCTCCCTCCTCCCTCGCCTCTGCGGCTTCCGGCCGCGAACGCATCGTCCCTGCTGCCGGAGCCACCGCTGTGTCCGACGCCTCCCTGGTCGAATTCCTCCCTGGCTCGCTCTCAGACCTGTTCGCGCGCGCCTGGCCTTTGCTGCTGCTGATCCTGGCGGCGCTCGTGCTGCTGGCCCTGCGCGTGCGCCAGCGACGCCGGGCGCGCCGCCATGCGCTACGGGTGTGGAATCCTGGTGGAGCGAAGCGAGCGGCACCCATCACCGCGCAGACGCCTGCGGTCGATCCGCTGGCAACGCCGCTGTGGCTGGCCGACGCGACGCGGCAGGTACCCGCTGCTGCAGAACAAACGCCTGCACCTGCGGCAAGACGCCTCGACACCGCCGCCGAGGCGCTCTCTCCCACGCCAACACCAACGCCAACACCAACACCAACGCCAACGCCAACGCCAACGCGAGCAACGCCCACCGGCTCTGAGTATTCAAAGCAGATTGCCGCCGGGCGCGGTGCCGTGATGGGTCCCACGCCGCCGGCACCGCGGGTGACTTTGCATTTCGAGCGCGATGCCGCCGCGCATGCGCCGGCCCCGCTGTCGCCCACGGTGCCGCTGCCAGGTCCGGATCACGACCTCGCTTCGCCGCCGGCTCCCCCGGACATGGCGCTGGCGCAGGCACGGCGCCTGGCCGCCCAGGACCGTCCCGCTGAAACATTGGCAATCCTGCGCCCGCACCTGGATGCCGATGCCTCGGCGAGCACCTTGGCGATGGCCGGCTGGTGCGCCTGGAAGCTGGCGCGAGCGGGCCGCGATCCCCTGCAGACGGCGGCTGAAGCGGCGCAGGCGTTCGCCGCGGCATTGGCTGTCGATCCGTCGCGCCGCGCCGCCTTGTCGCGCATGATCGGGCGCTGCCACCTGTTGCAGGCCGATGCAGATCTGCCCGCACGTCGTACTGCGCACCTCGGCGCCGCGCTGCGGGCCTACGCGCACGGGCTCGGCGACTGCGCCCGGCCGAGCCAGGCGGGCCTGCTGGAATGGGCCAGTGCTGCCGCCGAGTTGACGGCACGGGCGCCCTCGAGCGAACGCCGCGAGTGCCTGGCCCAACTCGACTCGGTGCTGGCGCGCGGCCCCGATATCGACGAGGCTGCGCCGGCCTGGTGCAGGCTGCACGCGCAATCGTCCTGGTGGCACGCGCTCGCCGAACCGACGTGCGCCGATCGCGCGCGTTGGCATGCACAAGCGATCGCGCGACGGCAGGCGGGCTACGATCGCCTCGCTGACCGCCACCTGCGCGAGCGTTGGTTGGCCGAAAGCATCAACGCCGAGCATCGCTACCTGACCACCCTGTCGCAGGCGGCGCGTGCCAGTGCCGGACGTGCGATGGAAGCGCGCGTCCGCGCCCTGCTCGACCCTGCCTGCGGCGCTGGCCCATGGCTGGCCTGGTTCCACGTACTGGCCGACGGCGCCAAAACGCTGCAAGGACCCGCGGCGCGTCAGCGACTGGCGGAGGCCGGCGCGGTGTTCGATCGACTGAACACCCTGTCCCTCGGCGCGGATGAGCGCCAGGAGATTGACTTGGCGCGCGCGTACTACCTGCGGCTGCGCGGCAGGCACGAACGTGGCCAGGCCCGCGAACCATTGCTCGAGGAGGCCGCGCGCCTGCTTGCCGGGTTGCGCACCCGTGCGCCATCGCGCGTCGGCGCGGTGGCGCTGGAGCAGGCGGAGGTCGCTTTGGCGCAGGCCGGCGACGGCAAGGACGCACTTGCACGCTATGAGGATGCGGTAGCGCACGCCAGCGTCGCCGCGGATTTTCCGCAGACCCGCGTGGCTGCGTTCCGCACCTTGCTCACTGCCCTGCTGGCCTGGCAGCGGCAACTGCCAACACCTGCACGCATGAGCCAGATCGGCGTGGTCGCGCAATGGCTGCGTGACAGCGACGACCCTGCATCGGCCGAATCGCTCGGCCTGCTCGCGGCCGCGGCGATGCTCAGCGGCAACGCCGCAGATGCCGCGCGATTGAGCGCGGCCGCCTGGGAAGCCGGCGCCGAGCGTGACGTGGTGCTGGCGACCTGGCACCGCGCCGATGCGGAATGGGCCAAACACCTTGCCGAGGCCGAACGGCCCGGCTGGGACCGCCAACACCGGCAGCTTCGGCTTGCCGCCGCCAGCTGTTGATTGCACCCCCCCCCTGTCAGGAGAAGTTCCATGGAGAGTCAACACCACATGCAAAAGGAAACCGCCGAGCCCCGGCTGGTGTCGCTGCGCTACGGCATCAGCACCCAGCTGGCCCAGGACAACGCGGTGTCGCGCTCGCTCATGCGCTACGGCGAATGGATGGAACAGGAACTGGACCTGCTCAGCAGCTTCGTCGAAGACAGCCAGACCGTGCTGGAGTTCGGCAGCGAATATGGCGCCCACGCCCTGTGGTTCGCCCGCGCCGTGGGCGAGCACGGCAGCGTGCACATCGTGGATCCACACCGGCTGAACCTGCAACGCACTTGCGCCAACCTGGCGCTCAATGGCGTGAGCAACGCCTATACCCACAGCGGCTGGCTGGGCCAAAGCGGCGGCACGATCGAATTGGCCCCGCCCGGCGGCGAGCGCCAGGCAGCGCGTAGTGTGAGCCTGGACAGCCTGGGCCTGGAAGCGCTGCACCTGCTCAAGGTCAATATTCCCGGCACCTTGTCCTCGGTCTTGGCCGGCGCTGATGACACCCTGCGCCAGCATCGGCCGGTGCTGTACCTGCGCCTCGGCCCGGCGGTGGAACAGGCGATCCAGGACGTGCGGGCGTTGAAGGAGCTCGGCTACCGCTGTTGGTCGCACCTGCCCTATCTGTTCAACCCGGACAACTTCCACGGCCTGGAAGAGAACCTGTTCCCGGGCTGGGTGCACCAGAACCTGGTCGCGGTACCGGTGGAGAGCCGCCTCGGGTTCGAGCGCCTGCGCGAGGTCTGAGCAAACGGGCGGCGCGCGCCGTGGCCGCCCTACTCTTGCGACCAGCGCGATAGGTCCTGGCGGATCTTGTCGATGCCTTTCCAGGGATCGCTGCGGCGGCGGCGCAGGCTGGCCACCGCCTTGTCCAGCGGGAACGCATCGGCGCGGTGCAGCTTGGATAGCTGCGACCAGGCCAGCGGCATCGCCACTGGCGCGCCGGCACGCGCGCGCAATGAATAACTGGCTACCGCGGTGGCGCCGCGGCCGTTGCGCAGATAGTCCACGAAGATGCGTTTGGCGCGCAGGCGCTTGCTGGCCGTGGACAGGAAGCGGTCCGGCTCGGACTGGGCCAGCGCATCGGCAAAGCCATGCGCGAAGCGCTTGACCAGCGACCAATCGCAACCGGGATTCAGCGGCACCACCACGTGCAGGCCCTTGCCCCCGGACACGCGCAGGAACGACTCCAGTTCCAGCTGTGCGAGCAGCTTGCGGATGTCGGTAGCGGCGCGGCGCACTTCGGCGAATGGCACGTCCGGACCCGGGTCGAGGTCGAAGACCACGCGGTCGGCGCGGTCCGGTTGCTCGGCATGCGCACCCCACGGGTGGAATTCGAGCGCATTGAACTGCACCAGCTCCATGACTGCAGCCTCGTCGCGCGCGACCAGGTACCAGGCCTCGTTGCCACCCTCCTCCTTGAGCTTGACCGAATCGACGCGCTCAAGCCCGGCGGTATGGTGCTTCTGGAAGAAGCACGGGCGCCCGGTGCCTGCCGGACAGCGAATGATCGACAACGGCCGACCGACGATCTCCGGCAGCAGGTGCGGCATCACCGCGCGGTAGTAGTCCCATACCTGCTGCTTGGTGATGCCGTCATCTGGATACAGCACCTTGCTCGGGCTGCTGAGCGTCGGCAGTTCGCTCTCGGCCGGCTTGCGCGAGCGCTTGGCCGCCTTGCTCGGCGGCTCGGCGGCAGTCCTGGCCGCCTTGGCACCTTTGCGCGGCTTGGGCGTCGCAACAACGCCCCGATCGCTGTCCTTGAGGTCGGCCACATTCTTGTCTTCGCGCACCGCTTTCAACGAGGGCTGGCGCAGCAACCCCTGGCGACCGATGCCGCGATAGAACACCTCCACCACGAACCTGGGCGCGAACCAGGTGGCATGGCGCAGATCGGTATCGGTGGTGCCCACGTGGGCAGTCGGCTTGCTGCCACCGGCCTTGCCGATACGTGCGCTGATCTCGGCCAGCATCGCGTCGGTGAAGCCGGTGCCGACGCGCCCGACGTATCGCCAGCCGTGTTCGGGGTCTGGCCGTGCCAGCAGCAGCGAGCCGAAACCGCTGCGGCTGCCACGCGGCGCGGTGTAGCCGACCACGGCGAATTCGTCGCTGGCCAAATGCTTGGTCTTGCGCCAATCATCGCTACGGCCCGGCTGGTAGGCGCGGTCGGCGCGCTTGGAAATGATGCCTTCGAAATGTTGTTCGCCGGCAAGCTGGTAGGCCGCGGCGCCATCGGCATCAATGTGCGAGCTGAAGGCCAGGTGCGGGCTGCGCTGGTTGTCGAGCAACTTCTGCAGCAGCGCCTTGCGCTCGCGCAGGGGTGCGGCGGAGATATCGATGCCGTCCACGTGCAACAGGTCGAACAGGGTCAGTACCAGGCGCCCTGCCCGCTCGCCCGACAGCGTGGCTTGCAGCAGGTTGAAGTCCTCCTTGCGGCCCTGGCCGGCGATCAGCTCACCGTCCAGCGCGATCGCCTCCACGCCCAGCGCCTCGATCGCGCTGGCAATGTCGGGCAGCTTCTGGGTCCATTCCAACGCGTTGCGCGACCACAACTGCACGCGCTGTTTGGCCATCGTCGCCAGGATCCGGTAACCGTCCCACTTCAGTTCGTGCAACCACTGCTCGCCTTCCGGCGGCGCCTCGCCCAGGCGGGCCAGTTGCGGTTCGAATGCACCGCTGGGGGCCTTGGCCTTGCGCGCGCCGGTCAGCTTGGCGGCTTCGGCGGCCCAGTCGCGGCGCCGCCGGGGCTTGGCCGGGGCGACGGTCTCCAGCCGCTTCTTGCCGGTCTTGCCGCGGCCGGCGCGCTTGGCGTCGGCTTCCGGTGGCGCGGTGACATCGGCCAGCAGGTCATCGGCCTCGATCGCGCTGCTGTAGGCATCGTCATCCTTGAACAACAGCCATTGCGGCTGGCGCGCGGGCTTGCCCGAGCGCACCAGGTGCCAGCCGCCCTTGAGCTTGTCGCCGAACAGCTCGAAGCGCAGGTGCCCCTTGGCCAGTTGCGCCTCGACATCGCCATCGCTCGACCACACGCCATGGTCGAACTGGGCCACGTGCCCGCCGCCATATTGATCGTGCGGGATCTCGCCTTCGAACCCGGCATAGTCCAGCGGATGATCCTCCACCTCGACCGCCATGCGCTTGACCTTGGGGTCATAGCTCGGCCCCTTCGGCACCGCCCAGCTTTTCAAGGCGTCGCCCACCTGCAGGCGGAAATCGTAGTGGCGCCGGCTGGCATGGTGCAGCTGCACCACGAAGATCGGCCGCTTGCCTTTCGGCACCGGCTTGCCCGGCTCCGGCTCGCGGGTCTTGTCGAAGCGACGCTTGCGCCGGTATTCGGTCAGGCTCATGCGCGCGCCACCTTGATCCAGGTAGGCGCGTGGTCGCTGGCCTTGGGCAAGGCACGGACCCAGCGGTCGACGCCGGCGTCGCGCAGGCGCGGAGCGAGCGCGCGGTTGAGCAGCAGGTGATCGATGCGCAGGCCGCGGTCGCGTTCGAAGTGTTGGCGGAAGTAATCCCAGAACGTGTAGATCCGCGCCTCGCCGTGCACCTCGTGCAGCGCGTCCACCCAGCCCTGGTCCAGCAACTTGAACCACGCGGCACGGCTTTCCGGCTGCAGCAAGGCGTCCTTGCGCCAGCCCTTGGGGTCGTAGATGTCCTCGTCGGTCGGCACCACGTTGAAATCGCCCAGCAGCACGGTCGGCGTCTCGTCGTCGATCAGGCGGCGGGCGTGGCGGATCAGGCGCGCGAACCACTTCAGCTTGTAATCAAAGCGCGGCCCCGGCTGCGGGTTTCCGTTGGGCAAGTACAGGCAGGCGACGCGGATGCCATGCGCCTGGACTTCGAGGTAGCGGCTCTGCGTGTCGCTGCGATCCCAGGGCAAGCCACGGCGCAGTTCCTCGGGTGTCTGCCCGCGTGCCAGCACCGCGACCCCGTTCCACGACTGCTGGCCTGCCCACAAACAACCGTAGCCAGCCTCTTCCAGCGCCGCACGCGGAAACGCCGTATCGACGGCCTTGAGTTCCTGCAGGCCGACGACATCGGGCTTCTCGCGCTGCAGCCACTGCAACAAGTGCGGCAGGCGCGCGTTGATGCCGTTGACGTTGAACGTGGCCAGGCGAAGCGCGCGCGCCGCCATCAATCCGGGGCCTTGGCCGGGATGAAGGGCGAGACCGGATCACTGGCCGGGAAGGTTTCCTCCAGGGCTTCATCCTGGCGCTTTTCTTCCTTGTGCTTTTCCTTCGGTGGCACGGCCTTCGAGGGGTCCGGGGTCGGGGCTTTGGAAGGATCGTTGGTCATGGTCAGGCTCCTGCGGTGCGGTCGCCGCGGGACTGCAGGCGGCGAGCGGTGGCGAGTTCGGCGGCCAGTGGTTTGCGCAGGCCGTTGAGATAGGCATGGACGTCGGGGCTGCTGGCCGCGGGCAGCAGTTCGTCCTCGATAAGTTGCAAGGCTTCGGCCAGGCTCTGGCTCATCGCCTGCAGGTAGGCCGAGGACACGCTGGCCGGAGCGGCTGCGCGCAAGGCGGCCAGCTCCTGCTGCGCACGCCGCATCCACGCCTGCGCCCGCGGCTGGCCGATGTCCGGCAGCCAGCGGTCGGGCCGGCCTTCGCGCGTGGCATGGGTACGCAGGCTCTGCGCGGCCCAAGCCTGCACTTCCGGGTCGAGCCCGCGGTCCAGTGCCAGGCGCGAGAGATCGGCCTGGTACTGGTCGATCACACGCAACAGGCCAAGGCCATCGCGCTCCTCGGCGCTGGCCTGCGCGAAACCCGGTAGATCCTGCCCCAGTTGCCGCACCTTCGGCGCCACGTAGCGATCGCGCGCCTGGCCCGGGTCATTGGGCTCGGCTTGCGCCGCGTGCCCCGCGTGGGGCGTCATCAGCAGCACGCACAACAAGATCAGCGGCAATGGCAGGCAGGTCCGGCGCATGCGCAAAGCTTGCGACGCGCCGGATGCGCAACCGGTGAAGAGCAAGTTCGCGCGCGCTTCACAGTGGCGCGCCTACCGCGCGTGGATCACTCGCCGCTGCGGCAGAATGCGGCGTAGTCGATGTAGCCGGGAAATTCGCGGCCTTCCGCGCACACCGGGCAATCCGGGTCCGGCGGCAAGCGCAGTTCGCGAAAGCGCATGGCGAGGGCATCGAAACCCAGCAGACGACCGCGCAGGCTATCGCCCAGTTGCAACAGCAGCTTCAAGACCTCGGTGGCCTGCAGCAGGCCGACAATGCCCGGGAGCACGCCGAACACCCCGGCCTCGGCGCAGTTGGGCGCGAATTCCGGCGCCGGCGGCTCGGGGAACAGGCAGCGATAGCAGGGCGCCTGGCCACGATGGCGGCCGGCATCGAACACGCTCACCTGGCCCTCGAACTGCTGCACGGCGCCGTAGACCAGTGGCTTGGCGAGCTTCACGCAGGCGTCGTTGAGCAGGTAGCGCAGCGGGAAATTGTCAGAGCCATCAAGGACCACTTCGACGCCTTCGAGCACCCGCTCGATATTGTCGGCACGCAGGCGCTCGGCCAGCGCTTCCACGTGCACGGTGGGATTGAGCGCCTGCAACGCCATGGCCGCCGACGCGACCTTCGGCACGCCCACGCGGGCGTCGGTATGCAGGATCTGCCGCTGCAGGTTGCTGCGATCCACCACGTCGTCGTCGATCAAGCGCAACGTGCCGACCCCGGCCGCTGCGAGGTAGTACGCCGCCGGCGACCCCAGGCCACCGGCACCGACGATCAACACGCGCGCGGCCTGCAGCCGACGCTGCCCGGCCTCGCCGACCTGCGGCAGGCGCAGATGGCGCGAATAGCGTTCGAGGAAGTCCTGTTCGGCCGGCGGCAATTCCGGCCGCACCAAGGGCAGGCCTTCGGCCTGCCAGCGCGAGGTGCCGCCGGCCACCGAGGCGACCTGGGTCCAGCCCAGTGCGTGCAGCGCTTCGGCGGCGGCCAGCGAGCGCTTGCCGGATTGGCAGATCAACATGGCGCCCTGCCCCGGGTCTCCGAGGTGCACGCCGGGCTCGCGCTCGAGTTCCTCGCGCGATACCGCGATGGCGCCTTCGGCCTGCCCCTCCACACGTTCGTGCGGCGCGCGGATATCGATCAGCACGGTGCCCTGTGCCGAACGGCGGCGTGCTTGCGCCGGATCGATCTGTTCGATGCTCATGCCGCCATTATCCGCGCAAAGGCGGGTGCTGGAATCGCCGACCGCGGATCGCTGCGTCACGCGCGGCAATCAGTAGCGCAACACCTCGACCACCTCGCCGGGCGTGTAGTGTCGCGCGCCCTCGCCCAGGACCAGCAGCGCGTTGCTGTCGGCGGCGCCGCGCAACCGATGGGAGGCGTCGGCCGGGTTCGGGCTGACCCGCAGTTGCCCGCTGGCATCGCAGTAGAGGTTGCCGCGCAACAATTCCAGGCGCTCGTGGCGCTTGTCCCACGCGGCATCCAGCGCCGCAAACCAGCGTTGCGCCGGCTCGCTGCGACCCTGCAACGCCGCCAGCAGCGGCTGCACGAAGGCGGTGAAGGTGGCCAGCACCGAGACCGGGTTGCCCGGCAGGCCCAGCACGAGCGCGCGGTCGAGTTCGCCACACAGCAGCGGCATGCCGGGGCGCATGCGCACCTTCCAGAAATGGATCCGGCCCAGCCGTGCCAACAACGCCGGCAGGTAGTCCTTCTCGCCGGCCGAGACGCCGCCGCAGGTCAGGATCACGTCGAATGCTGCCGCGGCATCGCCCAGCATGGTCTCGATGCGGGCGGGGTCGTCGGGCAGCGTTGGCCAGGCCACCGGCGTGAAGCCCAGCTCGCGCAGCCGCGCCATCAACAGGTCGCGGTTGGCGTTGTAGATCTGCCCGGGAGCCAGTGCCAAGCCGGGCTCGATGATCTCATCGCCGGTGGCGAACACGGCCACCGTGGGCCGCCCGTAAACCGGCAGTTGGCCCTGGCCCACCGCGGCGGCCAGCGCGATGCGGGCCGCGGTGAGGACGCTGCCGGCGCGCAGCACGATCTCGCCGGCACGCACGTCTTCACCGGCGCGGCGCACGGAGGCACCGGCGGCAGGCGCGTTGTCGAAGCTCACCCAGCCCTCGGCCTCGCGTGCGTTCTCGCGGATCAGGATCGTGTCGGCACCCGCCGGCAGTGGCGCGCCGGTGGTGATGCGTACGCACTCGCCCGGGCCCAGCGGCGCGGCACCGGCCTGACCGGCAAACTGTTCGCCCACCAGACGCAGGCGGCCGGCGCCGGCGTCTGCCTGGCGCAGGGCGAACCCGTCCATCGCGCTGTTGTCGAACCCCGGCAGGTCGACCAGCGCGGCGACGTCGCCGGCCAGCACGCGGCCATCGGCGCGCGCGGTCGCCAGTGTTTCGATCGGCATGCGTCGGGCCTGCGCCAGCTGCTGCAGCAGGTCCAACGCTTCGTCTACTGCAATCCGGGTCGGATAGTCGCTCATCGACCTACCGCAGGCGCCGCGGCCTACTTGCCCTTGACGTGACGCAACAGCCGCCGCTTGCGCGCCACCTGGCGTTCGGTCAACACGTTCTTCTTGCCTTCGTACGGGTTGGCGCCTTCGCGGAAGATGAAGCGCACCGGCGTGCCGACCAGCTTGAAGCGCTTGCGGAAGAAGTTTTCCAGGTAGCGCTTGTAGGATTCCGGCAGCACCTTCAGGCGGGTGCCGTGGACGATGAAGGTCGGCGGGTTGGCGCCGCCCGGATGCACGTAGCGCAGCTTGGAGACATGGCCGCGGATGCTCGGCGGTGGGTTGGTCTCGTAGGCGATTTCCAGCGCCTTGTTGACCTCTGCGGTGCTGAACTCGTGCGTGGCCGAGGCATGGGCGCGGTGGATGGCACCGAACAGCTCGCGCATGCCCGAGCCGTGCTTGGCCGAGATCCGCACCGATTCGGCCCAGTTGACGAAACCGAGCTTGCGCGACAGCAGGTCTTCGGCCTGCTCGCGCTGGTAGTCGGTCAGGCCGTCCCACTTGTTGATCGCCACTACCAGCGCCCTGCCGGCTTCCAGGATCGCGCCCAGCACGGTGGCGTCCTGGTCGGTGACCCCTTCGGTGGCATCGAGCAGCAGTACCGCGACCTGGCATTGCTCGATCGCCTGCAGGGTCTTGAACGCGCTGAACTTCTCCACCGCCTCCTCGACGCGGCCGCGGCGACGCAGCCCGGCGGTGTCGATCAGGCGATACAACCTACCGTCGCGCTCCAGGTCCACCGCGATCGAATCGCGGGTGGTGCCTGGCACTTCGGAGGCGATCATCCGCTCTTCGCCGAGCAGGCGGTTCACCAGGGTCGACTTGCCCACGTTGGGGCGGCCAACAAAGGCGATGCGCATGCGCTTGGGGTCTTGGTCCAGCAGCTCGCCGGCGCCCTCTTCGGGCAGGCGTTCCTGGACCACTTCGAGCAGGTCGTCGATGCCCTGGCGATGCGAAGCGGAGATCGACAGCATGTCGGCGAAGCCGTAGCGGGCGAAATCGGCCAGCACGGTGTCTTCGTTGACGCCATCGATCTTGTTGATGACCAGCAGGGTCGGCCGCGACAGTTTGCGCAGCCACGCCAGGATCTCGTCGTCCAGCGCCGAGGCGCCTTCGCGCCCATCGACGATGAACAGGACCAGGTCCGCCTCACCGGCGGCGGCGCGGGCCTGGCGCGCGGTAGCGCCGGCCAGGCCTTCTTCTTCACCAGCGATGCCGCCGGTATCCACCACGACAAACGGTGACTGCTCGTCCAGCCGGCATACGCCGTAGTGACGGTCGCGGGTCACGCCGGGCTGGTCATGGACCAGCGCGTCGCGGCTGCGCGTGAGCGCGTTGAACAGGGTGGACTTGCCGACATTCGGTCGACCGACCAGGGCGACCAAGGGCAGCATCGCTTGTTTCCTTCTTTATGGGGCGAGGCGGAAGGCGGTCAGGTCGCCATCGGTGTTCTGTACGACCAGTATGCCATCGGCCACCAGTGGCTGGGACAACAGGGCATCCCCGCCGGCACGCTCGCGCGCGGCAAGTTCGCCATTATCCAGCCGCAACCAGTGCAGGTAGCCCTTGTAGTCGCCAACCACGGCGTAGTCGCCCTGGATGGCCACGCCCGTGAGGGTGCGCCGGGCCAGCGCGGCCTGCGACCACATCGCAGCGCCGGTGCTCTTGTCCAGGCCCCAGACGCTGCCGTTCGGGTCGGAGACCACCGCCAGCCCCGAGGACACGCCGACCGTGCCGGCACCGCCATGGTCGCGGTTCCACAGCGGGCGGCCGGTCGGGCCATCGATGGCCATGGTCTGGTTCTTGAAGCTGGTGACGTAGAGGACCCGGTCTTCCAGCACCGGGGTGCCATCGACGTCGGCCATCCGCTGCAGCTCGGTGCGGCCTTCCGGCACGCCAACGGCCTGGTTCCACAGCACCCGGCCGTCCTGCATGGCCAGGGTGGCCACGGTGCCATCGTCGTTGCCGACGAACACCACGCCAGGGCCAGCCACGACGGCGGCATTGCCGCGCGTGGTCAGGGTCGGCGATTCCTGGTCATGGAACCAGCGGCGCTCGCCGTTGCTGGCCTCGAAGGCGCTGACGCGGCCGTCGTTGCTGCGCACGAACACCAGGTTCTGCGCGATCGCCGGGGCGGTAATCACTTCGTTGGGCACGCGGGCGCGCCACTTTTCGCTGCCGGTGGCCGCGTCCAGTGCAATCACCTGACCGTCGAGCGTGCCGATCACGACCAGCCCCTCGCCTACGCCGGGACCGCCGGAAAGCCGCAGCTTGGCCTTCTTCTTGATCTTCTCGGGCTTGTATTCCCAGACCTGCTTGCCGGTCTGCAGGTCCAGGGCCACGACGCCGCCCTCCACCGCCGCGGCGAACAGCTTGCCATCGGCAAACGCCGGGCGCTGGCGCACGCCGATGTGGCCCTCGCCCTTGCCCACGCCGGTCGACCAGAGCTTGTGCACCTGCACCGTGGGCTGGAAATCGACCAGTTCGGCCGGCTCCAGCGCCTTCTTCGCTGCGGCGTCCTTGCTGGTGAACCAGCCCTTGACCGTGCTGCAGCCGCTCAACGCGGCACCGAGCAGCACGATGGCCGCCAGTTGCTTCAACTTCGTGTGATTCATCAGATCTGCTCCGCGGGCTCGGGCACGTTGCCGCCCGCATCGGTGAGCTTGACTTCAAGCAGGGCACGCTGCGGTGCGCCGACGGCTACCTGGGCCAAGGCCTTGGTGTAGAGATCGCGGGCGTCGTCGCGCTTGCCCTGGGCGCGCGCGGCGTCGCCGCGGATTTCCAGGCTGATGCCGTCCTGGCGTTCGGCCAGCAGCTTGGCCGCCTCGGCTGCCTGGTTGCTCTCGATCAGCAGCTTGGCCAGGCGCTGGTCGACGACCAACTTGAGCGGGCCGTCGGCGGCGATGCCGCGCAGCGTCTTGATGGCTTCGTCGTTCTTGCCGGCGTCCACTTGCGCCTTGGCCAGGTCGAGCGCGGCGAGGTCGACATAGATGCCCGCCGATTTGCCGGTGCTCAATTCCTGCATGGCCTTGGAGGCGTCCTCCAGCTTGCCGGCTTCCACGCCCTTGACCACGGCGTCGTAGCGACGGCCCGCCTCGGCGGCGGCCGCATGCTGCTGCGTCTGCCACCACTGCCAGCCGTAGATCAGGCCCAGTCCCACGACAACACCGCCAATGAGGCCGGCGCCATTCTTCCTCAACCACGAGCGAACGCGTTCGCCTTGTTCGTGTTCGTCAAGCAGATCGTCGATCGCCATGCGTACTCTCACCCCGTCCTTGCCGGATCCGGAGCATCAAAAGGGAAACCAGAAACCGTGTTGCCTGCCGCGCCAACGTTACTCGGCAGCGGGCACCACGGAGCCGTCGGAGGATACCGCAAAACGCGCAACGGCTGCGCGCTGAAACGGCTTCGTATCGACGACGTTGCCACCCTGCGCGACTTCCACCGCGGCGGCATTGCCAAGCACCACGCGGGCGACGCGGCCCGGCTCGTACATGCGCTGTTCACCCGAACGCACCAGGGCTTTTTCCACCGTACTGCCGTCCGGTGCGGACACCTGGATCCAGCTGTCGCCATTGAAGCGCAGCGACAAGCCGGCGCTGGGCGCACTCGGCCGCGGCATCGGCGTCATCGAGGCGATATACGGCGTGGTCGGTGTAGTGGGCTTGGTTTCGCTGGCCACAGTGCCGGTGGCGGCATTGGTGCCGGCATCACCCGGCTTCGGCGCGCCGGCATCGGCGGCGACCGCCGGACCTGGCACCACGTCCAGCGAGGCGGTGTTGGCGCCGACCTGTTCGGGATGGGTGCTGCGGATCGCGTACCACACCGGCACCACCAGCACGCCGGTGATCACCACGTACACCGCGCGCCGCGCCGCACTTTCCAGCAGGCGGCGGCCGCGCGGGGTATGCGCATGGCTGACCAGCTTGACCGGCTCCACGTTCTCCAGCCGCGCCTGTTGCAGCAACGGCCCCAGGTCTACGTTCAGCAGCCGCGCGTAGCTGCGCAGCTGGCCACGCACGAACACCGGCGCGCCGAGGCGCTGCCAGTCTTCCTGTTCCAGCGAGCGCACCACCTGCAGCGGCATGCGCAGCCGGGTGGCGACTTCATCGACCGTCAGGCCAGCGGCCTGGCGTGCTTCGCGCAGGTACTGTCCGCATCCCTTCTGCTGCTCAAAAGGGTTCGGATTGGACTCACTGATCACAATGCTTGGGCCCCTGGGTTGGCGGTCGAGGTCGACGGAAACTCCTTGACCAACCGCTGCTGATAACGGCTGGCGGCTGCCTTGTCGCCTAGCCCTTGTTCAATCTGAATAGCAAGTTGTAGCACGGAAGCCGTGTCCGGCGCAGCCGCCAGCCGTCGTTCGCTGAAAGCCCGCGCCTCGAAGTAGTGCCGGCGCCCGAATTCCAGGCGCGCCATCGACTCCAGGGCATAGCCGTTGGTCGGGTCCAACTGCAGCGCCTTGCGCAAGTCCGCATCGGCGCGCTCGGCCTGGCCGGAGTGCAGCGCGCAGCCGCCGGCATTGGCCAGGGCCGCGGCCGGGGTGCGGTAACCGGGCGCCGCCAGGGCGCGGTCGAACCAGACCAGGGCCTCGGCGGCGAAGCCATTGCCACACAGCCAGGCACCGTAGTTGTTGAGGGTGTCGCCCTGCTCCGGGGCCAGTTCGGCGGCCTTGCGATAGGCATCGCCGGCGGCGGCGGCGTCGCCCTGCTGGTCGCGCACCAGGGCCAGCACGGTATAGGCGTCTGGCAGGCGCGGGTCCTGCTTGAGCACCTCGCGCACCAGCGCATCGGCGGCAGCGGCGTCGCCGCCCTGCAGGCGGTTGAGCGCCAGCCCGAGCTTTTCCTGCCGGGCTAGGCGTTGCTTGGTGGCGGGGTCGTCGCCGATGTCGTAGCGCGGCGCCACGTCGGTGACCTTGCCCGGCCGGGTCGAGTGCATGCCGTTACCGCAGCCGGCCGCGGTCAGCACGGTTGCGATGAGCAGCAGTACCGTTAGTTCACGCGGCCGCGTCATGGCCGTCGCGGGCTTCCAACTGCCGCCGGAAATCGGCCTGGCGGCGGGTGCGGTCCATCACCTGGCCCTTCAACTGGCCGCAGGCCGCGTCGATGTCGTCGCCACGCGTGCGTCGCACCATGGTCAGCACCTGCGCGTCGAGCAGGATCTTCTGGAAGGCGCGGATCTCGGTTTCGCCCGACCGCTCGTAGCGGGTGCCGGGGAACGGGTTGAACGGGATCAGGTTGACCTTGCCCGAATCCTTCGCCTGCACCGCATTGTCGAACTGGCGCATCAGCCTGGCCAGTTGCCGCGCATGCTCGGGCTGGTCGTTGATGCCCTTCATCAAGGTGTATTCAAACGTCACCGAATCGCGCTTCTTGTTGGCGCGCAGGTAGCGCGCGCAGGAAGCCATCAACTCGGCGATCGGGTACTTCTTGTTCAACGGCACCAGCTGCTCGCGCAGTTCGTCGGTGGGCGCGTGCAGCGACACCGCCAGCGAAACGTCGCTCTCGGTGGAGAGCCGGTCGATCATCGGCACCAGGCCGGAGGTCGACAGCGTCACCCGCTTGTTGGCCAGGCCGTAGCCGAGGTCGTCGCGCATCACGCTCATCGCGCGCACGACGGCGTCGAAATTCATCAGCGGCTCGCCCATGCCCATCATCACCACGTTGGTGAGACGGCGCTGCTGGTGCGGCACGTTGCCGAGATGGCGCGCCGCCACCCACACCTGGCCGATGATCTCGGCGGTGGAAAGGTTGCGGTTGAAGCCCTGGGTGGCGGTCGAACAGAACGTGCAGTTGAGCGCGCAGCCGACCTGCGAGGACACGCACAGGGTGCCGCGGCTCTTGTCGGGGATGTACACGGTCTCGATGGCGTTCTTGCCATCCACGCCCATCGCCAACAGCCACTTGTGGGTGCCGTCGGTGGAAGGCTTGTCGAACACCACGTTGGGGACGACGACCTCGGCATGCTGCTGCAGCTTGGCGCGCAGCGCCTTGCCCAGGTCGGTCATCTGGTCGAAGTCGGTGACGTAGCGGTGGTGGATCCACTTCATCACCTGGTGGGCGCGATAGCGCGCTTCGCCGAGGGTGTCGGCGAAGAAGCGCTCCAGGCCCTCGCGATCGAGGTCGAGCAGGTTCTGCTTGGCCAGCTTCCCTTCGACCACGGGAAGTTCACTCGGCAGCGGTTGGCGGACGACCTCGTTCACGGCATGGGCTCAGCGTGCGACCACTTCGGTGGCGGCAAAGAAGTACGCCACTTCGATGGCGGCGTTCTCGACCGAGTCCGAACCGTGCGCGGCGTTGGCATCGATCGAATCGGCGAAGTCGGCGCGGATGGTGCCCGGCGCGGCGTCCTTCGGGTTGGTGGCGCCCAGCAGGTCACGGTGCTTGGCCACGGCGTTCTCGCCTTCCAGCGCCTGGATCATCACCGGGCCGGAGATCATGAACTCCACCAGCGCGTTGAAGAACGGACGTTCGCGGTGCACGGCGTAGAAACCTTCGGCCTCACGGCGCGACAGCTGCTTGTACTTGGCGGCCACGATCTTCAGGCCGGCCTTTTCGAAACGGCTGTAGATTTCGCCGATGACGTTCTTGGCGACGGCATCAGGCTTGATGATGGACAGGGTGCGCTCCAGCGCCATGGATAGATCTCCGACGGGCGGGCCACTGAAGGCCCGAGGTTAACATGAAAAAAACCCGCGTCAAAACGCGGGCTTAGCCAAACTTGCGATGGGCAATTCTAACGTGCTGGCACGGCCTTTGCCTACTGGCCGCCTGAACGCCGATGCTGCAATGCACAATGCAGCTCCATACGCACAGGTATAGACTCAAACGATCGTTTGATTGAGCGTCCCTGCCCGCATGGCCAAGCCTGCCCATTTCTCCACCAAGGACCGCATCCTCGGCGCGGCGGAGGAACTGTTCGCCCAGCATGGCTTCGCCGGCACCTCGCTGCGCCAGGTCACCAGCCACGCCGACGTCAACATCGCGGCGGTCAACTACCACTTCGGCTCCAAGGAAAACCTGGTCAACGAGGTGTTCCGCCGGCGCATGGACGAAATGACCGCCAGCCGGCTGGCGCAATTGGAGCAGGCCCGGCACGCGCGCCCCGGCGACCTGGCCGCGGTCCTGGCCGCGTTCGTCGAACCGGCCCTGGCCATGGCCCAGGACCGCCAGAGCGGCGGCGCGTTCGTGCGGGTCATTGCCCGCGCCTATGCGGAAAAGAACGACAACCTGCGCAAGTTCCTCTCCGACCACTACGGCCATGTCCTGCGCGAGTTCGGCAAGGCCATCGCCGACTGCCTGCCCGGCCTGAGCAAGGAAGAGCTTTACTGGCGCCTGGATTTCCTTGCCGGCGCCCTGACCTACGCCATGGCCGATTTCGGCCTGATCAAGCGCCCCCATGGCGTCAGTGAAGCCGAGCATCGCGCCCACGCGGCGCGCGAACTGATCCGTTTTGCGGAAGCGGGCTTCCTCGCCCGCTCCACCCCGTAGTCGTTATCCACCAAGGGTTTATCGATATGTCCAATCCCCTGCTAGTCCGTCGCGCGGCCGTCCTCGGCGCCGGCGTCATGGGCGCACAGATCGCCGCGCATCTCACCAACGCTGGTGTCGACACCGTGCTGTTCGACCTTCCCGCCAACGAAGGCCCGGCCGACGGCATCGTCCTGAAGGCGATTGCCAATCTCGGCAAGCTGAGCCCGGCGCCGCTGGCGTCCAGGACCCTGGCCGAGGCGATCACGCCGGCCAACTACGATACCGGTTTGGAACAACTGCGCGGCTGCGACCTGATCATCGAAGCCATCGCCGAGCGCATGGACTGGAAACAGGACCTGTACGCCAAGATTGCGCCGTTCGTCTCCGACACCGCCGTGCTGGCCTCCAACACCTCGGGCCTGGGCATCAACAAGCTGGCCGAAGTGCTGCCCGAGCAGCTGCGCCACCGCTTCTGCGGCGTGCACTTCTTCAACCCGCCGCGCTACATGCACCTGGCCGAGCTGATCCCGGCCAGGGGCACCGACAAGGCCGTGTTCGAAGGGCTGGAAACCTTCCTCACCACTACCCTGGGCAAGGGCGTGGTGTACGCCAAGGACACCCCGAACTTCATCGGCAACCGCATCGGTGTGTTCTCGATCCTGTCCACCATCCACCACACCGAGCAGTTCGGCCTGGGCTTCGACGAAGTCGACGGCCTGACCGGCCCGCTGGTCGGCCGGCCGAAGTCGGCCACCTACCGCACCTCGGACGTGGTCGGCCTGGACACCATGGCCCACGTGATCAAGACCATGGCCGATACCCTGCCCGATGACCCGTGGCATGCGTTCTTCAAGTCGCCGAAGTGGCTCGAAGCGCTGATCGCCAAGGGCGCACTGGGCCAGAAGACCGGCGCCGGCATTTTCCGCAAGGTCGGCAAGGACATCGTCGTGCTCGACGTGGCCAAGCAGGATTACCGCCCGGCCGACCGCGGCGCGGCGCCTGAACTGGTCGAGATCCTGAAGATCAAGAACCCGGCCGAGAAGTTCGCCAAGCTGCGCGAGAGCCAGCACCCGCAGGCGCAGTTCCTGTGGGCGACCTTTCGCGACCTGTTCCACTACAGCGCCTACCACCTGGCCGATATCGCCGAGACCGCGCGCGACGTCGACCTGGCTATTCGCTGGGGCTACGGCTGGTCGCTGGGCCCGTTCGAGACCTGGCAGGCCGCCGGCTGGAAGCAGGTGGCGCAGTGGATCGCCGACGATATCGCCGCCGGCAAGAGCATGAGCAATGCGCCGCTACCGAACTGGGTGTTCGACGGCCGCGACGGCGTGCATGCCGCCGAAGGCAGCTACAGCCCCGCGCGCGACGCCAAGTTGCCGCGCTCGGCACTGCCGGTCTACCGCCGCCAGCGCTTCCCCGATCCGCTGCTGGGCGAGAAGTTCAGCCCCGGCGAAACCGTGTTCGAGAACGACGGCTTGCGCATGTGGCACGACGGCGACGACATCGCCGTGGTCGGCTTCAAGACCAAGATGAACACTGTGTCCGACCAGGTGCTCGATGGCCTGCAGGAAGCGGTATCGCGTGCTGAAAAGGGCTTCAAGGGCCTGGTGATCTGGCAGCAGAAGGAACCCTTCTCCGCCGGTGCCGACCTCGCCGGTGCGCTGGGCGCACTGCAGGCCGGCAAGCTGGCCGAGTTCGAGGCGATGGTCGCCAACTTCCAGCGCACCAGCCAGCGCATCAAGTACTCGCTGGTGCCGGTCGTGGCGGCGGTGCGTGGCCTGGCGCTGGGTGGTGGCTGCGAGTTCCAGATGCACAGCGCCAAGACCGTGGCCTCGCTGGAAAGCTATATCGGCCTGGTCGAGGCCGGCGTGGGCCTGTTGCCGGCCGGTGGCGGACTGAAGGAGCTGGCGGTACGGGCTTCGCAGGCGGCTGGCCCGGGCGGTGACGTGTTCGCCGAGCTGAAGAAAACCTTCGAAACCGTGGCGATGGCCAAGGTGTCCAACTCGGCGGTCAATGCCCAGGAACTGGGCCTGCTGCGCAGCACCGACAAGGTCGTGTTCAACAACTTCGAGGCGCTGTACATCGCCAAGGCCGAGGCGCTGGCACTGGCCGAGGGCGGCTACCGTCCGCCGTTGCCGGCCAACCGCATCCAGGTGGCTGGCGATGTCGGCATCGCCACGTTCAAGATGCTGCTGGTCAACATGCTCGAAGGCCGCTTCATCAGTGAGTACGACTACGAAATCGCTAGCCGTATCGCGACCGTGGTGTGCGGTGGTGAAGTGGACCGCGGCGCACTGGTGGACGAGGAGTGGCTGCTCAAGCTGGAGCGCCAGCACTTCGTCGAGCTGGCGCAGCAGGAGAAGACCCAGGCCCGCATCGCCCACATGCTCAAGACCGGCAAGCCGCTGCGCAATTGATCTTGCGCAGGCTTAACGTCTTCTCGAATTTTGGAGTAATGAAATGACCAAGCAGATCCAGGACGCCTATATCGTCGCCGCCACCCGCACGCCGGTCGGCAAGGCGCCCAAGGGCATGTTCCGCAACACCCGTCCCGACGACATGCTGGCGCACGTGCTGCGCGCGGTGGTGGCGCAGGCGCCGGGCATCGATGTGTCGCGCATCGACGATGCCATCATCGGCTGTGCGATGCCCGAGGGCGAGCAAGGCATGAATGTGGCGCGCATCGGCGTGCTGCTGGCCGGGCTGCCGAATACGGTGGCTGGGCAGACCATCAACCGTTTCTGTTCGTCGGGCCTGCAGGCGGTGGCGCTGGCGGCCAATGAGATTCGCCTGGGCAATGCCGATTTGATGCTGGCCGGCGGTACCGAGTCGATGTCGATGGTGCCGATGATGGGCAACAAGGTGGCGTTGTCGCCGTCGGTGTTCAAGGATGACCATGTTGCCATTGCGTATGGCATGGGCATCACCGCCGAGAAGGTGGCCGAGGAGTGGAAGGTTTCGCGCGAGGAGCAGGATGCGTTCGCGGTGGCGTCGCACCAGAAGGCGCTGGCGGCGATTGCGGCCGGTGAGTTCGGTGATGAGATCACGCCGTACGAGATCCGGTCGCATGTGCCGGATGTGTCGAGCAATACGATTCTGTTGCGCAACAAGCAGGTGGATACGGATGAGGGTCCGCGTGCGGATACTTCGCTGGAGGGGTTGGCGAAGTTGCGGCCGGTGTTCCGCAATGGGCAGTTTGGCGGCAGTGTGACGGCGGGTAATTCGTCGCAGATGAGCGATGGTGCCGGTGCGGTGTTGCTGGCTTCGGAGCAGGCGATCAAGGATTATGGGTTGACGCCGTTGGCGCGCTTTGTGAGCTTCTCGGTGGCGGGTGTGCGTCCGGAGGTGATGGGCATCGGGCCGATCGCGGCGATTCCGAAGGCGTTGAAGCAGGCGGGGTTGAGCAAGGATCAGCTGGATTGGATCGAGCTCAATGAGGCCTTTGCAGCGCAGTCCCTGGCGGTGATTCGCGATAGTCAGCTGGATCCTTCGAGGATCAATCCGCTGGGCGGGGCGATTGCGTTGGGGCATCCGCTGGGTGCGACGGGTGCGATTCGTACGGCTACGCTGGTGCATGGGTTGCGGCGGCGGAAGCAGAAGTACGGGATGGTGACTATGTGTATTGGTACCGGGATGGGTGCTGCTGGGATTATTGAGGCGGTTTGATTTTTTTGTTTCTACGTGCGGCGTCCGGGGGCAGGCCTGTTCCGGGACACGCCGTGAACCCATCCTTGGGGGCTCCTTGGCGACATCCATGTCGCCAAGGGTCCCGGAACAGGCCTGCCCCCGGACGCCCGACAGATCGTCGTGGTTTGGGGGAGGAAGAGCGCCCTCTTCCGCCCCTGTCGGGGCACCTTCTCCCAGAGGGAGAAGAACGGCTGGCATGGCTGGAAATCTGATGGGTTGATGCGCTGAAAGCTTGGGCGCGTCGCGGTGTTTTCGGATGGTTGGCTTCGAGCCGGTCGATTAGTCTCTTCATCGGAGTCTCGAAACCTCCACATCGGTCCACCTTGAAGCAGCGATGCCGAAGCTGAGTCGGGAGGGCGGCTAATACAAGACTCCGAAAGGGGAAATACGCCTACCGGTTGCCGATTACGGTTCGAGCCTCCCGACACCCTCGCCCCACGCGAGGGCCCTTTTCCAAGGACGAGGAGTGTTTGATGCAGACCACCGTCTCACCTACGCGCAATGGTTATTTCATGCCGGAGCATGCGCGCTATCAGTTGCTCAGTGTGATCGAGCATCTGGATTTTCTCTCGCAGGTCATTGCGGCGCGCAATGCGTCTGATGAGCAGGCGGCTTGCTTGCGGCTGCGGCCGGATCAGTTGGCCTGGTGTTTTTCGCTGCTGGCTCGGCAGATTTCGCCGGTGCTGGAGGAGTTGGAGGGGCCGGTGCCGATGACGTTGCACTAGCCGGGGCGTGCGCCTGCTAGTGTCAGGCCCAGTCGGGCGCCGAGAAATACCAGCAGCAGGCCGGCGAGGATCGTGATGCCGAGATAGAGGGCGATCATCGGCGTGCGGTCGGTGCGGGCGAAGATGAGGCATTCCATCATCAGTGATGAGAAGGTCGTCAGGCCGCCCATCAGTCCGACGATCAGCAGTGCGCGCAGGGGCCAGGTGGCGGGGCCGCGGGTGTCGAGCCAGGTCATCAGGAAACCGGCGATGAAGGCGCCGAGCAGGTTTACGGTCAGGGTCCCCCAGGGGAAGCCGTTGCCGAGGCGCTGCAGCAGGCTGGCGCCGATGGTGAAGCGCAGGCCGGAGCCGAGGGCGCCGCCGGCCATGGCCAGCAGCAGGGAGGTCCAGAACGTGCTGGGATTCATGGTTTCGCCCTGCTCGCTTTGTCGGCGCGTGCTGCTGCCCTGGCTTCGCGCAGGCGGTCGAGTTTTTCCTTGAGCTTGATTTCCAGGCCGCGGGCGACGGGTTCGTAGTAGGTGCGTTCGCCCATGGCGTCGGGGAAGCCGGTCTGGTCGAGGGCGATGCCGCCTTCGAGGTCGTGGTCGTATTGGTATTGCGCGCCGTAGCCGAGGTTCTTCATCAGCTTGGTCGGGGCGTTGCGCAGGTGCAGTGGGACTTCCTGGGTGCCGGTCTGGCGCACGTCGGCCTTGGCCTGGTTGAAGGCGGCGTAGCCGGCGTTGGATTTGGCGGTGGTGGCCATATAGAGCACGACTTGCGCGAAGGCCAGTTCGCCTTCGGGGCTGCCGAGGCGGTCGTAGATTTCCCAGGCTTCAAGCGCCATTTGCTGGGCACGCGGGTCGGCCAGACCGATGTCTTCGATCGCCATGCGGGTGAGCCGCCGTGCGAGGTAGGCCGGGTCGCAGCCGCCGTCGAGCATGCGCGTCAGCCAGTAGAGGGCGGCGTCGGGGTTGGTGCTGCGCACGGATTTGTGCAGCGCGGAGATCTGGTCGTAGAACTGTTCGCCGCCTTTGTCGAAGCGGCGGGTGCGGTCGGCCAGGACTTGCAGCAGGGTGTGCGGGGTAATCTCGCCGCCTTCGTCCTGGGCCAGTTCGGCGGCGATCTCCAGCAGGGTCAGCGCGCGGCGGACGTCGCCATCGGCGGCGGTGGCGATTTCCAGGAGGGATTCGTCCGACACGCGCAGGGCTTCGTTGCCCAGGCCGCGCTCGCTGTCTTCCAGCGCGCGTTTCAGCGCGGCGCTGATGTCCTGCGGCGAGACGGCTTCCATCACATGCACGCGGCAACGCGACAGCAACGCCGAGTTCAATTCGAACGACGGGTTCTCGGTGGTGGCGCCGACGAACAGGATGGTGCCGCGCTCGATATGCGGCAGGAAGGCGTCTTGCTGGGCCTTGTTGAAACGGTGTACTTCGTCGACGAACAGCACGGTGCGGCGGCCGCCGGCAAAGCGTTGCGCTGCTTCGGCCAGGACGGTGCGCACTTCCGGCAGGCCGGAAAGCACGGCTGAGATCGCCTTGAATTCGGCGTCGGCGTAGTGCGCCAGCAGTAGCGCGAGCGTGGTCTTGCCGCAGCCCGGCGGGCCCCACAGGATCATCGAGTGCACATGCCCGGATTCCACCGCGCGCCGCAATGCACTGCCAGGGGCGAGCAGGCGACGTTGGCCGACCATTTCGTCCAGGGTGCGCGGGCGCATGCGCTCGGCCAGCGGACGCAGGTGGTCCTGGTCGACGCTCAGCAGGTCGGGCGCAGGTTCTGTGGGGGTTCTGGTGCGGGCCACGGCTTCATTCTATCGCGCGCCCGCTTGCGTTGTTGATGCCTGCCCCGGACCATGCAGGCCTGCCCCGCATTCGGCCCAGGCCATGAACCACCACGACTCCCTCGCCCGCTTCAGCCATGACCACGATTTCCTCGGCGAGCGCCATGAGCGCAACGCGCGCCGTACCTGGGCGGTGGTCGGCCTGACCGCGGTGATGATGATCGTGGAGATCGCCGCCGGTATCTGGACCGGCTCGATGGCCTTGCTGGCCGACGGCATCCACATGTCCACCCATGCCGGCGCGCTGGCCATTGCCGGGTTCGCCTATGCCTATGCCCGCCGTCACCGCGATGACCGCCGCTTTACCTTCGGCACCGGCAAGGTCGGCGACCTGGCCGGCTTTTCCAGCGCGCTGCTGTTGGGTTTGATTGCGCTGGGCATCGCGGTCGAATCGGTGATGCGCCTGGCGCAGCCGGTGGCCATCGCCTTCAACGAGGCGATCTGGGTCGCTTCACTGGGCCTGCTGGTGAACCTGGCCAGCGCCTGGATGCTGGGTCATGACCATGATCACGGGCATGGCCATGGACACGACCATCACGATCACGATCACGACCATGATCACGACCACCACCACCACGATCATGACCACGCCCACGACCACCACGACCACCACGCCCACACCGACCACAACCTGCGCTCGGCCTATGTGCATGTGCTGGCTGACGCCCTGACTTCAGTCCTGGCGATCGTCGCGCTGCTGCTGGCCAAGGGCTTCGGCTGGCTGTGGATGGACGCGGCGATGGGCCTGGTCGGCGCGCTGGTGATCGCGCGCTGGTCGCTGGGGCTGATGCGCGACACCGGTCGGGTCCTGCTCGATGCCTCGGCCCCGGCCGGGCTGCAACGGCAGATCCGCGAGCGCATCGAAGTGGGCCAGGACCGCGTCGCCGATCTACACGTGTGGCGGGTGGGCCCCGGCCACCATGCGGCGATCATCTCGCTGGTAACGCATGCCCCTGAGCCACTGGAGGTCTATCGTCAACGCCTGGCCGGGTTGGAAACCCTGGAACACCTGAGCATTGAAGTGCAGCACTGCACGCACTGAGGCGTGCAGTGTCCCGATCGCCTACTCGCCCACCACGTCCACGCCCTTGGCCGGCGTAAAGGCGAACGTCCCCGCGGCAAACGCCGGGTTGCGCTTCCAGCCTTCGAAACGAATCGCCGTGCGCTGGCCGATGGCGTCCACCACCTCCATGCGTGCCAGCCCGTTGGGACCAAAACCCAGCGAGGCGACCTGGAAGTTGGCATCGGCACCGGCCTTGGGCGTCAACGACAACCACTGCAGCCCATCGCGCGGTGCGGCTTCTTCGCTGATGTCGAACTGCTTGGCCAGGCGCGTGGGGTCGATCAAGGCGCTTAGCGGGCTGTTGCGCTCTTCTTCGCCCTGCGGGCGCACGGTGGCCTGTTTCAGGTCCGGATCATAGATCCACACCTTCTTGCCGTCGGCCACGATCAGCTGGTTGTAGGGCTTGGTGTACTCCCAGCGGAACTGGCGCGGTGCCGACAGGGCGACGCGGCCGCTGGTGGTTTCCTTGACCTTGCCGGTACCGTCGAACACCTGCTGTGAGAACTGCCCGTCCAGGCCCTTCAGGCCACGGGTGAAGTTGTCCAGTTCGGTACGGGCACCGGCATACGCGGTGCCGGTGACGAGGGCGGCGGCGAGGACGAAGCAGCGCAGCAGAAGCATGCGTGGAGTTCCCGAATTCAGAATGGGCACATTGTGACGCCAAGCCCGTGAACCGGCGAGCCTGCGTCCGCGGCACGTTCAGCCGTCGGCGGCATGTCCGGATACGTGCAGTTACATGCCGATACTGTAAATCATTCTCATTCGCCATAACTTAGCCTCCCTGTCCGCAGCGGAGTTGGCGATGGCATACGACCACGTGACCGATTCGATCGGTCGCACCCCCCTGGTGCGTTTGTCGCGGTTGTTCCCGGGCGGGATGCAGGTCCACGCCAAGCTGGAGTTGTGCAATCCCGGCGGCAGCGTAAAGGACCGGCCGGCGCGCTACATCCTCGAGCAAGCGCTGGCCGACGGCGCGCTGCGACCGGGCATGCACGTGGTGGAAAGCTCATCGGGCAATCTCGCCATCGCGTTGGCGATGCTGTGCAACCGCCATGGCCTGCGCTTCACCGCCATCGTCGATCCCAAGATTGCGCCGGCCAACCTGCGGCTCATCCGCTGCCACGGCGGCCAGGTGGATACGGTTGAGGAGAAGGACCGCAACGGCGGCTACCTGGAAACGCGCATTGCCCGCGCCAAGCAACTGGTGGCCAGCGATGGCCAGGCCTTCTGGGTCAACCAATACGCCAACCCCGGCAACTGGCTCGCGCATTTCCATGGCGAGGGCGAAGAACTCGCGCGGGAGATGGCGGCCACGCCACCGGACATCCTGGTGCTCGGCGTCAGTACCAGCGGCACGCTGCACGGTGTCGCGCGGCGCCTGCGCCAGGCCTGGCCCGACTTGCGGGTGGTCGCAGTGGATGCGGTCGGTTCGGTGTTGTTCGGCACGCCGCCACAGCCACGCGAGTTGCCTGGCATTGGCGCCAGCCGCGTGCCCGAATTGTTGTGCGCCAATGAAGTCGATGAAGTCATCCACGTCGATGACTACGCAGCGGCCCGCGCCTGCCGTGAACTGGTGTTGCGCGAAGGCATCCTCGCCGGCGGCTCGTCCGGCGCCGTGATCGCCGCGATCCAGCGTCTGGCTACCCGGCCAGGGGCCAACGCGCGAATCGTCACCGTGTTGCCCGATCGCGGCGATCGCTATCTCGACAGCGTCTACGACGACGCCTGGCTGGCGCGCATGCATGCGCGCCACGACTGCGCACGCGCTGCCGACACCCCCCTCCCCTGCTGATTCCCCTGTCACCTCTACCGCTCCCAGGACTCCCGTGCCCGTCTCCTCCCCTGAAATCGTGTATCTCAGCCGCGCCGACCTGATCGCCCTCGGCGGCGCGCATTCGCAACCTTATGTCGACGCGGTAGAAGCCGGCTTGCTCAGCCACGCGCGTGGCGAGTATGTGCAGCCGCTCAAGCCCTACCTGCGTTGGCCCGGTGCCGACCACATTGCCGACCGCATCATCGCCATGCCCGGCTATCTGGGCGGGGACAGCCCGGTGGCTGGTTTGAAATGGATCGGCAGCCGCCAGCACAACCCCGCCCGCCATGGGCTGGAACGCGCCAGCGCACTGATTGTGTTGAACGATGTAGAGACCAACTACCCGCGGGCGATCATGGAAGGCGGCCTGATCAGCGGCATGCGCACGGCCGCGATCACCGCGCTGGGCGTGCGCCATCTCGCGCGCAAGGCATTCACGCGGCTGGCGGTCATCGGCTGCGGGCCGATCGCCCGGATGCAGCTACAGACGCTGCTGGAACAATGCAGCAGCATCGCCGAGGTGCGCCTGTACGATCTCGACGCCAACGCCGCCACGGCGCTGCGCGATGCCCTGGCCGAACGCTTCACCGTCGCCTGGGAAATCAGCGCGAGCGCCGAAGCCGCGGTGCGGGACAGCGAAGTGGTGGTCACCTGCACCGTCACCGACACCCCTTACCTGCCATTCGAGTGGCTATCGCCCGGCACCTTCGTCGCCAACGTCTCGATCATGGACGTGCACAAAGAGGTATACCTGCGCGCCGACAAGGTCGTGGTCGACGACTGGGCGCAATCCAACCGCGAGCGCAAGATCATCAACCAGCTCGTGCTTGAAGGACGCTTTAGCCGCGAACAGCTGCACGCCGAACTCGGCGAGATCATCGCCGGCGCGCGCCCTGGCCGCGAAAGCGACGAGGAAATCATCCTGCTCAACCCGATGGGCATGGCCGTGGATGACCTGGCCTGTGCACGCCACTTCCTGCAACGGGCGATCGTCGCCGGCACTGGCCGGCGCCTGCCGCTGATGGGTTGAGCACAGTGCTGCGCCCCAGCGCGACTGCTCGTCCCCATTCAACGCGAAACGGCTGATTCAGCGACCCGGAGCCTCCCACATGTTGTCCGAAGCATCCATCGAACTGGTCCCGCTCGCCATCATCCGGCCCACCGAGCGCCACTACCCCGAGCACGCCGACAGCCTCGCCGCCGATATGCGCCAACATGCGCTGTGGCGGGTGCCCATCGTGATCGAGCGCAGCAGCAACGCAGTGATGGATGGCCACCATCGGCTGGTTGCCGCGCGCCAGCTTGGCCTGTATTTCGTTCCTTGCTTGCGGCTCGACTACACGCAGGTCCGCGTCAGCGCAGCGCGTGCAGGCTATGACGTGTGCCCCGCCGACATCCTGCGCCGCGCCCTGGCTGCCGATCCCTATCCGCCCAAAACCACCCGACACGAATTCGACGGTCCGCTGCCGCTGTGCAACCTCTCACTAACGGAGCTGGTCGCGCGGCCGACGGTCGATTCACTTGCCTGACGAGCCTGCCAACGCGCAGCGCGGCCTCGCATTGGCCTGGCCACAGGCCAATGCTCAGCGCGGCGTCAGGTCGCCGTAGACGATCTGGCTGCGGAAGCCACGCCGGACCTGCTGGAACAGCTCGCGGAACGCGGCGTAGTCCTGCGGCTGGCACAGCTGCTGCGGGCCATGGATGGCCTTGCGCGCCAGCCGGTGCGTGCTGGTCACGGTCTGGCCTTCGCGTTGCCAGTGCACGCTGTACTCGCCGGCGGCGTTGCTGAACTCGGCATCGCGCGGCAGCACCGCGATCGGCACGCCCTGTGGGAAGCGCAGCACGTAGGTTTCCTGGCGCAGGCTGTCGTTGCAGTAGAACGGGGTCAGGTTGGTTTCCGACGAGGCGCTGGCATACAGCTCGCGCGCCGACTCGGCGCCAGGCATGTCGGGCAGGCGCATGCCGCCGAGTTGCTGGAAGTCGACGTAGTCCTCGGCCTGGAAGCCATAGCGATAGCCGAACGGCTGCGACAGGTCGAGTGGATCGCCCTGCAAGGTCAGCTCGCCACGGCCATCGAAGCCGGCCTGGGCGATGATCGATTCCTCGATCCGCGCACGGTTCTGCGCATTGAGCTGGACGAACATCGCACGCAGGCCAATCTCGCCAGTCTGGCCGCTGTCCAGCGTGGTCAGGCCGCGCACGCCGCCATCAGCGCGGAAGTCGAACTCGCTACGGGCGACGTATGCATTGCGGCTGCGGTCGTTGGCCGGCGTACGCGCGACGCGGCCGTCGGCGCTGTGCACCACCGGCGCGCCCAGATCGGAGGCCGGCAGTTGGCCGAAGCGCGCATACGGGTTGGTCGAGTCGACATAGAGGTCGAACTCGGGCAAATAGGTGATCGCGTGGTTGAAGCGCCCCAGCACCGCGATCCGCGGCAGCGTCGGCCCGCCATCGGCGCCGATCAGCACGGGGGTGCTGGCAATGCCCTTGGCCGCCAACAGGGCCTCGAGGATCACGGTGTGGTCCTTGCAGTCTCCATATTGGCTGTCGGCGATGCGCTCGGCCGGGTTCGGCTCCAGCCCGCCGTTGCCCAGATACACCGCGACATAGCGGATGTTGCGTGCAACCCAGTCGTACAGCGCGGCGGCCTGGCCGCGGCGATCGCTGGCGGGGATGCCGGCGGTGATTTGTTCGGCCAGCGCCTGGATCTTCGGCGTCACCGCCGCCGCCTGCCCGGCCTTGGCGTGGTAGGCATGGCCCACCTGCGACCAATCGCGGTAGGTGCTGGCCATGATGGTGGGGCTGAATTCCCAGGCCGCCGCGCTCCAGTTCTGGCTCTTCATTGGCAGCGCGCGCTGGTAGCGCCATTCCCAACGCTGCTGGCCCTTGTGCCGCACGGGGCGCTGCGGCTCCACACCGCGCGCCCACACCTGCATCGGCAGGCGCTCGGGGGCGGTCAGCGTCACCACCGCTTCCTGGTACTGC
>DATLJF010000167.1:0-21790 GCA_035539015.1 Stenotrophomonas sp. | reverse complement strand
ATCAACGCGGTCAAGGGCGTGGAGATCGGCGACGGCTTCGACGCGATCGCGCAGAAGGGCACCGAGCACCGCGACCTGATGTCGCCACAGGGCTTCCGCAGCAACCACGCGGGCGGCATCCTCGGCGGCATCTCCACCGGCCAGCAGGTCGTGGCATCGATTGCGCTCAAGCCTACGTCGAGCCTGCGCCTGCCGGGCGAGAGCGTGGATGTGGATGGCCAGCCGATCGAAGTGGTCACCACCGGCCGCCACGACCCCTGCGTCGGCATTCGCGCCACCCCGATCGCCGAGGCGATGATGGCGCTGGTGCTGATGGACCAGGCGCTGCGCCACCGCGCCCAGTGCGGCGACGTCGGTGAAGTCTCGCCGCGTATCCCGGGCAAGGTGGATGGCTGAAGCACGGCCCCGGGTATGGGTCAGCCAACCGTTGTTCGATGAAGAGATCGAACGGCTCGGGCAGTATTTCGAAGTGTCGGCGGCCGACCAGGTGACGAAGTATTCGCCGGTCGACGTCGCCGCCCGCCTGGCGCAGGTCGACGGCGCGCTGATCACCCTCAACGAGCGCGTCGGCGCGGCCGAAGTGGCCGGCGCAGCCACGCTGCGGGCCGTGGCCAATGTCGGCGTCGGCTACAACAACCTCGATCTGGACGCGTTGACCGCGGCCGGCGTTCTCGCCAGCAATACCCCCGACGTGCTCACCGAGACCACGGCCGACCTGGGCTTTGCCCTGCTGATGGCCGCCGCGCGCCGCATCACTGAATCCGAGCGCTGGTTGCGCGAGGGCCAATGGCGGCAGTGGTCGTTCAAGACCATGCTCGGCCGCGATGTGCATGGCACCACGCTCGGCATTCTCGGCATGGGCCGCATCGGCCAGGGCATCGCGCGTCGTGGCGCCCTCGGCTTCGGCATGAAGGTGCTGTACCACAACCGCAGCCGCTTGCCGGCAAGCGTCGAGGCCGAGACTGGCGCGCGCTACGCAAGTTTCGACGAATTGCTTGCCCGGGCCGATCACCTGGTGCTGGTGCTGCCGTACACGGCGCAGTCGCACCACCTGATCGACGCCGGCGCGCTGGCGAAGATGAAGCCAGGCGCGACCCTGGTGAACATTGCCCGAGGTGGCCTGGTCGATGAGCTGGCCCTGGCCGATGCGCTGGCACATGGCCGCCTGGCCGCCGCCGGGCTGGACGTCTACGAAGATGAGCCGAACGTGCGCCCGGAGCTGTTGGCGCTGCGCAATGTGGTGCTGACCCCGCATATCGGCAGTGCCAGCCTGGACACCCGCCGTGCCATGGTGGCGCTGGCGGTGGATAACCTGGTGGCCGCCCTGGGCCAGGGGCCGGATGCCGGCAATCCGCCGAATGCGTTGAACAAAGCCGAGATCGAGGCCGGGAAATCCGGCGCCGCCAGCCTGCGCGCGAGCAAAATCGGCAACGAAAAACGATAGGGAATCTCCGCGCCCGCTTACCGGAGGTTCCCCGAACCCAGCGATGCTGCGCCGACTTCCTTTCCTTTACCTTTTTCGAGCAACACATCCATGAGCCAGAACAACCCTTCTTCCCCCGGCCGTCGTTTCACCGTTGCCGTCGTCGGTGCCACCGGCGCGGTCGGCGAGACCATGCTGAACATCCTGGCCGAACGTGACTTCCCGGTCGGCACCCTGGTGGCGCTCGCTTCGGAGCGTTCGGCCGGCGGCAGCGTCATCTACAAGGGCGAGAAGATCGCCGTGCAGGACCTGGCGACGTTCGACCCACATGGCGTGGATATCGCGCTGTTCTCGGCCGGCGGCAGCGTGTCCAAGGAATATGCGCCGAAGTTCGCCGCTGCCGGCGCGGTGGTGATCGACAACTCCTCGGCCTTCCGCTACGACGACGACGTGCCGCTGGTGGTGTCCGAGGTCAACCCGGAAGCTCTGAAGAATCGCCCGCGCGGCATCGTCGCCAACCCCAACTGCTCGACCATGCAGATGCTGGTGGCGCTGGGCCCGATCCATCGCCAGTACGGTATCGAGCGGATCAACGTGGCGACCTACCAGTCGGTGTCCGGCGGTGGCCGTTCGGCGCTGGAAGAACTCGGCAAGCAGACCGGCCAGTTGCTCAACTTCCAGCAGATCGAGCCGCAGCGCTTCCCGGTACAGATCGCCTTCAACCTGATCCCGCACATCGACGATTTCCAGGACAACGGCTACACCAAGGAAGAAATGAAGCTGGTCTGGGAGACGCGCAAGATCCTCGGCGACGACAGCATCCTGGTGAACCCCACCGCGGTGCGCGTGCCGGTGTTCTATGGTCATTCCGAGGCGGTGACCATCGAGACCCGCGAGAAGATCACCGTGGAAGCGGCGCGCGAGTTGCTGGCGCGCTCGCCGGGCGTGGAAGTGGTGGACGAGCACAAGGCCGGCGGCTACCCGACGCCGGTGACCCATGCCTCGGGAAATGACGCGGTCTACGTCGGCCGCATCCGCGAGGATCTCTCGCATCCGCGTGGCCTGAACCTGTGGATCGTGTCGGACAACATCCGCAAGGGTGCTGCGCTCAACGCCGTGCAGCTGGCCGAGCTGGTCGCCGCCGAACCGGCGTGAGCGTGCGCAGGGCGCCGTGCCAGTGCACGGCGCCCACCGGCGCCCGAACACGTTCCGGTATCCAGGCTTCGGGCGCGACGCTATATTGGCGCCCATGAAACGCAGGGGCAGGGGCGCTACGCGCCCGATACAAGGTCTGAGCGCGCTCGTCCTGACGCTGTGCAGCAGTGCTGCCATGGCGCTGGGGCTGGGCGATATCCGCGTGCTTTCGCGGCCCGGGCAGCCATTGGTGGCCGAGATCCCGGTCATTTCCAACGAACCGGGCGAGCTGGAGAACGCGCGCGTGGCCCTGGCCTCGCCGGCGACCTTCGCACGCGTCGGCCTGGAGCCGCCGCAGGGGGTGGTCAGCGAGCTCCAGTTCCAGTTCTCCCAGGACCAGCGCGGCCGCGCCGTCATTCGCGTCACCAGCAACACGCCGGTATCGCAGCAGGCCATTTCCTTCCTGATCGAGGTCGATTGGGGCCAGGGCCGGCTGGTCCGCGAATATTCGGCGCTGGTCGATGCGCCCAACACCGCTGCGGCGATTGCCGAACCGGTGATCGAAGCGCCGGCCGCCAGTGCCGAGAACCGCATCGTGCGCGAGGTCGAGGCGCCGGCGGCCGAGCCGTTGCCGGCCGAAACGCCGCCGCCTGCCGCGACTCCCGCAGCCGAAGCACCCGTGGCGACCGAGACCCCAGCGCGGCGACCGTCCCGCCCGGCGCCGGTGGCCCCCAGCCTGCAGCCCGGCGATGCGCTCACCGTGCGCAGCGGCCAGACCCTGTCGGGCATTGCCGCGCAAATGGCGGGCGAAGGCCAGACCCTGGACCAGACCATGGTGGCGCTGCTGCGCGCCAACCCGGACGCCTTCATCGGCGGCAATATCAACCGGCTCAAGGCCGGCGCGGTGTTGCGCACGCCGGCCCAGGACGAACTGGCGCGGGTCGGTGCGGCCGAGGCGCGGGCGATGGTCCGCGAGCAGGCTGCGCAATGGCGGCAGGCGCGCGCCCCGGTGCCGCAGCCGGCCGAAGCGGGCGCGGCGGCAACGCCGGTGGCCAGCAGCACCACACCACCCGCTGCAACGACCGCCGCGGCGCCAGCCGCCGCTGGCGCGCGGCTCGAGATCGCCCCGGCCGTGGCCAGCGATGCAAAGAATGCCGGAACTACCAGCGGCACCGGCGCCGGAGGCGAGGGAGACATGGCGGCGAACGAACAATTGCAGCAGGCACACGAGGACATCGCCAGCCGCGATGCCGAGATCCAGGAGCTGCGCACGCGCGTGGGCGAGCTGGAGAAGCTCAAGCAGGACCAGCAAAAGCTGATCGCCATGAAGGACACCGACCTGGCCGCGGCGCAGCAGCGCCTGGCCAAGGCCGATAGCCACGTGGCGGCCGATGCCGGCCTGCCGATGTGGCTGTGGGGCGGGCTGGCGCTGATCATCGCCGGCATCGTTGCCTGGCTGGCGTCGCGCCGGCGCAAGCCTTCACCGCTACCGCCGTTGCCGCGGCATGGCTTCGATGCCGCCGCGCTGACCGCCGCGGTGCCCGCCAGCGAAGCGCCGACCTTGGGCGAGCGCGAGATCGACCGCGAAGTCGAACTGGAAGAAGTGGACCTGCACGAGGACGAGCACGCGCCGTGGCGTGCACCGGCCGAAGAAGAACCGGTCACCCCGGCGGTCGTTGACGCGACGCCGGCCTGGCATGCGGGCTCGGTGGCGCCGCTCAATCCGGCCCCAGCCGGGCGCGACCGCCTGGAGCTGGCGGTGGCCTATCTCGACCTGGGCGACACCGAGACCGCGCGCAGCCTGCTGCAGGAAGTGGCCAGCGGCACCGACCCGGCCGCGCGCGCTGAAGCGGTGGCGCTGCTGGGCCAGTTGCGCTGACGGACGGCAGCATGCGTTACGCCTTGGGCGTGGAGTACGACGGCAGCGAATTCCAGGGCTGGCAGCAGTTGGGCGAGCACGGCGGGCCGAGCGTGCAGGCGACGCTGCAGCAGGCGCTGTCCTCGGTGGCCGATACGCCAGTGTCGGTGGTGTGCGCCGGCCGCACCGATGCCGGTGTCCATGGCGAATGCCAGGTCGTGCACTTCGACAGCAACGCCAGCCGCGATCCGCGCGCCTGGATGCTGGGCACCACCACGCGCCTGCCGCGTTCGGTGGCGGTGCGCTGGTGCGTGCCGGTGGCAGACGACTTCCATGCGCGCTTTTCCGCGCGCGCGCGCCGTTATCGCTATCGCTTGCTCAACCGCACGGTGCGCCCGGCGCTATACCGGCAGACCCTGAGCTGGGAGCGCCGGCCCCTGGACGCGGCCGCCATGCATGCCGCCGCGCAGGCCCTGCTGGGCGAGAATGACTTCGGTGCGTTTCGCAGCATCCAGTGCCAGGCCCTGCACGCGCGGCGCGATTTGCAGGCCATTGCAGTAGAACGCCATGGCGAGGTGGTGGAGGTCAGCGTCCAGGCGAATGCATTCCTTCATCACATGGTGCGCAATATTGTGGGTTCGCTAGTGCTGGTGGGCGCGGGAGAGCAGCCGGTCGATTGGATCGCCGAACTGCTCGCCGGACGCGACCGGACACTGGCCGGTCCGACCGCGCCGCCTCAGGGGCTGGTATTCGTCGGACCGCTATACGCCCGGCAATGGCAGCTGCCCGCAGAGGTCACGCAATGAATCGAACGCTGTATCGCACTCGCATCAAATTCTGTGGCATGACCCGTGCCGGCGATATCCGCTTGGCGGGCGAGCTGGGAGTGGATGCGATCGGCTTCGTATTCGCCCACGGCAGTCCGCGCCGGGTGGCGCCGGCCGAGGCCCGGGCGATGCGCCAGGCGACCGCGCCGATGGTCGATGTGGTGGCGTTGTTCCGCAACAACAGCAAGGAAGAAGTGCGCGAGGTGGTGCGCACCGTGCGCCCGACCCTGCTGCAATTCCATGGCGAGGAAGAAGACAGCTTCTGCCGCAGTTTCAGCCTGCCTTACATGAAGGCAGTGCCGATGGGCGGCAGCGAAGCACCGAACGCACGCACCCTGCAGATGGCGTTCCCGAATGCCTCGGCGTTCCTGTTCGACAGCCATGCGCCGGGCGGCAGTGGCGGCAGCGGCCGCACCTTCGACTGGCAGCATCTGCCCACCGGGCTGCACCGGCCGTTCCTGCTGGCCGGCGGCATCACCGCGGAAAACGTGTTCGACGCCATCGTCGCCACCTTGCCCTGGGGTGTGGATGTGTCCAGCGGCATCGAGACCGAGCCCGGCATCAAGGACGGCGACAAGATGCGGCGGATGGTCGAGGAAGTGCGCCGCGCTGATTGCCATGAGATGTCGTCCGGCTAAGCAACCATCGGATGGGAGGGCGGTCGCGGCTGAAGCCGCTCCTACAGTGCACCCATCCCATTGCTCGCGCGGCCGCCTGTAGGAGGGGCTTCAGCCCCGAAGAGCGGAGACGCGGTCGCTCACCTAACGACCAACTCCTTGCCCAGCCAAGCCGCCAGCGCATCGATGCGGGGATCGCTGTTGCGAGCATCGCTGCACAGCACCCAGCGCGCCGTCGTGTAGACGAAACCCCACGGCGCAATCAACCGGCCATTGGCCAGGTCTTCGGCCACCAATGGCGCCGGCGCGATGGCCACGCCCAGCCCGGCCACCGCCGCTTCCAATAGATAGAGCAAGTGCTCGAAATCCTGTGACGCCGGCAGCACGGAGGGGTCCAGGCCGCTGGCCCGCGCCCAATCGGACCACGCCTGCGGGCGCGAGCGCGTGCCCAGGAGCGGCAGCTGTGCCAGCGTTTCGGTCGGCAGGCCCGCGGTGGCCAGGCGTGGGCTCATCACCGGGCCGATGCGCTCTGCGCCCAGGTCGAACACCCGCCAGCCCGCTGGCCATGGCGGCGACGCCAGCAGCAAGGCTGCATCGAGGCCGGCCAGGTCCGGGCCCGGGGGCTGTTCGGTGGCCGACAAATGCAGGGTCAGGGCCGGCAGTTCCGCGCCCAGGCGCGCCAGCCGCGGGATCACCCAGCGTGCCAGCAGGCTGCCACTGCAGCCCAGCACCAGGGGCGCGCTGCCGGAGCGGCGGCGCAGCTGGCGCCAGGTCTGGCGCAGGCGAGCGAACGCTTCGCTGCTGGCCTCGCGCAGGGCCAGCCCGGCCTCGGTCAGGACCAGGCCGCGGCCCTGGCGGGCGAACAACGGTACGCCCAAGGCTTCTTCCAGGCTGCGGACGTGGCGGCTGATCGCGCCATGGGTGACGTGTAGCTCGGTGGCGGCGCGGCTGAGGCTGCCCAGGCGGGCGGCGGCTTCGAAGGCGCGCAAGGCGGGCAGGGGCGGCAGGTCGCTCATGTGAGCGGTAGTCACAGGTGAGGCAGGAAGGATCGATTATCGCCAAAGCCGTGGCGCGGTAAAGTGCCTGCCATGGCGGCCAGTTCGGCCGCGCGCACGAGTCCAGTTGCCATGTCCACGCCTTCCATCAGTGACTTCCACGCCTATCCGGATGCAGCCGGGCATTTCGGCCGTTATGGCGGCCGCTTCGTCGCCGAGACCCTGATCGGCCCGCTGCAGGAGCTTGCCGCGGCCTATGACCAGGCGCGAAGCGACCCCGCGTTCATCGCCGCCTACGACAAGGACCTCAAGCACTACGTCGGCCGGCCCAGCCCGATCTATCACGCCGAACGCCTGAGCCGCGAAGTGGGGGGGGCGCAGATCCTGCTCAAGCGCGAGGACCTGAACCACACCGGCGCGCACAAGATCAACAACACCATCGGCCAGGCGCTGCTGGCCAGCCGCATGGGCAAGACCCGGATCATCGCCGAGACCGGTGCCGGCCAGCACGGCGTGGCCAGTGCCACGGTGGCCGCGCGGCTGGGGCTGGAATGCGTGGTCTACATGGGCGCCACCGATATCGAGCGGCAGAAGATCAACGTCTATCGGATGAAGCTGCTCGGCGCCACGGTGGTGCCGGTGACCAGCGGCTCGGCCACGCTCAAGGATGCGCTCAACGAGGCCATGCGCGATTGGGTGACCAACGTGCGCGACACGTTCTACATCATCGGCACGGTAGCCGGGCCGGATCCGTATCCGCGCATGGTCCGCGATTTCAATGCGATCGTCGGCCGCGAGGCGCGCGCGCAAATGCTGGAAGACTACGGCCGGCTGCCGGACGCCATCACCGCCTGCGTGGGCGGCGGCAGCAATGCGATCGGCTTGTTCCATGCCTTCCTCAACGACAGCGAGGTCGCGATCTATGGCGCCGAGGCGGCCGGTGACGGCATCGCTAGCGGGCGTCATGCGGCCTCGATTGCCGCCGGTCGCCCGGGGGTGCTGCACGGCAACCGCACCTATGTGATCTGCGATGACGATGGCCAGATCATCGAGACCCATTCGGTGTCGGCCGGCCTGGATTATCCGGGTGTGGGGCCCGAGCACGCCTTCCTGGCCGACAGCGGTCGCGCGCACTACCTGGGCATCACCGATGACGAGGCGCTGGCGGCGTTCCATCTGCTGGCGCACACCGAGGGCATCCTGGCGGCGCTGGAATCCAGCCACGCAGTGGCGCAGGCGATCAAGCTGGCGCGCGATCTGCCCAAGGACGCCCTGGTGTTGTGCAACCTGTCCGGCCGGGGCGACAAGGATGTGCACACGATTGCCGCACGCGAAGGGGTAACGGTGTGAGCGCGTTGCGCTCCACCGCCACCGAACAACCGCCCACAGGATTGGCCATGAACCGAATCGCAGACACATTTGCCCAGCTCAAGTCGCAGGGCCGCAAGGCGCTGATCCCTTTCATCACTGCCGGCGACCCCTCGCTGGAGGCGACGGTGCCGGTGATGCATGCGTTGGTGCGTGCCGGGGCTGATGTGCTGGAACTGGGGGTGCCGTTTTCCGATCCCATGGCCGATGGGCCGACGATCCAGCGCAGCTCGGAGCGGGCGTTGGCGCGCGGTGCTGGGCTGGCTTATGTGCTGGAGGCGGTGCATGAGTTCCGTCGCGAGGATGCGCGTACGCCGGTGGTGTTGATGGGGTATTTGAATCCGGTGGAGATCCATGGCACCGAGCGTTTCGCCGCGGCGGCGGTGGCTGCGGGGGTGGATGGCGTGCTGCTGGTGGATTTGCCGCCGGAGGAGTCGGCGCAGACGCGCGAGGTGTTCGATCGGGCGGGGCTGGCGTTGATCGTGCTGGCGGCGCCGACGACGGATGATGCGCGTCTGCCGTTGGTGTGCGGGCAGGCGCAGGGGTATCTGTATTACGTGAGTTTCGCCGGGGTGACGGGGGCCGATCACCTGGATACGCAGGCGGCGGGGCAGCGGTTGCAGGCGCTGCGGCGGTTGTGTGCGGTGCCGGTGGTGGCGGGGTTCGGGATCAAGGATGCGGCGGGTGCGGCGGCGATGGCGGTGGATGCGGATGGGGTGGTGGTGGGGAGTGCGTTGGTGCAGGCGTTGGAGGGGGCGGGCGATAGTGGTGAGGCGCGGGTTCGGGCTGAGGCTTTTTTGCGGCCTTTGCGGATGGCTTTGGATGGGGCGTAGCGCTTTGGTTTAGGTCGCTCGGCGCGGCGGGGTAGGCCCTGCCAGGACACGCCGTAAACCCATCCTTGGGGGCTCCGTGGCGACATCCATGTCGCCAAGGGTCCTGGCAGGGCCTACCCCGCCACGCTCTGACAGGATGTTGGCCGGCGGGGGAGGGGAGAAGAAGAGCAGAGCGCGGAGCGCGAGGCCCCCAACGTACGGGGGCGTCCTGACCGTCTTTGGGTGGCTGGGATAGACTGATGGCCTTCTGCGGCCCGCCGGGGCTGCCCTGCAAGGATCGTCGTCACCGCATGAGCTGGCTCAGCAAATTGATGCCGTCGGGCATCCGTACCGACAATACCCCGAGCAAGAAACGCAGCGTCCCCGAGGGGCTGTGGGAGAAGTGCAGCAATTGTGGCGCTGTGCTCTATCGCCCGGAGTTGGAGGAGAATCTCGAGGTCTGCCCGAAGTGCGGCCACCATATGGCCATTCGGGCGCGGGCGCGGTTGGCGTCGTTGTTCGATCCGGGGAGCAGCAGCGAGATCGCTGCGCACCTGGGGCCGGTGGATGTGCTCAAGTTCCGCGATCAGAAGAAGTATGCCGATCGCATCAAGTCGACGCAGAAGGCGACCGGTGAGTTCGATGCGCTGGTGGCGATGCGCGGTCTGTTGAAGGGCAATCCGCTGGTGGCGGCTTCGTTCGATTTCGCTTTCATGGGCGGTTCGATGGGCTCGGTGGTGGGTGAGCGCTTTGCGCGGGCCGCCGAGGTGGCGCTGGAGTTGGGTTGTCCTTATGTGTGTTTCTCGGCCAGTGGCGGGGCGCGCATGCAGGAGGGCCTGTTCTCGCTGATGCAGATGGCCAAGACGTCCGCTGCGCTGGGCCGGTTGCGCGAGGCGGGCCTGCCGTATATCTCGGTGCTGACGCATCCGACCACCGGTGGTGTGTCGGCGTCGTTCGCGATGCTGGGCGATATCAATATCGCCGAGCCGCAGGCGTTGATCGGTTTCGCCGGGCCGCGGGTGATCGAGCAGACGGTGCGCGAGAAATTGCCGGAAGGCTTCCAGCGTTCGGAGTTCCTGGTCGAGCATGGTGCCATCGACCAGATCTGCGACCGCCGCCAAATGCGCGACCGCATCGCTGATCTCACCGCGATGATGATGCGCCAGCCGCGTCCGGCTGCCGACGATGCGCCGGCCACGAGTCCGACTGCGGCATGAGCGCACGCAAGTATTTCGGGACCGACGGCATCCGTGGCCGGGTCGGGCAGGGGCCGATCTCGGCCGATTTCGTCCTGCGCCTGGGCAATGCGCTCGGTCGTGTGCTGGGCGAGGATGGGCGCGGGCGGCCGACGGTGTTGATCGGCAAGGACACGCGCATTTCGGGCTATATGTTCGAGGCGGCGCTGGAGGCGGGGTTGGTCGCGGCCGGTGCGGACGTGCAGTTGATCGGGCCGATGCCGACGCCGGCGATTGCCTTCCTCACCAGTACGCTGCGCGCCGATGCCGGCATCGTCATCAGTGCGTCGCACAATCCGCACTACGACAACGGCATCAAGTTCTTTTCCGCCGAGGGCGAGAAGCTCGACGATGCCACTGAGTTGGCGATCGAGGCGGCGCTGGATGCGCCGTTCCTGACGGTGGATTCCACGCGCCTGGGCAAGGCATCGCGCGCGCGCGATGCGATCGGCCGCTACATCGAATTCTGCAAGGCCAGCGTGCCGCGGGGTTTCAACCTGCGCGGGCTGAAGATCGTGCTCGATTGCGCGCACGGGGCCACGTACCACATCGCGCCGCTGTTGTTCCGCGAGCTGGGTGCCGATGTGGTGGTGATTGGCGCTGCGCCCGATGGGCTGAACATCAATGATGGCGTCGGTTCGACCCACATCGACAATCTCGCGGCCAAGGTGCGCGAGACTGGTGCCGATCTGGGCATTGCCTTCGACGGCGACGGCGACCGCGTGCTGATGGCCGACGACCAGGGCAATCCGGTCGACGGCGATGACCTGCTCTATGTGCTTGCGCGCGGCTGGCAGGCCAGTGGCCGGCTCAGGGGCACGGTGGTCGGCACGCTGATGACCAACTACGGGTTGGAGAAGGCGCTGGCCGGCCTGGGCATTCCGTTCGTGCGGGTCAAGGTGGGTGACCGTTATGTGCACCAGGCACTGGTCGAAGGTGGTGGCGTGCTGGGCGGGGAAACGTCCGGCCACATGCTGTGCCTGGACCGGGCCACCACCGGCGATGGCGTGATCAGCGCGCTACAGGTGCTCGAAGCGCTCAAGCGCGAGGGTGCCAGTCTGCGCCAGGCGTTGGCCGGGTTGCGCAAGGTGCCGCAGCAGACGATCAACGTGAAATTGAACGGCAACGCCAGGGACACGGTGGGTGCCGCTTCGGTGCAGCAGGCGTTGCTGCAGGCGCAGGCAGCGGTGGAGGGGCGCGGGCGTGCGTTCTTGCGGCCTTCGGGTACCGAGCCGGTGGTGCGGGTAACGGTGGAGGCCGATGACGCCACGCTGATGCAGTCCACCCTCGACGCGCTGGCCGACGCGGTGCGTGCGGCGGCCTGAGCCGCGCCGATCAGGCGCCGGGCGGCAAGCCCCGGCGCCACGCCTTGAAGCGATTGAACAGTGGCGCCTGCACGGGGTGGTAGCTGGCGCGGATGCGTTGCTGCAACCAGCTGGCGGGGCGGTTGCGCACCGGAAACCGATAGATGTGCTCGCGATCGCCGCCGGGGAGGTTGCGGCCAAAGGCATGGATGGTGTGCAGGTGGCTGAATCCCTGTTCGCGTGCCACTGCCAGGTAGTCGGCATCGAAATAGCCGAACGGCCAGCACAGGTGATCCGATAGCGGGCCCAGTTCACGCTGCAGGGTCTGGCGTGAGCGTTGCAGGTCTTCGCTGAGGACCTGCCGCAAGGTCTGCGGCGGCAGGCCAAGCTCATACCAGCGGCGGTGGCTGTGGGTGTGGCAGTGCACTTCGAAGCTGCCGCTGGCGATCATCTGCCGCGCCTCGCTCCAGCGGATCATCACCGCGTCGGCGCGGCCATCGGCAATGGCGGCCTCGCAATCGCGGTGGGCAGGCGTGGGCAGCGGTGAGGCGGCCTGCGCGGCGTGCGCGCGCACGGGGCCGTCGCCCACCCAGCCGCTGACCAGGAACAGCACCGCGTGCATGCCGTAGCGTTGCAGGATCGGGTGCGCGTGTACCCAGTTATCCAGGTAGCCGTCGTCGAAGGTGATCAGGATCGACTTGCGCGGCACCGGCTCTCCGGCGAGAAAGCCGGCGAATTGGTCGAGCGTGAGCGAAGTCCAGCCATCGCGTGCCAGCCAGGCGATCTGGCTGGCGAAATTCTCCGGCGAGACATTGATCATGCCGCCTGCCGGAGTGACGTGGTGGTGCATCAGCACCGGCACTGCCTTAGCGACTTGCATGGCGTTCCTCCTGCCAGCGGCGGTAGAGCCGTTCGGTGGCTTCGGCCTGGCCAGCGACGGTGAATTGCCGGTGCTGCCGCAACCAGCGCCAGCCGGCCAGGCCCATGCGCCGGCGCAGGCCGGGGTGGTCCACCAGCAGGCGCAGCGATTGGGTCATCGCGGCGATGTCGTCCACGCCCGAGAGCAGGGCATTGCCACCGCGTTCGAGCATCTCCGGGATGCCGCCGACGTCGGTCGCGACGATCGGCACGGCCGCCGCGGCCGCTTCCAGCAACACGGTGCCAGCGGCTTCGCGGCGGGTCGCCAGCGCGAACACGTCGAAAGCCGGCATCAGCTCGCAGGCATCCTGGCGGTAGCCCAGGAAGTGCACCTGCGCCTGGATGCCCTGCGCCAGGCATTGCGCCTGCAACCGGCGGCGGACGTCGTCGCCATGGCCGACCAGCAGCAAGTGCAGGTTCGGATGTTGCACGCACAGCGGGGCAATGGCCTCGATCAGCTCGGCATGGCCCTTCGGTTGCCGCAACACCGCCACGCAGCCCACCAGCAGGTCGCTGGCGCCGAAGCCCAGTTCGCGACGCACCCGCGAGCGCGTGTCGCAACGCTGTGACCAGGCCCGCTCGGGCGCAGCCTCGAGCCAGGGCAGGGCGGCGACGGCGGGTGGCACGACGCCGATACGCTCGGCACGCACCCCGCGCCGTACCAGCAGTTGTCGGACATGCTCGCTCACCGCCAGCACCCGGTGCGGCAGCCTGGCGTAGGTCAGCAGCGAGTTGACCGGGCTCATCAGGTGCCGCGACCGCACGACCAGACCGACCCGCGCCAGGCGCGCCGCGCAGCCGACGATCAGGGTGTCGCGGCGGCTGGTGGTGTTGACCACGTCGAAACGCTGTTGCCGCAGCAGCCTGCGCACCCGCAGGATGCCAGCGGCCAGGCGCACCGCGCCGCCCATCGGCACGTGGAACACCTCGATACCCGCAGCGCGCGCGCGCTGGCCCAGCGGTGCGTCGGGCTGGCACAGCAGGGCAACGCGATGGCCACGCGCGCGCATCGCCAGCAGGTGCCGGTAGAGGTAGGTTTCCTGGCCACCAAAACCGGTGGCCGCTTCGCTGTGCAGGATCGACAGCGGTGTGTGGGGCGTTGAGGTCAGGGAAGAGGCGACGGAAGCTGACGCGGCGGACGTGTTCATGGCAGACCGGGAAACGAAGGGCAGGGCGTCTGCTGCGGTGCGGCGTCGACGCGCCGCGATACTAGGTTCGGGCCCGGCCTGCGATCTGTCAGAATATTCGTAAGTGAAAATCGACGTTCAGCCTTTCTCCCAACAGGTCAGTCCGTGAGCCAGATCCCCACCCTCGACATCACCCGTTTCGACAGCGACCGCGAGGCCTTCGTCGCCGAGCTGGGCGCGGCCTATCGCGAATGGGGCTTTGCCGGCATCCGCAACCACGGCATTCCGCAGGCCGAGATCGACGCCGCCTACGATGTGTTCAAGGCGTTCTTCGACCTGCCCGAGGAGACCAAGCGCAAATACCTGGTGCCGGGCAGCGGCGGCGCACGCGGCTATACCGCCTTCGGCGTGGAGACGGCCAAGGATTCCAAGCACTTCGACCTGAAGGAGTTCTGGCACATCGGCCGCGAGATTCCCGACGACTCGAAGTATCGCCAGGTGATGCCGCCGAACCTGTGGCCGAGCGAGGTCGCCGGGTTCCGCGAACATGGCTACAACCTCTACAGCAAGCTCGACCAGCTTGGCTCGCGCGTGCTCTCGGCGCTGGCGCTGCATATTGGCTTGCCGGAGGATTACTTCGTCGACAAAACCAATTCCGGCAATTCGATCCTGCGGCCGATCCACTACCCGCCGATCACCGCCGACGACATCCCCAACGTGCGTGCCGGGGCGCATGAGGACATCAACTTGATCACGCTGCTGGTCGGGGCCAGCGCGGCCGGCCTGGAAGTGAAGTCCCAGCAAGGCCAGTGGGTGCCCTTCACCTCGGCCGCGGACACCATCGTGGTCAACATCGGCGACATGCTGCAACGCCTAACCAACCACGTGTACCCGTCCACCACGCACCGCGTGGTCAACCCGCCGGGCGAGCTGGCGCGCAAGCCGCGCTACTCGGTGCCGTTCTTCCTGCACCCGAACCCGGATTTCGTGATCGACGTGCTGCCGTCCACGATCAGCGCCGACAACCCCAAGCGCTACCCCGAGCCGATCACCGCCCAGGGGTATCTGGAAGAGCGCCTGCGCGAGATCAAGCTGAAGTAGGCGGCCGGCGCCCGCCCGGGCCGGTTCCATCCACGACCGCCGGCTGTCTGATCGGCGGTCGGATTTGTCCTGGCCTTGTCTTGCGATAACGGTTCAGCATGCGGCGATAGATTATTCTTATACCCTTTTGCAGGAGTGACGAATCGATGCGTCGCAAGATCGTGGCCGGCAACTGGAAGCTCCATGGCACCCGCCAATTCGCCACCGAGCTGGCGGCCCGGATCGCCGCCGGGATGCCGCTGGAGGGGGTGGACGTGGTCATCCTGCCGCCGCTGCCCTACCTGGGCGACCTGATCGAGGATTTCGAAGGCGGCCACCTGCACTTCGGTGCCCAGGACGTCAGCCACAACGAGAAGGGGGCCTATACCGGCGAGGTCTCGGCGACCATGCTGGTCGATGTGGGCGCCGACTTCGGGCTGGTCGGGCACTCCGAGCGTCGCCAGTACCATTTCGAGAGCAGCGAGCTGGTGGCGCGCAAGTTCGCCGCCGCCCTTCACGCCGGGCTGCGGCCGATTCTGTGCGTGGGCGAGTCGCTGCAGGACCGCGAGGCCGGCCTGACCGAGCAGGTCATCACCAGCCAGCTGGCGCCAGTGCTGGCAATGGTCGGCGTGGCCGGGTTCGCCCAGGCCGTGGTCTCCTACGAGCCGATCTGGGCGATCGGGACCGGGCGCAGCGCCAGCCCGGCCCAGGCCCAGGCCGTGCACGCCTTCATTCGTGGTCAAATTCGCGCCCTCGATGCTAGAATCGCCGATTCGTTGCCGATCCTGTATGGCGGCAGCGTCAAGCCCGATAACGCCGCGGAACTGTTCTCGCAGCCCGATGTCGATGGCGGGCTGGTCGGCGGCGCTTCGCTGGTCGCCGAGGATTTCCTCGCGATCGCCCGGGCGGCGGTCGGTAGCCAAACCTAACAAAGTCATTGTCCGGGGACGGATTCGAAAATGCTGATGTTGATCCTCAATGTGATCTATGTGCTCATCGCCATCGCGATGATCGCGCTGATCCTGATGCAGCGTGGTGCCGGCGCCGCTGCCGGCTCGGGCTTCGGCGCGGGTGCCTCGGGCACCGTGTTCGGTGCGCGCGGTGCGTCCAACTTCCTGTCCAAGTCCACCAAGTGGCTGGCGGTGGCGTTCTTCGCCATCAGCCTCTTCATGGCCTGGTACGCCAGCCATGGCGCGCGTCCGGTCGACCAGGGCCTGGGCGTGATGTCGCAGGCGGCCGCCCCGGCTGCACCGGCGGGCGAACTGACCCAGTCGCTGCCGCAGGCCCCGGCCAGCAACGTGGTGCCGAGTGCACCGGCGCAGCAGGCGCCGGCACAGGCCGCACCGGTCGAGCAGGCACCTGTCGAACAGGCGCCGCCGGCCAGCGAAGAAAGTGGCGCCGAGCCCTCACAAAAACACTGAAGCCGGTTACAATACGCTGCGCACTGCGACGCTGTGCGCAACGTATGCCCAGGTGGCGGAATTGGTAGACGCACTACCTTGAGGTGGTAGCGACTTAGGTCGTAGGGGTTCGAGTCCCCTCTTGGGCACCATCGTTTGGCTGCGGGTCCTGCGGGTTGTGGCAATGCCTGCCGCGGGAGCCGCCTATTACCCCATGCCCGGCACCCCACGTGTCGGGCAGAGGCAAGAGAGAATCGCTGTGCTGGCCGAATATTTGCCGAGTCTGCTGTTCCTGGTCGTCGCTACGGGTATCGGCATTTCGCTGATGCTGATAGGCCGGTTCCTCGGCCCGCGCCGCCCCGATCTCCAGAAACTCTCGCCGTACGAATGCGGCTTCGAAGCTTTCGAAGACGCGCGCATGAAATTCGACGTGCGCTATTACCTGATCGCGATCCAGTTCATCGTCTTCGATCTGGAAATCATCTTCATCGTGCCCTGGACCCAGGTGTTTATGGAAATCGGCGCGCGTTCGCTGGTCACCATGGGCCTGTTTGTCGGCATGCTGTTCCTCGGTTTCATTTACGTCTGGAAGAAGGGAGCCCTGGAATGGGAGTGATTCAGACCCTCGATCGTCTGATGACCAATCCGATCCCGGAAGGTCGCATCGACGACATTCTTCGCCCCGAAGGCGAGAACCCGCTGCTCGAAAAGGGCTACGTCACCACCAGTGTCGATGCCCTGCTCAATTGGGCGCGCACCGGCTCGATGTGGCCGATGACCTTCGGCCTGGCCTGCTGCGCGGTGGAGATGATGCACGCCGGTGCGGCGCGCCTGGACCTTGACCGCTACGGCGTGGTGTTCCGCCCGTCGCCGCGTCAATCCGACGTGATGATCGTGGCCGGCACCCTGGTCAACAAGATGGCCCCGGCGCTGCGCAAGGTCTACGACCAGATGCCCGACCCGAAATGGGTGATCTCGATGGGCAGCTGCGCCAACGGCGGCGGCTACTACCACTACTCGTACTCGGTGGTGCGCGGCTGCGACCGCATCGTGCCGGTCGACGTCTACGTGCCGGGCTGCCCGCCCACGGCCGAGGCGCTGGTCTACGGCATCCTGCAGCTGCAGAAGAAGATCTGGCGTACCCAGACGATCGCTCGATAACGCCGCCCGCCGACCCGTCTTCTCCTTACAAAAAGCAGCCAAGCCCCCATGGCAGAGCAATCAGCTTCCTTCTCCGACCGACTCAGCGCGCGTTTCGCCGGCGCGCGGGTCTTCGTGGTCGAACCGCGCGGCGAAGTGACGCTGGAAGTGCCCGCCGCCGATTGGCACGCGACCTGCGCCGCGCTGCGCGACGAGTTCGGTTTCGAACAGCTCTCGGACCTGTGCGGCGTCGACTACCTCGGCTATGGCAGCGATGAGTGGGACACCGACGATGTCTCCTCGCAGGGCTTCAGCCGCGGCGTCGAGGGCAAGGGCACCGGCCGTTTCGCCTGGGGCGAGTTCCCGAGCGGGGAGGGCAGCAAGGGCGCCCAGCCGATGCCGGTGCCGCTGCAGCGCTTTGCGGTGGTCGCGCAGCTGATTTCCTACCAGCACAACCAGCGCCTGCGCGTGCGCTGCTACGCGCCCAATGACGAGCTGCCGGTGGTGGCCTCGGTGTGCGACCTGTGGCCGGGCGTGAATTGGTTCGAGCGCGAGGCCTTCGACTTGTTCGGCATCATCTTTGCCGGCCATCCGGACCTGCGCCGCATCCTTACCGATTACGGCTTCGTCGGTCATCCGTTCCGCAAGGATTTCCCGCTGATCGGCAACGTCGAAGTGCGTTACGACGAAGAGAAGAAGCGCGTGGTGTACGAGCCGGTGACCTCGGTCGTGCCGCGCGTCAGCGTGCCGCGCGTGATCCGCGAGGACGCGCGTTACCAGACCGCCGCCGGTGAGTCGCAGACGGAGGGCGCCAAGTGAGCGAGTTCCACCAGTCCGGCGAGGCCTTTGCCAGCAATGTTGGCGAAAGCAAGCAGGAAATCCGCAACTACACGATGAACTTCGGCCCGCAGCATCCTGCGGCGCACGGCGTGCTGCGCCTGATCCTGGAAATGGACGGCGAAACCGTGGTGCGTGCCGACCCGCATATCGGCCTGCTGCACCGGGGCACCGAGAAGCTGGCCGAGTCCAAGCCGTTCAACCAGTCGATCGGCTACATGGATCGCCTGGATTACGTGTCGATGATGTGCAACGAGCACGCCTACGTGCGCGCGATCGAGACCCTGATGGGGATCGAGGCGCCGGAGCGTGCACAGTACATCCGCACGATGTTCGACGAGATCACCCGGATCCTGAACCACCTGATGTGGGTCGGTTCCAACGCGCTCGACCTGGGCGCGATGGCGGTGATGCTGTATGCGTTCCGCGAGCGCGAAGAGTTGATGGACGTGTACGAGGCGGTCAGTGGCGCGCGCATGCACGCGACCTACTACCGCCCCGGCGGTGTCTATCGCGACCTGCCGGACCACATGCCGAAGTACAAGGAATCGCGCTGGCACAAGGGCAACGCGCTCAAGCAGCTCAATGCTGCGCGCGAAGGCACCATGCTCGACTTCCTGGAGAACTTCACCAACGAGTTCCCCAAGCGCGTCGATGAGTACGAGACGCTGCTGACCGACAACCGCATCTGGAAGCAGCGCACCGTGGGCGTGGGCGTGATCAGCCCCGAAATGGCGCGCGCCTGGGGCATGACCGGCGTCATGCTGCGCGGTTCGGGCATCGAATGGGACCTGCGCAAGAAGCAGCCGTATGCCAAGTACGACGCGGTGGATTTCGATATCCCCGTGGGCGTCGAAGGCGACTGCTATGACCGCTATCTGTGCCGCGTGGCCGAGATGCGCGAGTCCAACCGCATCATCAAGCAGTGCATCCAGTGGCTGAAGGCCAACCCCGGCCCGGTCATGGTCAAGAACTTCAAGGTCGCCCCGCCCAGCCGCGAGGACATGAAGGACGACATGGAAGCGCTGATCCATCACTTCAAGCTGTTCAGCGAAGGCTACTGCGTGCCGGCCGGCGAGACCTACAGCGCGGTTGAAGCGCCGAAGGGCGAGTTCGGCTGCTACCTGTTGTCCGACGGTGCCAACAAGCCGTTCCGCGTGCACCTGCGCGCGCCGGGCTTCGTGCACCTGTCCTCGATGGACGCGGTGATCCGCGGTCACATGCTGCCCGACGTGGTGGCGATGATCGGTACATACGATTTGGTTTTCGGTGAGGTCGACCGATGAAGGCGACGGGTAATTTCGAAGCGGCGCGCGACGTCGATCCGCAGGTGGTGCTGAGCGACAAGACGCGCGCGCACATCGATCATTGGCTGAGCAAGTTCCCGCCGGACCGCAAGCGTTCGGCGGTGCTGCAGGGGCTGCATGCCGCGCAGGAGCAGAACGAAGGCTGGCTGACCGACGAGCTGATCGTCGGCGTGGCCAAGTACCTCGAGCTGCCGCCGGTGTGGGCCTACGAAGTGGCCAGCTTCTACTCGATGTTCGAGACCGAGAAGGTCGGCCGCAACAACGTCGCCTTCTGCACCAACATCAGCTGCTGGCTCAACGGTGCCGAAGACCTGGTCGCGCACGCCGAGAAGAAGCTTGGCTGCAAGCTCGGCCAGTCCACCGCCGACGGCCGGGTCTACCTCAAGCGCGAAGAAGAGTGCCTGGCCGGTTGCGCCGGTGCCCCAATGATGGTGATCAACGGCCATTACCACGAGCGCCTGACCAAGGAAAAGGTCGACGCACTGCTGGATGGGCTGGAGTAAGCGCATGGCACATCACCCCCACGCATCCACCGGTCCGGTCGGCCCCGCGCCGCAGCCGCACCAGGTCTGCCTGACCACGCTGCACTACGACACCCCCTGGTCCTACGAGAACTATCTCAAGACCGGCGGCTACGCGGCGCTGCGCAAGATCCTCGAAGAGAAGATCGCCCCGGCCGACGTCATCGAGATGGTCAAGCAGTCCGGCTTGCGCGGCCGCGGCGGCGCTGGCTTCCCGACCGGCCTGAAGTGGTCGTTCATGCCCAAGGGCGAGATGCAGAAGTACATCCTCTGCAATTCGGACGAGTCCGAGCCGGGCACCTGCAAGGACCGCGACATCCTGCGCTACAACCCGCACTCGGTAGTGGAGGGCATGGCCATTGCCTGCTACGCCACCGGCTCGACCGTGGGCTACAACTACCTGCGCGGCGAATTCCACCACGAGCCGTTCGAACACTTCGAGCTGGCCCTGGCCGACGCCTATGCGAATGGCTGGCTGGGCAAGAATGTGCTGGGCAGCGGCGTGGACATCGACATCTATGGTGCGCTCGGCGCCGGCGCCTACATCTGCGGCGAAGAGACCGCGTTGATGGAATCGCTGGAAGGCAAGAAGGGCCAGCCGCGCTACAAGCCGCCGTTCCCGGCCAACTTCGGCCTGTACGGCAAGCCGTCGACCATCAACAACACCGAGACCTATGCCTCGGTGCCGGCGATCATCCGCAACGGCCCGGAGTGGTTCAAGGGCCTGAGCAAGACCGCCAATGGCGGCCCGAAGATCTTCTCGGTCTCCGGCTGCGTGCAGCAGGGCGGTAACTTCGAAGTGCCGCTGGGCACCACCTTCGATGAGCTGCTGGAAATGGCCGGCGGCCTGCGCCCGGGGCGCAAGCTCAAGGCGGCGGTGCCGGGCGGCGTGTCGATGCCGGTGCTCAAGGCCGACCAGCTGGCCGGCCTGCAGATGGACTACGACACCCTGCGCAATCTCGGCACCGGCCTGGGGTCGGGCGCCATCGTGGTGCTGGACGACAGCGTCTGCTGCGTGCGTTTCGCCTGCCGCATCTCGCAGTTCTTCCACAAGGAATCCTGTGGCCAGTGCACCCCGTGCCGCGAAGGCACCGGCTGGATGCACCGCGTGCTGGAGCGCATCGTCGCCGGCAAGGCGACCATGGAAGACCTGCACCAGCTGAAGGCGGTGGCCGGCCAGATCGAAGGCCACACCATCTGCGCGTTCGGCGAAGCCGCGGCCTGGCCGATCCAGGGTTTCCTGCGCCAGTTCTGGGATGAATTCGAGTACTACATCGTCAACGGCCGTTCGATCGTCGACGAGCAAATGGGAGTGGCTGCGTGAGCGCACAGCCGGTAAATCCAAACGTTCCACCGGACCACGTCACCGTCGAGATCGACGGCCAGAGCCTGGTCGTGCCCAAGGGCTCGATGATCATCCAGGCCGCCGACAAGGCCGGTATCCCGATCCCGCGCTTCTGCTACCACGAGAAGCTGCCGATCGCCGCCAACTGCCGCATGTGCCTGGTCGACGTCGAAAAGGCGCCCAAGCCGACCCCGGCGTGCGCCACGCCGGTGATGGACGGCATGAAGGTCGCCACGCGCAGCGAGAAGGCGCTGAAGTACCAGCGCAGCGTGATGGAGTTCCTGCTGATCAACCACCCGCTGGACTGCCCGATCTGCGACCAGGGCGGCGAGTGCGAGCTGCAGGACGTCTCGCTCGGCTACGGCCGCTCGGTGAGCCGCTTCAACGAACGCAAGCGCGTGGTGCCGGACGAGGACATCGGTCCGCTGGTGGCCACCGAAATGACCCGCTGCATCCAATGCACGCGCTGCGTGCGCTTCACCGCGGATGTCGCCGGCACGTTTGAGCTCGGTGGCATGTATCGCGGCGAGAACCTGCAGATC
>DATLJF010000166.1:0-3611 GCA_035539015.1 Stenotrophomonas sp. | reverse complement strand
GTGGGCGCCGAGCTGGTGGAACAGGTACGGCGCACGCGTGCCGCCGGCGGCCGCGTGATCGCGGTCGGCACGACCGTGGTGCGTTCGCTGGAAAGCGCCATGCGCGACGGCGAGCTGCAGCCTTTCGCGGGCGAGACCCAGATCTTCATCCTGCCCGGCTACCGCATCGCCAGCGTCGATGCGATGGTCACCAACTTCCATTTGCCCGAGAGCACGCTGCTGATGATGGTCTCGGCCTTCGCCGGCCGCGAGCGCATCTTCGAGGCCTACCGCCACGCCATCGCGCAGCGCTACCGCTTCTTCAGCTATGGCGATGCCATGCTGCTGTGGGCCGCGCACGCCTGATCCCAGGCGCCCCGTTCTTTTTTTCGAATTTCTGCACGGCCCGCCATGTCCCGACTCCAGTTCCAACTCCAGACCACCGATGGCCACGCCCGCCGCGGCCGCCTGACCTTCCCGCGCGGCACGGTGGAAACGCCGGCGTTCATGCCGGTCGGCACCTATGGCTCGGTCAAGGGGGTATTCCCGCACCAGATCCGCGAGCTGGGCGCCGAGATCATCCTCGGCAATACCTTCCACCTATATCTGCGCCCGGGCCTGGACGTGATCGCCGACCATGGAGGCCTGCATGGTTTCACGCGCTGGAACGGGCCGATCCTCACCGACTCCGGCGGTTTCCAGGTGTTCTCGCTGGCGCACCGGCGCAAGATCACCGAGCAGGGCGTGACCTTCGCCTCGCCGACCGACGGCGCGCGGGTGTTCCTCGGCCCGGAGGAGAGCATGAAGATCCAAAAGGTGCTCGATTCGGACGTGGTGATGATCTTCGACGAATGCACGCCGTATCCGGCCACCGAGGAAGTGGCGCGACGCTCGATGGAGCTGAGCCTGCGCTGGGCGCAGCGCTCGCGCGACGCCCATGACGGCCTCGGCAACGACGCGGCGCTGTTCGGCATCGTCCAGGGGGGTGTCCACCCCGACCTGCGCAGCCGCTCGCTGGAGGGCCTGCAGGCCATTGGCTTCGACGGCTACGCAATTGGCGGCCTGGCAGTGGGCGAGCCGGAGCACGAGCGCAACGCCATGCTCGAGCACCTGCATCCGCGCCTGCCGGCCGACCGTCCGCGTTACCTGATGGGCGTGGGCCGGCCCGAGGACCTGGTCGAAGGCGTGGCCCGCGGCGTGGACATGTTCGACTGCGTGATGCCTACCCGTAATGCCCGCAATGGCCACTACTTCACCGCCTTCGGCACGGTGCGCATCCGCAATGCCAAGTATGAGCGCGACCTGGCGCCGATCGAGCCGGGCTGCGGCTGCCCGGCATGCAGCGGCGGCTTTACCCGCTCCTATCTGCGCCACCTGGACCGCTGCAACGAGATGCTGGCGCCGATGCTCGGCACCCTGCACAACCTCTGGTACTACGAGAAGCTGATGGCCGACATGCGCACGGCGATCGCGGCGGGAACCTTTGCCGCATTCAGGCAGTCCTTCTATGCGGCTCGCGGTGCGCAGGCCCCGGCGTTGCCGGGGCAGGGCGGCTAGCGGGAACTGGCGCCACATGCCCGCACCCGGGCGTGCGGCCTGCCGGCCCCGTGGCATAATCGGGGGCTCTGCGCCTGGACGGGCGCATTCGATTGAACGCGGCGCCGGATGGACCGGTACCGCGCCCAACCTTAGGAAGCAAAGATGAACCTGCTCGATTTCCTCATTCCCGCCGCCCAGGCGCAGACCGCCGGCGCCCCGGCTGCCAGCGGTGGCAGCTCGCTGCTGACCTTCCTGCCGATGGTCGGCTTGCTGGTGGTGATGTACTTCCTGATGATCCGCCCGCAGATGAAGCGGCAGAAGGAACATCGCGCCATGCTCGACAAGCTCAACCGTGGCGATGAAGTCATCACTTCCGGCGGCATCGCCGGCACCGTCGCCGAAGTGGGCGACAACTTCATCACCATCGAAATCGCCGACAACGTGCGCGTGCGCGTGCAGAAGGGTGCCGTCGGCAACGTGCTGCCCAAGGGCACGCTGAAGTCCGCCTGATCCCATCCTTTTTCCTGATGCGTGGCGCCGGGGAGGCGCCGCGCGGGGTTCCGCAATGCTTGAATTTCCTCGCTGGAAATATTTCCTGATCCTGGCCGTGCTGGTCTTGAGCGTGCTCTATGCACTGCCCAACGCCTACCAGAAGGATCCGTCGGTACAGGTCACCGCCCAACGCGAAGGCGCGCTCGACGAAGCCCTGCGCTCGCGCGTGCAGGACGACCTGGCCAAGGCGGGTATCCCGGTCAAGTCGGTGGCGGTCGAAGGCAATAGCCTGATGGTGCGCCTGGCCAACCTCGATGCCCAGAACAAGGCCAACAACCTGCTGCGCACCACCCTGGGCGAGAACTACACCGTCGCCCTCAACCTGGCCTCGACCGTGCCCAACTGGCTGGCGCGCCTGGGCGGCAAGCCCATGGTGCTGGGCCTGGATCTGCAGGGCGGCGTGCATTTCGTGCTCCAGGTCGACCAGAAGGCGGCGCTGGAAAAGCGTATCGACGCCTATGCCGAGGACATCCGCGTCACCCTGCGCGACAACCGCATCGGCTACCAGTCGGTGGAGCGTCGCCCGGATAACAGCATCGTGGCGAACTTGAGTCCGTCCGCTGGCGCCGATGCCGCCGAACGTGCCCGCGTCGCGCTGGCCAAGATCCAGCCGACGCTCAGCTACGACGTCAGCGGCAACCGCATCACCGTGACCATTCCGCAGGCCGAACTGCAGCAGATTGCCGGCAGCGCGCTCGAGCAGAACATCACCACGCTACGCAACCGCGTCAACGAACTGGGCGTGGCCGAGCCGATCATCCAGCGCCAGGGTGCCGACCGCATCGTGGTGCAGCTGCCCGGCGTGCAGGACACCGCCGAGGCCAAGCGCCTGATCGGCGCCACCGCGACCCTGGAGTTCCGCCCGGTGGTCGATGGAGATGCCCAGGACGCCGCCCGTACCGGCCGCGTACCGGCCGATGCCAAGCTCTACCACGTGCGCGGCAGCGACGCCCCGGTGCTGCTGAGCAAGCGCGTACTGGCCTCCGGTGACCAGATGGTCAACGCCACGGTCAGCGCCGACCAGAACGGCATGCCCGCGGTGAGCATCACCCTCAACAGCGCCGCCGGCCAGCGCATGTTCGACTTCACCAGCGCCAACGTCGGCAAGCTGATGTCGGTGGTGTACATCGAGCGCATCCCGACCGTGAGCATGGTCGATGGGCAGGAAGTACGCAGCGTGCGGGTCAAGGAAGAAGCGTTGGCGCCGACCCGTATCGCCGGTGTGTTCGGCAAGAACTTCCAGACCACCGGCCTTGAGAAGACCGAGGCCGAGAACCTGGCCAAGCTGCTGCGCGCCGGCTCGCTGGCCGCGCCGATGGACTTCGTCGAAGAGCGCATCATCGGTCCCAGCCTGGGTGCGGAAAACGTCGAGCGCGGTATTACCGCGGTGCTCTACGCGTTCGTGTTCACCCTGGCGTTCTTCACCGTCTACTACCGCATGTTCGGCGTGATCACCTCGGTGGCACTGCTGATGAACCTGCTGATCGTGGTGGCAGTGATGTCGATGTTCGGCGCAACGATGACCCTGCCCGGTTTCGCCG
>DATLJF010000165.1:0-5968 GCA_035539015.1 Stenotrophomonas sp. | reverse complement strand
CCGATGGGGCGTTGGCGCAGTACGAGCAGAGTGTGCTGCTGGCGCTGGAGGACACCGAGAATGCGTTGACCGCCTATGCGCGCCAGCAGGCGCGTTTGGCGATCGTGGCCGAGCAAGCCGATGCGGCGCGCAAGGCCGAGGCGTTGGCGCAGATTCGCTATCGCGAAGGGTCGGAGGATTTCCTGACCTTGCTCGACGCGCAGCGCACCCAGCTGCAGGCCGATGACGCGTTGGCCGATGCACAGGCGCAGGTCAATGTCGGCGTGGTGGCGGTGTACAAGGCGCTGGGCGGCTGGCGCGGGCCCATGGGGCAGGAAGCGCCGCTGGCGATGCGCTGAGGTCTTGGGAATGCGGGTCCGGCGTTTCGCGCCGGGCCCTCCCTGTCCGCTAGGTCTGCTTGGCTTCGTCCAGCAGCCATCGCGCGAATGCCTGCACCGGCTCCCTGCTCAACTCGACAGGTTCGGGCACGACCAGGCAAAAGGTCTTGGAGACGGTGTTCCCGGCTGGCCAGGGCGCAACCAAACGCCCTTGCGCCAGTTCCGCTTCGACGTAGAAGCGCGGCACCAGGATGACCCCGAGTCCGGCCAGGGCGGCTTCGATGAGCATGGCATGCAGATCGTAGCGCTCGCCCATGGCGGGATGGGTCAATGAAATGCCGGTTTCCTCTGCGTAGTGCCGCCACGCATCGGGGTTCTGTCGCCGGTGCAGGCGAGGTAGTGCGTCGAGGGCAGCAGCGTCGCCCTTGTTGTTGGTCAACAGCGCCGGATGACAGACAGGCACGAAGATCTCATTCAACAGCGGGTAGGTGCGCATGCCGGTCCAGGCCGGATGCTCGAAGTGCAAGGCGAGGTCGAATCCGCTCCCCGCCAATGCGAACGGGTCCGCTCGCTCGGCCAGATGCACTGAAATTCGCGGATGCTTCTGTCGGAAGCGCGGCAGGCGAGGGATGAGCCAGCGCATCGCGAAAGTGGGCAGGGTGGCGATATCCAGGCTTGCGCCGTCGGCCGGTTGTCCCATCAGGTACTGGCTGTCCCGATCCAGTTGATTGAGCAATTCGCGCACCTGGATCGCGTAGCGCTCGCCATGTGGCAGGAGCCGGACGCGATTTCCGATGCGCTCGAACAGGACCACGCCGAGGAACGCTTCCAGTCGGCCAATCTGCCGGCTGATGGCGCCTTCGGTCAGGGACAGTTCGTCCGCGGCACGCGCGAAGCTGCCGTGGCGAGCGGCAGCCTCGAACGCCATCAGGGCGGTGTTGCTGGGGATCTTTCGGCGCATGAGTGTTCCAGGTGCAGGGCGGGGCCCTGGCTTGCCTTGTTCTTTTGTCATTGAAGCATGACGAAGTATCGATTTGCGTGGCGGCCCCGGCTGCCTACGATCACTGCACACACGAACAAGTCCGGTGATCGAACCCGGGCAGAAGGAGTGAGCGGGTGATCTATACCGTCGAATGCAGTTTCTCCGATCCGGCCACCGAAGCGGAATGGAACGATTTCTATAGCCTGGAAAAATTGCCGGCGCTGATATCGGTAAGCGGCTTCCATACCTCGCAGCGTTTCAAGTCGTTGAGCGGCGGCCGGCCAGTCTATCTGGCCGTGCACTCGATCGACGATCTGGGCGTTCTGGAAAGTGACGAGTACCGGCAGAAGGGCGGCGGCAATTTTTCGCGCTGGCAAGCGCACATCACCGATTGGCATCGCAATCTTTATCTTGCACCCGGCCATGCCCCGGCCATCGGGGAGGGCGAGTATCTGGTGGAAAGTGAGCTCGGCCCCGGCCCGCTGCTGGAGATCGGCCTGGAGCCGTATTCGCTGCAAGCGGTGGCGCTGGAAAAGTTTCCTGAACAGCGTTGGCTGGCCAGGCGTGGCCGGTCCGCGGCATCCGGTGTTGCGAGCTTGCCGAAGGGTCTGCACCTCTATGCACCGATGACGCAGCAGTGGGTCAGTGGCCGCCAGGCAGGCCGCGGCCTGGAAAAGTCGCGCTGATGCCGAATATCACGCTGTTCATCGCCAGCGAGCACATGCCTGCAGAGACGGCGCTCGGGGCGCTGGGTACGCAATGCACGCAACTGTGTCTACAGCGCCTCGATGCCGCCTTGGAGAACGTCCATATCATCTGCGTTCCGGTGCGCACGGCGCAGGGTCATTCGGTGTTCGCCGAAATCCACTACCGGCTTGGAGCATCCAGGACCCCGGCGGTCATGGACGCCTTCATGGCCGGGCTTGACGACATCATCAGGCACAACACCGGGCTGGTTGCGCGGATTCGTTGCTTTGGTCATGCATCGAGCGAGCTGCATGCACGCAATTGACCTCGGAGCAGGAGCCATGAACGACCACGAAATGCCCACTCGCCAGGTCGGGGAATTTTCGATCACCGCGCTGAGTGATGGCGATATGACCGCCAGCCTGGAGCTGCTTTCGAATATCGACCCGGTCGAGGCCGCCAGGTTGCAGGAAAATGCGGGGATAGCCGATCCGGCCTCGATCCAGATCAATGCCTATCTGGTTCGCGGCCGCGGCCGCACGATCCTCATCGATGCCGGCGCCGGTGGCTTCAAGCAGTGGGGCGGCAGGGTGGCATCCAATCTCGCCCTGGCCGGCATAAGCCCTTCCGATATCGATACGATACTGCTGACGCACGCACATCCCGACCACGTTGGAGGACTGCTCGATGCGGGCGGAGAACCGGTGTTTGGCACGGCCGAACTGGTGGTCCCTGCCCGCGAGGTGTCCTTCTGGGAAGACGATGGCAATCTCAGCAGGGCCAGCGAGCGCGCACGCGGGAACTTTCAGATGGCGCGCAACGTGTTCGCCCGGTATTGGCCGCGATTGCGCACGTTCACTGGCCCCGAAGTACTGCCGGGGATCAGCGCGGTGCCGTTGCCGGGCCACACGGTCGGCCACACGGGTTATCGCCTCGAATCGGGCGGCAGCAGCCTGTTGGTGTGGGGGGATATCGTCCATTTCCCCGCGATCCAACTGGCTCGGCCTGAGGTCTCGATCGCGTTCGACCAGGATCCACTGGTGTCGGCCAGCACCCGATCCAGGCTCCTGGACATCGTCAGCTCGGACCGGCTCCTGGTCGCGGGAATGCACCTGGGCAAGCCCGCTTTTGCCAGGATCGAGCGGACCGGCAAGTCGTACCGGATTTGCTCCGATGGCTGAGCCGCGCGCGGCGTAGCCACAAAGGCGCCGGGATCAAAGGTTATCGGCGATCCGATAACTGTCCCGGCCATTGTTCTTGGCCAGGTACAAGGCGGCGTCGGCGCGTGAGAACCAGTCCTGCCAATGGGTCTCGCCTGCGTGCAGGGCCGCGCCGAGGGAAACGGTGATCTTGCCGCCGGGGCCGCGCAGGGCGCCACGGATGGCCCGGCGCAGGCGTTCGGTGGCCAGTTCGAGTTCGGCCAGGGATTCGGCACGCAGCAGGACCACGAATTCTTCGCCGCCGAAACGGAAGACTTCGTCGTTGTCGCGGACCTCGAAGCGCAGGATCGTGGCCAGGTCGGCCAACGCGGCGTCGCCGGCAGCGTGGCCGTAGAGATCGTTGATGTCCTTGAAATGATCCAGGTCGAGGATGATCAGGCCGTTCAGGCGCTCGTACTCGCGACGCTCTTCGATCTGTCGGGTCAGGGTGCGCTCGAGCATGCGCCGGTTCGGCAGTCCGGTCAGCGCGTCGAGCGAGGCCAGTTCCTCCAGGTGCACGCGATCGTCCTGGATGCGCAGCGACAAGGCCAGGCCCAAAGCCAGGGTCAACAAGGTCACGACGATGACAGAGACGGCGTGGCCGACGCTGGTGAGCATGCTCGGCAGCACGATGGGGACCAGCACCAGCGGCACGTTCAGCAGTACCGCGCGGCGTGGGTCGCACAGGAAGTAGTTGACCATGATGACCGGTGCCAGCCAGGGCAGGGCGGCCGTGCCGCTGAAATAGCAGCCGAGCAGGCAGCCGCCGACATTCAGCGCGGCGATCCAGGCCCCACGCGGGCCGGCGTTCAGCGCCTTGCGCATGCGCCAGCACCGCCAGGCGGCCAGCAGCGCCAGCGCACCGGCCAGGCCAGCGCCCAGCCACTGCCCGGCCCAGGCCAGGGCGGCGGCATACAGCAGCAGGAAGGTAGCGGTCATCGGCGCCAGCACCCGGTGGGTACCGGCGCGGAAGTCACGCCGAAGCTGAACGATCACGTCGAGATCTGTTCCACGAAGCTCCCCGGGGTTAACGACCGTGGGGACACAAGGTTGAGCTTGCCGTTGCCGGCGCAGTGCCAGGCCTCGGTGATGGGCGCGGCGAGCACGCGCGCCGGTCTGGGCCAGTTGCGTGCAATCCGCCTCATGCCTGGGCGTGGCGTGGGTTGGCGCTCGCCCGTCCCCGACGGGCGCTTCCCCGGCAGCCGGCCAGGCCGGACTGCGTGCGGGGATTGTAGCGAGCCCGCTGGGCTCACGCCTGCACCGGGGTGTACACGGTCAGGAGGGGTTTCAGGAAGTCACAGCCGGGCCGCCTGCACCGGCTCACTCGCGCGGCACGTCTTCGCGCGGCACGTCGGCACCGGGTTTGTTGCGCTTGGTGAACGCACGGGTCACCAGCAACACGACCACGGCCACCAGCACCACCACGGCACCAAAGAACAGCGGCATCAGATTGGATTCGTCGAACATGGCACACCTTCCGCCTCAGAACACACTGCAAGGCGCCTAGGGCAACAGAATCGCGGTGACGCGCGCGTGCATGCGCAGCTAGAGCTGGTTGTTGTCGTAGGCGTGGCGGCCGGCTTGCGACAGGTCGAGGTCGCCATCCTCGCCGTAGGCAGCGTAGCCGGCCTTGATCGCCCAGTTGGCTTCCTCCTCGGTGACCGAGCGGCCTTCGCGGATGTCTTCGATGATGCGCAGTTTCTGATCGTGGGTCGGTTCCATGGGAGCGTGGCCAGTTGCGGGTGGCTTCCACCATATTCATGCGCCGTGATGGACATGTCGTAGCGCCGCGCCCGCAGCCTCGCGCGCGCCGGCCTCGTCCCGATGCAGGAGGCGGTACAGCGCCGGCAATACCAGCAAGGTCAGCACGGTGGAGGACACGATGCCGCCGATCACCACGGTGGCCAAGGGGCGCTGCACCTCGGCGCCTGCGCCCACGTTCAGCGCCATCGGCACAAAGCCCAGGCTCGCCACCAGTGCGGTCATCAGCACGGGCCGCAGCCGGGTGAGGGCACCTTCGCGCACCGCGTCTTCCAGCGGCATCCCTTGTTGGCGAAGGTTGCGAATGAAGCTGATCATCACCAGTCCATTGAGCACGGCCACCCCGGATAGCGCGATGAAGCCGACCCCGGCCGAGATCGACAACGGGATGCCGCGCGCGGCCAGCGCGAGCACGCCGCCGGTCAGCGCCAGCGGCACGCCGCTGAAGACGATCGCCGCATCCTTGCCCGAGCCGAAGGCCATGAACAGCAGGCCGAAGATCATCACCAACACGACCGGCACCACGACCGACAGGCGCTTGCTCGCCGAGATCAATTGCTCGAACGTGCCGCCGTACTCGACCCAGTAGCCTTCCGGCATCGTGACTTCCGCGCTGACGCGCTCGCGCAGTGCTGCGACGAACGAGCCCAGGTCGCGGCCGCGTACGTTGCTGGTGATGACGACGCGGCGCTTGCCGTTCTCGCGGCTGATCTGGTTGGGGCCAGGCGCGATCTCGACCTTGGCCAACTGGCCCAGCGGCACGTAGCTGCGCCTGCCCGCAGCGTCCATGGGCAGGGCCACCGGCAGTGAAGCAAGCGTTCGAGGATTCTGCCGCATTGCTTCGGGCAAACGCACGACGATGTCGAAGCGGCGGTCGCCCTCGAACAGTTGGCCAGCGCTCGCGCCGCCCAATGCCACGGCCACCGTCTGCTGGACCTCGTCGACAGCAACGCCATAGCGCGCCAGGGCATCCAGGTCCGGCGTGATCGTCATCAACGGCAGGCCGGTGACCTGTTCGAGCT
>DATLJF010000164.1:0-11913 GCA_035539015.1 Stenotrophomonas sp. | reverse complement strand
GTCGGTGGCCAGGGCGAGATCTTCAACGGCATGTTCGTGCGCGATACCGCCGCCGACGTGATGAAGGCGGTGATCGTGCTGGTCAGCGGCCTGACCCTGGTCTACGGCTGGAGCTACCTGCGCGAGCGCAACCTGTTCCAGGGCGAGATCCCGGTGCTGGTGCTGTTCGCCACCGCCGGCATGATGATGCTGGTCTCGGCCGGCAGCCTGCTGATGGTCTACCTGGGCCTGGAATTGCTGGCGCTGTGTTCCTACGCGCTGGTGGCTTCCAACCGCGACAACGGCCTGGCCACCGAAGCGGCGATGAAGTACATCGTGCTCGGCTCGCTGGCCTCGGGCCTGTTGCTGTACGGCATGTCGCTGATCTATGGCGCCACCGGCACGCTGAGCCTGGCTGGCATCCGCGACGCCATCGACGGCTCGCCCGAGCGCCTGCTGCTGCTGACCGGCACGATCTTCATGATTGCCGGCGTGGCGTTCAAGCTCGGCGCGGCGCCGTTCCACATGTGGCTGCCGGACGTCTACCAGGGCGCACCGGCGCCAATCGCGCTGTTCGTCAGTTCGGCACCCAAGCTGGCCGCCTTCGGCATGGCCTACCGCTTGCTGGAAATGGGCGTAGGCCCGTTGTCGCCACAGTGGAGCCTGGTGCTGGCCGCGTTGTCGGCGTTGTCGCTGGTGATCGGCAACCTGATGGCCATCGCGCAGAGCAACCTCAAGCGCATGCTGGCGTACTCCACTGTCTCGCACATTGGCTTCCTGCTGATGGGCGTGGCCGGCGGCGACGAGCGCGGCTATTCGGCGGCGCTGTTCTATGCGATCAGCTACGCGATCATGTCCACCGCTTCGTTCGGCGCGATCATCGCCTTGTCGCGCAGCGGCTTCGAGGCCGAGAACATCGACGACTTCAAGGGGTTGAACGCGCGCAATCCGTGGATGGCCGGGCTGGTGCTGTGCATCATGGCTTCGCTGGCCGGCATTCCGCCGTTCCTGGGCTTCTGGAGCAAGCTGGCGGTGCTGGGCGCGGCCGTGCAGGGGCACCTGCTGTGGCTGGCGATCCTTGGCGTGATCTGCGCGGTGATCGGCGCGTACTACTACTTGCGCGTCATCAAGGTCATGTATTTCGACGAGCCGGTGGGCGAGCCGCTGCCGGCCAACAACGACCGCGTGCTCGGCGTGGTGCTCGGCGTGAACTCGCTGGCGCTGCTCGCGCTCGGCTTGGCGTGGAACCCGCTGATGGTGTGGTGCCAGCGTGCATTCGCACATCTGGCCTGATTATTTATCTGGCAGACGAATACAGGGGTTGCAATAGAAACGCTGTATCGTCATAATCTCTTTCTCTGCTGCGGGGTGGAGCAGTCTGGCAGCTCGTCGGGCTCATAACCCGAAGGTCGCAGGTTCAAATCCTGCCCCCGCTACCACATAAGCAAGGCAGCGTTCGCGGTGCTGACGCAGTAGAAAAAACGAGACGGCGGATCCTACGGGATCCGCCGTTTTCGTATGCGCCGTGCTCACGGAGGCAGCGGCACGCTGCGGGCTTCCCCGGAGGAGTTCGAGCAATGATCATTGAAAGCATCATGAGCCGCGATGTGCATACCGTGCGTCCGGAGCAGTCGCTGCGCGAGGCGGCGGACATCATGCGCAAGCAGAACATCGGCAGCCTGCCGGTGCGCGACAACGACCGCCTGATCGGCATGCTGACCGACCGCGACATCGTCGTGCGCGCGGTGGCCGAGGGCGATATCGAGGGTCGTACCGTGGCCGATGTGATGTCGCCTTCGGTGAAGTACTGCTACGCCAGCGACGATGTGCAGACCATCGCCCGCAACATGGCCAGCCTGGAAGTGCGGCGGCTGCCGGTGCTGGACGCGGACAAGCGCCTGGTCGGGATGATTTCGCTGGCCAACATGGTGCATTCGGAAACCTCCGCCGGCTCGGTGATGGCGCAGGGCGTCGCCACGCCCCACTAGCGGTGGCCGGGATGTCGGCATCGAGCGATACGGGGCAGGGGACGCGGGAGCGCAGGCTCGATCCTGGCTTGTTGGCGCAGGCGCTGGAGCCGCTGCCCGAACTCGACGATCCCGCGTTCGCCAACGCCTTCGAGCGCTTCGGCGATTGCCGCGTGGTGTTGCTGGGCGAGTGCAGCCACGGTACTTCGGAGTTCTATCGCGCACGTACGGCCATTACCCGGCGCCTGATTGAACGCCACGGCTTCGATTTCGTCGCCGTGGAAGCCGATTGGCCGGACGCCGCGTCGATCCATCGCTATGCCCAGGGGCGCCAGGCCGAGCCGATCGCCCCCGGCGCGTTCGAGCGCTTCCCGCATTGGATGTGGCGCAATGCCGAAGTCGCGTCGTTGGCCCGCTGGCTGCGCGAGCACAACCGTTCGCGGCCGGTCGGCGAACGCGCCGGCTTCTACGGCCTGGACCTGTACAGCCTCGGGCGCTCGATGCAGGCGGTGCTGGCTTATCTGCAGCAGGTCGATCCACAGGCCGCCAGCGAGGCGCGCGGGCGCTACGGCTGCCTGGACCCCTGGCAGTCGTCGCCGGCCGATTACGGCCATGCCGTGCTGGAGGCGGCCTACCGAAAATGCGAGCAGGCGGTGGTCCAGCAATGCCGGGAACTGTTGGCGCGGCAGCTCGACTATGACCAAGGCCGGCAGGGTGAAGGCGAAGCCTTCCTGGACGCGGCGCAGAACGCGCGCCTGGTGGCCGCAGCCGAGCGCTACTACCGCGTCATGTATTACGGCGGCGCCGAAAGCTGGAACCTGCGCGACACCCATATGTTCGACACCTTGATGGCGTTGCTCGACGCGCGCGGGCCGCGCTCGCGCGCGGTGGTGTGGGCGCACAACTCGCATATCGGCGATGCCCGTGCCACCGAGATGGGCAGCGCCCGCGGTGAACTGAATGTCGGCCAGTTGTGTCGGCAGCGTTTCGGCGCTGACGCCGCGCTGGTGGGCTTTGGCACCCACGACGGACACGTCGCGGCGGCCAGCCAGTGGGACGGGCCGATGGAGATCAAGGCGGTGCTGCCCTCGCGGCCGGGCAGCGTCGAGCATCTTTGCCATGCCACGGGCATCCCGCGCTTCCTGCTCGACCTGCGGCCAGGCGTGCACGCGCCGCTGCGACAGGCACTGGCCGGCGAAAGGCTGCAACGGTTCATCGGCGTCCTCTACCTGCCGCAAACCGAGTTCTACAGCCATTACGCGCAGGTGCGGTGGCCGGAGCAGTTCGATGCCTATGTCTGGTTCGACCGGACCGGCCCGGTCACCGCGGATGCCGGGGGCGCGCCGCGGCACGATGCGGTGCCGGAGACCTTCCCCTCCGGCCTGTGAGCGCCCGCTCGCCGGCCCGGTGGCACAAGGGTTGCCAGGGGGTAGGGCAGGACGTAACATACCGGCTCTTGCGGAAAGCGTTTCAGGGCCGGCGCCTCGGGCGATTGGCTGGGAAGCGGCTCCGCTGGCGGAACCCGACCGGCTCGACTAGGGCCGGGCCGCTGGATCCGATTGGTGGCAGCCACGTTCCCGCTGCCGCGCCGGCCCCAGAGGCCGGCACACTCGCAAGGGGCCCGTTGGGCCCCTTGTTGTTTTCCCGGGGCTGGAGTTCCGCCGGGCCCATCCCCATTTAACGAGGGCAGCTGTGAGCGACAAGGCAACTGAAATCGCCGACCTGCTGGCACCCACCGTCGAGGCGTTGGGGCTGGAGCTGTTGGGCGCCGAGTACCTGCCGGCGCCGGGCAGCGCAACCTTGCGCCTGTATATCGACGTGCCGCTGGCCGAACAGCCCGAGCGCATGGTCAACATCGACGATTGCGAGCGCGTCAGCCGTGAAGTGTCGGCGCAGCTGGATGTCGAAGATCCGATCAGCGGCAACTACACCCTGGAAGTTTCCTCGCCAGGCGTGGACCGGCCGCTGTTCACCCTGGCCCAGTTCGGCCGCCATGCCGGCGAGTCGGTCAAGGTCACGCTGAAGCTGGCGCAGAACAATCGCCGCCGCCTGCAGGGCGAGATCGTGCGGGTCGACGAGGCCGCCGGCGAAGTCGTGTTGGCCGTGGAGGGCGCCGACATCGTGTTGGCCTTCGACAACATCGACAAGGCGCGGATCCTGCCCGACTGGGTCGCGCTGGGGCTGGCGCCGCAAAAACCGAACAAGCCGGGTCCGAAGAAGCCGGGCCAGGGCAACAAGAAACCATCCAACGAGTCGGCGGCCAAGAAGCCGCGCGCGGAGTGACCAAATGAGCAAGGAACTTTTGCTGGTAGTGGACGCGGTGGCCAATGAAAAAGGCGTACCGCGTGAAGTGATCTTCGAAGCGATCGAAGCCGCGCTGGCTTCGGCGGCGAAGAAGCGCTACCCCGACCAGGACGTACTGACCCGCGTGTCGATCGACCACAAGGACGGCAATTACGAAACCTACCGCCGCTGGGAAGTGGTGGCCGACGATGTGGTGATGGATTCGCCGGATCGCCAGATCCGCATGATGGACGCGGTCGATGAAGCCGACGGCGTGGAAATCGGCGACTACATCGAAGAGCAGATCGAAAATCCCGACTTCGGCCGCATCGCTGCCCAGGCCGCCAAGCAGGTCATCGTCCAGCGCGTGCGCGAGGCCGAGCGCCAGCAGGTCGTGGACGCCTGGAAGGACCGCGTGGGCGAGTTGATCACCGGCGTGGTCAAGCGTGCCGAGCGCGGCAATATTTATGTCGACCTCGGCGGCAACGCCGAAGGCTTCATCCCCAAGGACAAGGGCATCCCGCGCGACGTCCTGCGCGCCGGCGACCGCGTCCGCGGCTACCTGGCCGAGGTGCGCTCGGAACCGCGTGGCCCGCAGCTGTTCATCAGCCGCGCCGCGCCCGAATTCATGATCGAGCTGTTCAAGCTCGAAGTGCCGGAAGTCGGCCAGGGCCTGGTCGAGATCAAGGGCTGTGCCCGCGATCCGGGCGACCGCGCCAAGATCGCGGTGATCGCCCACGACAGCCGCACCGATCCGATCGGCGCCTGTATCGGCATGCGCGGCTCGCGCGTGCAGGCCGTGTCCAACGAGCTCAATGGCGAGCGCGTGGACATCGTGCTGTGGAACGAGAACCCGGCCAACTTCGTCATCAACGCCATGGCCCCGGCCGAAGTGCAGTCGATCATCGTCGATGAAGAAAAGCATTCGATGGACCTGGCCGTGGCCGAAGACCGCCTGGCCCAGGCGATCGGCAAGGGCGGCCAGAACGTGCGCCTGGCCAGCCGCCTGACTGGCTGGCAGCTCAACGTGATGACCGCCGACCAGGTCCAGGCCAAGAGCGAGGCCGAGCAGGCCGCGGCTCGCCAGCTGTTCATGGAAAAGCTCGAGGTCGACGAGGAAATCGCTGGCATCCTGGTGGCCGAAGGCTTCAGCACGGTCGAGGAAATCGCCTACGTGCCGGTCGGCGAGCTGCTGGCGGTGGAGGGCTTTGACGAGGACATCGTCGAGGAACTGCGCGCCCGCGCCCGCGACGCCCTGCTCAATGCCGCCCTGGCCGAGGAAGAAGTCCTGGACGAGCACCAGCCGGCCGAGGACCTGTTGGCCCTGGAAGGCATGGACGAGGCCACCGCCTACGCCCTGGCCAGCCATGGCGTGCGCACCAGCGAGGACCTGTCCGACCTGGCCGCCGATGAAATCGTCGATTTCGGAATCGAGGGCATGACCGCCCAGCGCGCCGCCGCGCTGATCCTGTCAGCCCGCGCCGAGGAGATCGCCCGCTTGGAGCGCGGCGAATGAGCCGGCGATGAAACGCGCCCTGAACCGATCAGGGCTTAGAATCTGCGCTTCCCTTGCTCTGGGCGAGGGGGCGCCAACCAGATCATAGGATCCGAATGTCGCAGCAAACCACCATCCGTAAGCTTGCCGAACTGGTCAACACGCCGGTCGAGAAACTGCTGGAACAGCTGGCCACCGCCGGCATGAAGTTCAGCGGTCCCGACCAGGTCGTGACCAGCACCGAGAAGATGAAGCTTCTCGGCTTCCTGCGCCGTACCCACGGCAAGTCCGAGGTCCCGGCCGAGGCCGAGGGCGAGGCGCCGAAGAAGATCACCTTGAACCGGCGCAAGCTGCAGGAAGTGACGGTAAGCGCCGGTCGCAGCAAGACCACGGTGAACGTGGAAGTGCGGCAGAAGCGTACCTACGTGAAGGCCCCGGAGACTGAGGTGGCGCCTGTCGCCGCGACGCCGGCACCAGCACCAGCACCGACGCCTAGCGCGGCTCCCGCTGCGCCGGCAGCTGCCCCGCGCGCGCCGTCCGCACCGTCGGGTGGCGTCAACGACGAGCGCGCCGAGATCCTGCGCAAGCTTGAAGCCTCACGCGCGCGCAACCTCGCCGAACAGCAGCACCTGGCCGAAGTGGACCGCGCACGCGCCGAGGAACTGGCGCGCAAGCGCGAACAGGAGCAGGCCGCGCGCGACCGCGTCGAAGCCGAGCGCAAGGCCGCCGAAGCGGCTGCCGCGCCGGCCCCGGCCGCTACCGCCGATGCTGGCGCCGCCCGCCCGGCCACCCCGGCCCGCGTCGTGCGCCCGGCGCCGCCGGCCCCGGCACGTCCGGCGCCGCCGCGTGCCGATGACCGCAATGCCCCGCGCCACAAGACCCGCGGCTCGCACGCGATGGTCGCGGGCGTCGAGGACGACGATGCCACCAAGCGCTTCGCTGGCCAGTTGCACCTGTCGGCCGCCGACCGCGCGCGCCGTACCAACGTGCGTGGCAAGCCCAAGCCGTCCAGCGGCGGTCGCCGTGGTGGCGACATGCAGCGCGGCGGCGGCACCGCCCATGGCTTCGAACGCCCGACCGCACCGGTCGTGCGCGAGGTCGCCATCGGCGACACGATCACCGTGGCCGACCTGGCGCAGAAGCTCGCGCTCAAGGGCGGCGACGTGGTCAAGGCGTTGTTCAAGATGGGCGTGATGGCCACCATCACCCAGAGCATCGACCATGAAACCGCGGTGCTGATCACCGAAGAGCTCGGCCACAAGGCCGTGCGCGCCGGCAGTGGCGACTTCGAAGACGCCTTGCTGGCGCATTCGGAAGAAACCCAGGGCGAGGCGCGTCCGCGTCCGCCGGTGGTCACCATCATGGGCCACGTCGACCACGGCAAGACCTCGCTGCTGGACTACATCCGCCGCACCAAGATCGCCTCGGGCGAAGCCGGCGGCATCACCCAGCACATCGGCGCGTACCACGTCGAAACCCCGAAGGGCGTCATCAGCTTCCTCGACACCCCGGGCCATGCGGCCTTCACCTCGATGCGCGCGCGTGGCGCCAAGCTGACCGACATCGTGGTGCTGGTCGTGGCGGCCGACGACGGCGTCATGCCGCAGACCCGTGAAGCGGTGCAGCACGCCAGGGCGGCGGGCGTACCGCTGATCGTGGCGGTCAACAAGATGGACAAGTCCGGTGCCGACCCGCTGCGCGTGAAGAACGAGCTGCTGGCCGAAAACGTGGTCGCCGAAGAATTCGGTGGCGACACCCAGTTCGTCGAAGTCTCGGCCAAGACCGGCCTGGGCGTGGACACCCTGCTGGATGCGATCTCGCTGCAGGCCGAAGTGCTCGAGCTCAAGGCGGTGCCGGAAGGCCGCGCCAGCGGCACGGTGATCGAGTCCTCGCTGGACAAGGGCCGCGGCCCGGTGGCCACGGTGCTGGTGCAGCAGGGCCAGCTGAAGAAGGGCGACTACCTGGTGTGCGGCGTGCAGTACGGCCGCGTGCGCGCCCTGTTCGACGAGACCGGCAACCAGCCGGAGGCCGCAGGCCCGTCGATTCCGGTGCAGGTGCTCGGCTTGTCGGGCGTGCCCGATGCCGGCGACGACTTCGTCGTGGTCGAGGACGAGCGCCTGGCCAAGGACGTGGCGCAGCAGCGCGAAACCAAGCGCCGCGAGTCGCGCTTGGTGGCTTCGGCGGGCAACCGCATGGAAGACATCCTGGCGCAGATGGGCAAGGGCGAAGGTCAGCAGGTGCTGAACCTGGTGATCAAGGCTGACGTGCAGGGTTCGGTGCAGGCCCTGAGCCAGGCCCTGGTCGCGCTGTCCAACGACGATATCCGCATCAACGTGATCCACTCCGGTGTCGGCGGCATCACCGAGTCCGACGCCAACTCGGCGTTCGCCTCCAAGGCCACGGTCATCGGCTTCAACGTGCGTGCCGACGCTTCGGCGCGCAAGATCATCGAAGCCAACGGCGTGGACCTGCGCTACTTCTCGATCATCTATGACGTGATCGACCAGGTGAAGCAGGTGGCGTCCGGCTTGCTGGGCGTGGAGATCCGCGAAGAAATCATCGGTATCGCGCAGGTGCGCGATGTGTTCCGCAGCTCGAAGTTCGGCGCCGTCGCAGGCTGCATGGTCATCGAGGGCGTGGTCAAGCGCTCCAAGCCGATCCGCGTGCTGCGCGACAACACCGTGGTGTTCGAAGGCGAGCTGGAATCGCTGCGTCGCTTCAAGGAGAACGTCGAGGAGGTCCGCAACGGTACCGAGTGCGGTATCGGCGTGAAGGCCTACAACGACGTCAAGGCCGGCGACCAGATCGAATGCTTCGAACGCATCGAGGTGCCGCGCACGCTGTAAGCGCGGAATCGGGGAATGCAGATCCGGGTCGCTGAAGCGGCCCGGATCCAGTTCCCTCCACCGATGCCCCCATAGCGAGCGCCATTGCCATGCCTACCAAATCTTTCCACCGCACCGACCGCGTCTCGGCCCAGTTGCGCCGCGAACTCGGCACTCTGGTGCATGTGGCCGTGCGTGAACACGGCCTGCCGTCGGTCAGCGTTTCCGACGTCGAGATCACCCGCGACCTGGCCCATGCCAAGGTCTTCGTCACCGCGCTGCAGCAGGAACGCTCGGCCGAGGCGATGAAGGGCCTGAAGCTGATCGCCTACGAACTGCGCATGCAGCTGGCGCGTGCGATGAAGCTGCGCCACGTGCCCGAGTTGCATTTCCACTACGACGACTCGGTCGACCGCGGCGAGCGCATCGATAACCTGCTGCGCGATCTGCCGGCGCCGCCGGCCGATGAAACCCCGGAAGATTGAGTTCCCTTGTAGGAGGGGCTTCAGCCCCGACACTGTCCGGTCGCGGTCAACCTTCCGCACGCCGATGATCCACGGTCGCGGCTGAAGCCGCTCCTACAACCGGTCAGACCATGTCTCGAATTCCCTACCGTCGCCTCGACGGCATCCTGCTGCTGGACAAGCCTGCCGGCCTGAGCTCGAACCAGGCCCTGCAGGCTGCGCGTCGGTTGCTGCGAGCGGAGAAGGGCGGCCACACCGGCTCGCTCGACCCGCTGGCCACCGGGCTGCTGCCGCTGTGCTTCGGCGAGGCGACCAAGATCGCCGGCCTGCTGCTGGGATCGGCCAAGGCTTATGACGCCGGGATCGTGCTGGGCGTCACCACGGATACCGATGACGCCGACGGCGCGATCCTGCGTGAGCGCCCGGTGCCGGCGCTGGACCTGGCCACGATCGCCGCAGCGCTGGTCCCGCTGACCGGGCGCATCCGCCAGCGTGCGCCGATCTACTCGGCCCTGAAGCAGGGCGGCGAGCCGCTGTACGCCAAGGCCCGGCGCGGCGAGGCAATCGAAGCGCCGGAGCGCGAGGTCGAGGTCCAGGCGATCGAGATCCTTGAGCTGGCCGGCGCGACGCTGCGACTGCGGGTCACCTGCGGCTCGGGTACCTACATTCGCAGCCTGGCCCGCGACCTCGGCGAAGCGCTGGGCTGCGGTGCGCATATCGCCAGCCTGCGGCGGCTGTGGGTGGAGCCGTTCCGGACCCCGGCCATGTGCACGCTGGCGGACCTGGAAGCCCGCCTGGCGGCCGGCGAGGCGGCGGAGTCGCTGTTGCTGCCGTTGGCGGCCGGGCTGGCGGATTTCCCGCGCGTGGATCTCGAAGAAGAGCCGGCCAGGCGCTTTCGCATGGGCCAGCGGCTACGCGATGTGGCCTTCCCGGTGGGCGAGGTGGCGGTGTTCGGTGCGGACGGCCAGCCCTCCGGTTTGGGCCGGGTCGACGAGACCGGGCTGCTGGCGCCGCAGCGCTTGTTCAATGCCTGAACGGGGGCGTGCAAAGCCCGACCTTGTTCGCAGCGCCCCTGGCCGGTACAATTTCGCGGCCTTTTCAGGCATCTCGCGCAGCACGCGCATTCCTTAGCAAACGGCGAGTCAGGTGGTGCGCCCCTAGCGCGTTCCTGCCGACCCCGCATCACAGAGAAAACACCATGTCGATCGACACCCAGAAAGTCATTGAAGACAACAAGCGCAGCGCCGCTGACACCGGTTCGCCGGAAGTCCAGGTCGCCCTGCTGACCGCCCGCATCGAGCAGCTGACCGGTCACTTCAAGGCCCACAAGAAGGACCACCACAGCCGCCGCGGCCTGCTGCAGATGGTCAACCGCCGCCGCAGCCTGCTGGACTACCTCAAGAAGAAAGACGGCGAGCGCTACAAGTCCCTGATCGAGAAACTGGGCCTGCGTCGCTAATCGAATACCTCCGCGGCGCAGTGATGCGCCGCGGTTTTTTTTAAGAGTTTCGTGTCATGGCCGATCCGCCCGGCCGCCCGCTTTCGGCAAGGGTCGAACGCGGTCCTTCCGAAGAAAGCTATCCCCAAGGAAAACCCCCGTGGCAAAAATCACCAAAACCTTCCAGTACGGCAAGCACACCGTCACGCTTGAGACGGGCGAAGTCGCTCGCCAGGCCGGTGGCGCCGTCATCGTCAAGATGGACGACACCGTACTGCTGGTCACTGCCGTCGCCGCCAAGAGCGCGCGCGAAGGCCAGGACTTCTTCCCGCTGACGGTCGATTACCAGGAAAAGTTCTACGCCGGCGGCCGTATCCCGGGTGGCTTCTTCAAGCGCGAAGGCCGCGCGACCGAAAAAGAAACGCTGATTTCGCGCCTGATTGACCGGCCGATCCGTCCGCTGTTCCCGGAGGACTACAAGAACGAAGTCCAGATCATTGCCACCCTGATGTCGCTGAACCCGGAAGTGGACGGCGATATCCCGGCGATGATCGGCGCCTCGGCGGCGCTGGCGCTGGCCGGCACCCCGTTCGCGGGCCCGATCGCCGCGGTCAAGGTCGGCTACAAGAACGGTGAGTACATCCTCAACCCGAGCACCACCGAGCTGAAGGATTCGCAGCTGGAGCTGGTCGTGGCCGGTACCGCCAATGCGGTGCTGATGGTCGAGTCCGAAGCTGCGCTGCTGTCCGAAGAAGTGATGCTCGGCGCCGTGACCTTCGGCCACCGCGCCATGCAGGTCGCGATCAACGCGATCAACGAGCTGACCGTGGAAGCCGGCACCAAGCCGAGCACCTGGGTCGCCCCGGCCAAGAACGAAGCGCTGATCTCGGCGCTGAAGGAAGCCGTCGGCGGCCGTCTGGCCGAGGCCTTCCAGGTGCGCGACAAGCTGCAGCGCCGCGACGCGATCGCTTCGATCAAGAAGGACGTGGTCGAGACCCTGGCCGGCCGTGTCGCCGCCGAGGGCTGGAACCCGGCCGAGCTGTCGAAGGAATTCGGCGAGCTGGAATACCGCACCATGCGCGACTCGGTGCTCGACACCAAGGTCCGCATTGACGGCCGCGCCCTGGACACCGTGCGTCCGATCTCGGTCAAGACCAGCGTGCTGCCGCGCACCCACGGCTCGGCGCTGTTCACCCGCGGCGAGACCCAGGCCATCGTCACCATCACCCTGGGCACCGCGCGCGACGGCCAGGTGATCGACGCGGTCTCCGGCGAGTACAAGGAAAACTTCCTGTTCCATTACAACTTCCCGCCCTACTCGGTCGGTGAGTGCGGCCGTTTCGGCGCGCCGAAGCGTCGCGAAATCGGCCACGGCCGCCTCGCCAAGCGCGGCGTGCTGGCGGTGATGCCGACGATCGAAGCCTTCCCGTACACCATCCGCGTGGTCTCGGAAATCACCGAG